>JBKPFG010000200.1:0-6571 GCA_046728735.1 Actinomycetota bacterium
CTCGTCGCCGTGTGGGCGATGACGGTGAAGCCCGACTAGTTACTTCAGCACGCGGTACTTCACGTGGGTTACCGCGGGTGACTCGATCACCCGCAGTGGCTCGAGCCGTGCGGTCTCACCATCGCCGAAGAGGGGCGTGCCGCCCCCTAACAGCAGCGGCGCGAAATGGATCTGGATCTCGTCGAGGACCCCTGCCGCGAGGAACTGCTGGATCGCGCTTGCTCCCCCTCCAACGTTGACGTCCTTGTCGCCCGCCGCCTCACTCGCCTGGGCGAGCGCCGCCTCGGGGCCCTCGGTGAAGAAATGGAACGAGGTGCCGCCCTCCTTCTCGACCGTTTCGCGGGGGTGGTGCGTGAGGACGAACACCGGCACCCTGAACGGCGGGTCGTCGCCCCACCAGGCGGCGGCATTCGGGTCGGACTCCCACGGCCCCGTCCCGCCGCTGAACATCTTGCGGCCCATCACCGTGGCGCCCATCCGCTCGAAGGTCTCCCTCAGGACGTCGGAGTCCTGGTTTCGTACTCCGCCCTCCTCGCCATGGAGCTCCTTGAAGCTCGCGAGGTCGTACGCCCATTCGTGAAGCTGCTCACCGCCCTCGCCGAGCGGGTCCTCCAGGCTCGGGTTCGGGCCGGCCACGAATCCGTCCACGGACATCGTGATGTCGGCGGAGACCGTCCCCACGGCTCCCTTTAGGCTAGTCCAGGCGGCCCGAAGGGCGCCGCTACAATCGGTTACCCCTGCCGACGTAGCTCAGCTGGTAGAGCACTTCACTCGTAATGAAGGGGTCCCCGGTTCGAGTCCGGGCGTCGGCTTTCTCGATTTGCAGGGATTTTGTGGAGCGGACCGGCGCCTTAATACAGGGCTCAGGGGGTCTACTAGAGGTCTACATCACTGAAGTGCTCCGAGGAAAAGGTTAATTTTGCAGGCCTTTCCCGCGCAACCCGCTTAGCGACACGTCCCTCACAGTTGTCCTTTCGAGTCATCCAGAGTCAGCTCCAGTCCAGAAGACCCCCATCAGCGGTAGTGAAGGGATCCACGGTGACCGACGCGCGGTGGCTGCGATCGACCTCCTCCTTACCAATTCATTGTGGACGCAACTATCGGCGGTCGCGGGCGCCGGTTTTTGCTTGTCCAAGCGGTTGTCGCGGCTGGTGGTGACCGCCCCTGGTCGCGCGCGTTTGCGTCCGCTCCGCTCCATAAGTGCTCAATGTCGCGCGCCGAGCCGGCGGCGCAAGGCAGGACCCGGGCGGCCTCAACGGACCGCCGAGATCGCGTCGCCGAGCCCGGGTCTCGGGTGGGTGCTCAGAGCGCCGCGATGAGCGGTTCGACGAGGGTGACGGCGTCGTCCATCAGCTGGCCCAGCGACTCCGCTCCGTCGGCGTCGGCCCAGCAGCGTGCGGCCTCGAGCTGCGCGGCGACGAACGCCGCCGTGGTGACGCGCAGTTGGTAGTCACCGACCGCCTGGCCCGAGCGGGCGGAGAACAGCCGGATGAAGAAGTCGAAGGTCTTGCGACCGTCGGCGCCCTGACGGGCCTTGAGCGCGGGGACGGATGCGAGGAGCTTCAACCGTGCGAGGGCGGCGTCCCGCTCGACCTCGACGACGGCGGCGACGGCCGCGATCGCCGCGCGAACGCCACCTCGCGAAGACACCGGCCGGACTGGCCGTAGGAATCGCGCAGCGCCTGCTCGCGGTGACGCTCGCAATCCTGCTCAACACCCTTGCCGGCCGTCCCGCACGCGCACTCGCCGCCTACGACGGCCGCTAAGCACGTCAGGACCTCACAGCTCTGAGTTCCGTCCAGCTTTGCGAGACTTACCCCCGCGCCGGACACCGTGAGGGAGGGAGGCTTTGTGGCAGGGGTTCGTCCGCGCCTCATGGGCGTACTCGAGACGGTTCTCTACTACCGGACCGAGCAGGAGGAAGCGGTCGAGCACTTCTATCGAGACGTCCTGGGCTTGCGTCCGCTCGGCCGCTTCGACTGGATGATGGCCTTCCGAGCCGGCGGAGACGTCTATCTGATGTGCAACGCAGATCAGTACGCCGAGCAGACCGAAACACCCCTCCATGGAGCCTCAGGGCCAGTTCACACCGCCTTTCTCGCTCCGGCCGACGAGTACGAGAGATGGAAGGGCCACCTCGCCGAGCAGGGCGTGCCGCTCATCGAAGAAATCACGCGCGACACCGGTCGATCTGTCTACTTCCGCGACCCGGCTGGGAACCTCTTAGAGATCATGGACGCGGATCCCTGGCCCTCCTAGGTCGAGCCCGCGATCGGAGCGAGACGGACGCCCTTCCGTTGCGTGTCCAGCAGCTTGCTGCGGCGATGACGACCTCCGGGGCGCCGGAGTTTCACATCAAGCCTCTAGCTGATGCCGGGCCTTGGGTGCGGCCCCGGCGAGGCTCTCTCAGACCTGAAAGCTCCGCCTGGCCCCTGCTCGGGCTCTTCCCCCTGGGCAGCCTCCACGCGCTGGTCGGCTCGCGGCCGACCACCCGGCTCAACCCATAAGGCTCCCAGCCGACCGTCGAGCGAGCCGCCATCCCGTATGCCCGAGAGCGGGGTAGCAAACTCATCCTTCCGTTTCGAGTTGCCAGAGCTGTAAGGCGCTCAATCTGCGGTTCGATTCCCGCTCGTCACCATGGTCGCGCATTCGCACCATGAGCGTCACGTCGTCAGGCGGATGTGACGAGGAAGATTCGCCACTCGCCGGGCACGCCCTTGAGCGCGTGTTCGCCTCGATCATCGAACGCGATCCCTGAGCCTGTCACGAGATCCTTAACCGTGGAGGTCACGAGCACCTCTCGCGGTCCGGCAAGGGCCGCCGCTCGGGCCCCGATGTGGACCGCGATCCCGCGGACATCATCTCCGGCGAGTTCGATCTCTCCCGTATGCAGTCCGCTACGCACCTCGAGTCCGAGGCCCCGAACCCTCGCGGCGATCGCGTGGGCGCAGCGGATGGCCCGAGCTGGTCCGTCGAAGATTGCCAGGAACCCGTCGCCCGCGGTGTTCACTTCCCTGCCCCGGAAGCGATCCAACTCGCTCCGGACCAAAGCGTCGTGATCTTCGAGGAGATCACGCCACTTGCGGTCGCCGAGTTCGGCAGCCCGTTGCGTGGAGCCGACGATGTCTGTGAACAGGACAGTGGCAAGCACTCGGTCGGGCTCCGGGCCGTGCCGAACCCCGGTCAGGAACTCCTCCACCTCATCAAGGACGGCGTCCTGGTCGCCGACGTAGGGCAGGTTGTCGCGACCGGACAACTCGACATACTTGGCTCCCGGGATATTGGCGGCGAAAAACCGCCCGTGGTCCCGGTGACGGTACGCATCGTCCCTGCGCTGAAGAACGAGCGTGGGAACCCGGATCGCCGGTAGCACGTGTCGCACGTCCGCTTCCCGATGAGTCCGGAGGAAGGCGAGGATCGCTCCCGGGCTTCCCGAAAGCCTTTCGAGCCTTGCCCACCACCGTTTGAACGACTGGTCGTCGGACACCGTCGGCGCGACCAGCGGCAGGAATACTCCGCTGCCCCATCCTTCGTCGGCGATCCGCATGAGAGTTTCGTACTCCTCCGGAGTCCGTCCCCACGGATAGTCGTCGGCCCGCATGATCCGCGCGTAGGCGCCGAAGAGAACGAGCGCGGCGGTCCGATTGGGGTGGGCAGCTGCGAACAGGGCAGCCAGCCCACCTCCCTGGGAGAGGCCGAAGAGCGCCGCGCGCTGAGAACCGACGGCGTCGAGCACCGCGAGCACGTCGTCTATCTGCTCTTCCAGCGTCGGAAGCTCTGCCGCTCTGTCGGAGAGCCCCGTTCCCCGCACGTCCAGGACGATTAGCCGGGAGAACGAAGCGAGCCGACGCAGGAATCGAGCAAACGACGGCTCCTCCCATTGGTGCTCGACGTGGCTGAATGCACCAGGGAGGAGGATCAGATCGACAGACCCGTTGCCGACCGTCTGGTATGCGATGTGGACTTCGCCGCTACGGGCGTATCGGGTCTCCAGTGGCGTCTGCATTCGCGCCTGCGCGTCTCGCCGCTCGGTTGCCTCCGAGAGCACTCCCTGCGAAGCCGGAAGCGCTTCAATGGTGTCAGATCGCGCTCCATCACTTCGCGCGCTCGAGGTGGTCGGTGACCTACGGCAGACGCCCTGCTTACCATGGAGGGAAACGGAGGCGGCTAGTGGGATGCCTCGGTTACTACCGAGACAACTTTGTCTGGCGGCGTTGTCAAAAACGTCAACACAGAGCACCATAGTCGCAGGTTCCTTGAAGCCCGCCGAGATGGACTCATCCGTGGGATCCAGATTCGAAGCTTGGCGCGCCTATCAAGAAAGGCTGCGAAGACGCAGCGATTCTCATCGACGACTGGGCTATGGTCTGGGACTGATGCGCTTGCCGGTCGCTTTGTCGGTTCTCCCATGGGCCGGAGGGGTTGTAAGCCGCTCTGTTTATGAGGCAAGCTACGCGAGTCCTCAGCGGCGCTGAGGAGGGCAACGTGCAGGCTCACAGAGGGAAGTAGGTGCTCATGCAGGCCGTCTGTCCCGCCTGCGGAGCGGAGACTAACGCTGGCGCACGCTTCTGCCCGTCTTGTGGGCAGGCGCTGGTTGAGCCTTGCCCGTCCTGCGGCGCGGAGACAAGGGTAGGCGCCCAGTTCTGCGCCGCCTGCGGCCACCGCCTCGACCGCGCTGGCGCGACGGAGGAGGAGCGAAAGCTCGTCACCGTCCTCTTTGCCGACCTCACTGGGTCGACGGCGCTCGGCGAGCGGCTCGATCCCGAGCGCCTTCGCGCTCTTCTCTCGGACTACTTCGCGGCGACGGCGTCGGTGATCGAGTCGTGGGGCGGCGTCGTCGAGAAGTTCATCGGCGATGCCGTCATGTCTGTCTTTGGAATCCCCGCGGCGCACGAGGACGACCCCGAGCGGGCGCTCCGGGCGGCCCTCGAGATGCAGTCGCGCCTCGCCGACCAAGACGCCACGATCGCGGAGCGGCACGGCGTGCACCTCACAATGCGGATTGGCGTCAACTCCGGAGAGGTGATCGCAGGAAGGGGCGGCGACCAGTTCATGGTCACCGGGGACGTCGTCAACGTCGCCGCGCGTCTTCAGCAGACCGCAGAGCCGGGCGAGGTGGTCGCGGGAGAGCGCACTTACCTGACCACGCGCGGCGCGTTCGTCTTCGAGCCTCTCGAGGACAAGGCACTCAAGGGCAAATCGCTTCCCGTTCCGGCATGGCGCGTTGTCGGCAGCGCTGATCTCACGCGTCCGCGCGGTATCCCCGGGCTGTCCACGCGGCTCGTCGGACGGGAGCGGGAGCTCACCCTGCTCGAGACGCTGTACCGGCGGAGCGTCGAAGAGCTGCATCCCGCGCTCGTCACGATCCTCGGCCAGGCGGGGATCGGGAAGACGCGTCTCACGGAAGAGTTCTTGACCCGCACCGAGGCGGGGTCGGACGGGCTCGCAGTCTACAGAGGGCGCTGCCTCCCCTATGGCGAGGGCATCACGTACTGGGCTCTGCGCGAGATACTGTGGGGCGCCGCCGGAATCCTTCTGGGTGACGCCGGCGACGTCGCTGCGGCGAAGCTGGAGAAGCTCGTCAGGGGTGTCTTCGAGGAGATCGGCGTCGAGGCTGCGGAAGCCGACCGCGTGCTCTTCGCTCTCGCGACGACTGCCGGCATCGCCCTGGCGGAGAACCCGCTTGACGAGATGTCGCCCGAGTCGATCGGGGAGGAGCTGGGGCTGGCCTGGCCTCGGTTCCTAAGCGCAGTTGCGGCCCGCCGCCCGACGCTCGTGGTGATCGACGACCTCCACCGTGCCGAGCCACCGTTGCTCGACATGATCGAGCATCTCGTCTCGCGCTCGACCGGCCCCGCGTTCGTGGTCGCCACGGGGCGGCCGGAACTCGCGGAGGTGCGACCCGGCTGGAGCGCGAGGCCGGGGATGTCGCAGATCAGCCTCGAGCCCCTTCCAGACTCGCAGGCAGAGGAGCTCCTCGAGGAGCTGCTGCCACAAGTCGGCTCCGTCCTCCGCCGGCGCATCCTCGCGGCTGCCGAAGGTAACCCGCTCTTCGCCGAGGAGATTGTCGCGCACCTCCTCGACGAGGGCGTCCTCGCGCGAACCCGGAATGGGCTCGTCGAAGTGGCGGCCGACGCCCCCTTGACGATCCCGGATTCGGTCCGCGCACTCCTCGCCGCCCGCGTCGACGCGCTTCCCGGCGAGGAGAAACGGGCGCTCCAGGACGCGGCGGTCGTCGGGCGGATCTTCTGGGCAACAACGCTCGACTCGATGCGCGCCGAGCGGGTTCGGCCCGCCCTTCGAACGCTCGAGGAGAGGGGTCTCGTGGTAACGCGCCCCGCCTCGTCGCTGCCCGGACATACTGAGCTCGCGTTCCGCCACGGACTCGTCCGCGACGTCGCTTACGAGTCGATCCCGAAGGGAAGACGCGCGGCAGCGCACGCCGCAGTCGGTCGCTGGATTGCCGAGCTCGCGGGTGACCGCCGCGACGAGTACGTCGAGTTGATCGCCTACCACTACGAGTCGGCCGCCCGGCCCGAGGACTCCGAGCTGGCGTGGCCGAGTGACACCG
>JBKPFG010000059.1:0-5345 GCA_046728735.1 Actinomycetota bacterium
GGGCTCGGCCCACTCGATGGGGAAGAGCGTCACCCGGGCGTTTTGGAGCAGGTCGACCTTCTCTTCGTGCGAGACCTCGCCGAGATACTCGATGTCGCCTCCGAGGTGCGGCCGTACGGCCGCGTCGAAGTACTCCTCCTCTCGTAGCTCCTGCATCTTCCCCGCGAGCTTGAGCGGCAAGCCCACCTGCTGTGCAACCTCGATGGCGCGATGGGCGCCCTTGTCCGGGCTCATGCGACCGATGAAGAGCAGGTATTCCCCCTTGTGCGGGTGCACGGGATAGAGGGAGAGGTCGAGCGCGTTGGGACAGTTGGCCACCCAGTTCAGATGCGGGAGGGGCGCGCGCTGGTTCATGGATAGCGAGATGAGACCCACCCGCGGGGCGAAGCGGCCGACCTGCTCGTAGAGCTCCCCGGCGCGGCGGTTGAGCGGGCCGTGGACCGTGTGCACGACGGGAGCCTGGCTGCCCGCACCGAGAGCGGCGGCCAGCGGCCCGGAGTGGTCGTTGACGATGTCGAACTCAGTTGCCCGCTCGAAGCAGTCGAGCGCGTGGTGGAGCTCATGGAGCGTCGTCCCGATGAACTCGGACGGCGCATCCTCGAAGACTGACGCCAGGCTCGCCTTTGTGGTCGAGTCGCCCGAAGCGAACAGCGTGACCTCGTGCCCGCGCTCAACGAGGCCGTCGGCCAGGAGCGCGACGATCCACTCGATGCCTCCATAGCGCGGAGGCGGAACGGGGAACCACACCGGGCTGAGGACGGCGATCTTCACCGTCTATTGCTCCTCGACCCTCACCGCCCCCTCCTCGAGGTGCACGTTCCAGGTCTTGTCAAAGGCGCGCACTCCTGCAAGTTTGAGCGAGCCCGCCCACGAGGGCAATGTCGCGGGAGCCACGCTTTCGAGCACCTGGCGACTGTGGTTCGGCTCGAGCCCTAGAAGCAGCTGCACGAGCAGGACAGGCGTGCCGGCCGCCCAGGCCTGCGGACGGGCCGCAGTCGGGTAGGCGATGGGGAACGGTGTCTCGATCCGCGAGAAGCCCGCGAACACCTCCGGCAACTGCCAGCGGAAGTGCCCCGCCGCGGCCAGCATCCTCCGCGTGATGCGATGCGCCTCGGCCCACCTGCCCGAGCGCGCGAGGCCCCACGCAATGAGGGAGTTGTCGTGCGGCCAGACGGTTCCGTTGTGGTACGCGAGCGGGTTGAAGCCGGCGGCGTCGGAGGCCATGGTGCGCACGCCCCACCCGGACCAGAGCTCCTCGCCCATGAGCTGGTCGACGACGGCGTCCACGCGCTCGGGCGGCACGATCCCGCTCCAGAGCAGGTGCCCCATGTTGGAGGTTCGTGCATCGACCCGGCTCTTGTTCGCGTCGAGCGCAAGCGCGTAGTAGCCGCCTCGCTCCTCACACCAGTAGGCCTCGTCGAAGCGGCGCCGGAGCTCCCCGGCCTCGGCTTCGAGCCGCTCGGCGAGCTCGCTCTCGCCCCAGACCGCCCGCGCCAGCTCCGCCATGCGCAGCTTGGCGTCGTAGACGTAGCCCTGCACCTCGCAGGGCGCGAGGGGGGGCTCGGCCATCCGACCGTCCTGGAAGAGCTGGGAGTTGCCGGAGTCCTTCCAGGACTGGTTGACGAGCCCGCGCTCGGAGCGGCGCTTGTACTCGACGAAGCCGTCTCCGTCGAGATCGCCGTGCTCGTCGATCCACGCGAGGGCCCGCAAGGCGGGCTCGCGGAGCTGCTCGACCAGGGCCCCGTCGCCCGTCCAGCGCCAGACCTCGGAGAGCAGCACGAGGTAGAGCGGCGTCGCGTCGACCGTCCCGTAGTAGCGTGGAAACCACGCCTCGGCGGCCTTCCCGTGCCGGACTTCGTGGACGATCTTGCCCGGCTCCGCGTCGATCTCGGGATCGTCTGCGAGCGCCTGCAGCTCCGCGAGGGACCGAAGCGCGTTGTGGGCGAGCTCGGGCCCGAAGAGAAGGGTCTGGAGGCACGTGATGATCGTGTCTCGCCCGAAGACGGTCATGAACCACGGCATGCCGGCCGCCGGGAGCTGGTCGTGGATCCGAGGGTCCTCGTGCATCCGCAGCGAAGCGAGATCGGCGACCGATTGGGAGAAGCAGTGCCCGAGCTGCTCCCAGGTGGCGCGAAGCTGTGGGACGCGCAGGTGCCAGATCGAAAGCGACTCGCGCACCCGGGTGAGCTCGTCCCCGAAGGTGCGCTCCGCCTGCGAGGGAGTCGTGCGCCCCCCGTCCGGCGCAAGGATGACGTCGACGCGCAGGCGCCAGCTCTCGCGCGGCCCCAACGCGAGTGGGAAGCGCACGGTCCCCCCCTCCACCTCGCCCTGCTGCGAAAGGATCACCTGGGTGAGACGGGAGGAGTCGTCGGCCAGGATCAGCTGGTTGTCGGCCGGCTCGTACGCAGGAGCCACGAGCTCGGGTAGCGGCGCCGCGTGCTCGGGGTCGCCCAGACCGAAGTCGTAGGCCTTGACGGCGAAGATGTCGGCGAAGTCGGCGCCCATTTCGAGCGCCAGCTCGAATTCGACGGGCCGAGGTGCGTGGTTCTGGACGACGATGTGCTCCTGCATCCCGTCGCCGACGAACCGATCGCGCGCGACGGAGATCTCGTCCGGCCCGAGGTCGCCCACCACCGGATTGCGGAGGAAGAAGGCCGCCGAGAAGTACTCGACCTTGTCCGAGGAGAGCACGAGCGGACGGGCGCCGTTGATCGTCAGCACCCAGCGCGAGAGGAAGCGGGTGTCGTCCGTGAACAGGCCCATCACCGGCTCGGCGATGTCACCGCGCTCGTCGGAGACGCAGAACGTCGAGCCTTCCAGGATCGTCAGCGGCACGGCTTCCTCAGTCGTGTCTGACGATCTGGTCCTGGCTCGCCTGTTGGAGGGGCTTGACGACGATCTCGTCGATGACCATGTGCGGTGGGCGCGTAACCACCCAGAGGATGCAATCAGCCACGTCGGCGGGCGTCAGGTAGTCCACGCCGCGATAGACCGCGGCCTTCTTCTCGACGTCGCCCCGGAAGCGCACGTCCGAGAACTCGGTGTCTCCGACCATCCCGGGGTCGACGGTCGAGACGCGGATCCTGCCCACGAGCTCCTTGCGCATGACGTAGGTGAGCGCCTTGACCGCGTACTTGGAGCCCACGTACATCCCACCCTCGGCGTAGGCTTCCCGTCCGGCCCACGAACCGAGGTTGACGATGTGGCCGCGCCCCTCCTCCATGTGCGGGAGGCAGAGCCGGGTCATCCGCGTGAGGCCGAGCACGTTCGTCTCCAGCATCAAGCGCTCGTCGTCCTCCTCCGCCTCGAGGATCGTCGTCCGTCCCAGCGCCAGCCCGGCGTTGTTGATCAGGATGTCCAGCTTGTCGAAAGCGCTGATCGCGCTTTCGACAAAGGACCTGCAGCTCTCGGGGTCCGTGACGTCGAGCAGAGTGACTAGATGACCCTCGCCCGGAAGTTCGGCGGCCAGGGTCTCGAGGCGCTCGACGCGGCGTGCCCCGAGCGCGAGCTTCGCGCCTGCACCCGCCAGAGCGCGCGCCGTCGCCGCACCGATCCCGCTTGAGGCGCCCGTGACGACGGCGGTTCTGCCCTCGAGCTCCGGCACGGCCGGGAGCTTATCCGGGCCCCTCCAACGGAGTTGGTCTACGACAGCCTGCGCAGCGCGGCCACCAGGCGGAAGTCGACATGGAAGCCGAGCATCCGGCCGATGAGGCGCCGAAACTGCCTTGCGCCCATGACCTTCTCGGCCTGCATCGGGTTGCCGGCGACGGGCCAGTACGCCCAGGCGAGTGTGCTCGCGAAGCGCTCGCACGCGTGGGCATCGTGGGGGAGCCCTGGCTGTTCGTAACACAAGTCGCTTCCGCCGAGGATTTCGCGGAGCTCGCTTCGCTGCTCGTCGTCCAAGGCGAACCACCACACCTGATGCGCGAACTCGTGCTGCACGATCCCCCAGGTATAGGCCCGCCCGTAGGGCAGGGAGTCGAGGAGAGTCTCGTCGAGGACGACCGCGCCCGGCCGCGCGCCGGCGCAGCCGCAGTCGCGGATCTCGGCGGTGACCGGCTGCCCGACCAGGCTCCAGTCGAAGGTACTCGCCTGCAGCGCGGTGGCCACCTGCGAGCGCGCGGTTTCGCTCCCGCCCGAGAAGACGAGGCTCGAGTCGGCGGCGCTCGCTTTCGCCGGCACGGCGAGGACGACGAGTGCTGCCAGCAGAACGAGTTGTCGACGGGCCGCAAGCATCGGATTGCCGCCGTCGAACGCTCCGGGACGTTTATACGCCTTCAAAGCCACTCCGGCGTCCCCCGAAAGTAGGAAGTCAGAACGCCTCCGGAATTCGCGCCATCAGGCTGCCCGCGAGCGCGAGCAGCAGGTAGAGCAACGCGATCGCGTCACGCAGCGTCCTCACCTGCCCAGGGATCGTCTTCCGGATCGGCCGCTGCGAGCGCTGCCGGCGCCCCCAGGTGGAAGCCCTGGCCGTAGCGGACCTTGAGCACGCGCAGACGGTCGAGCTCACTCTGCGTCTCGATCCCTTCGGCGCCGATCGTCGCATCGATGCCCGAGGCGAAGTCGACGAGGGACGAGGCGAGCGCGTCGCGTGCCGGATCCGCGGCGATGCCACGCGTGAGGCTGAGGTCGAGCTTCACGATGTCGGGCGCCAGACGAAGGATGTGGCTGAGGCTCGCGAACCCGGCCCCGACGTCGTCGATGGCGATCCAGGCCCCGAGCGCGCGGAGAGGCGCGAGCGCGTCGTTCAGCGCGTCGTAGTCCTCGACCCGCTCGTGCTCGGTGACTTCGATGATGACCCGGTGCGCACGCGGCGCGAGCACGTTGAAGAAGTACGGCGAGAGCGCGGTCAGGGGAGAGACGTTGAGCGCGAGTCGCACCTCGGGCGCGAGGTCGTCCAGCTGCGTGAGGGCGCTTTCGATTGCGGCGAGCTCGAGCTCGACGCCGAGGCCCACCTCGGCGGCGTCGGCGAACCAGTCGGACGGCGGACGGTAGGGCTCGACCGGGAAGCGGGCGAGAGCCTCGTAGGCGAATACGTCACCGGCTTCGAGGTCGTAGACCGGCTGGAAGACGACGTTCACGCCTTTTACGAGGGCGGTCTGCACCCGGTCGGCAAGCATGTTCTTCCGCTCGTCCTGGAGGATCTGGTACTCGACCTGGTCACCGATGACGGCGGCGAGGACTTGCATGAAGCGGGCGTCGCGCTCGTCGAGCGAAGGCTCGGCCGAGTGACTGAGGCAGCACAGGGTCCCGTACAAACGGCCGTCCCACAGATGGACGGGAACGCCCACGTAGGCGCCGATGCCGGCCGAGGTCGTCACCGAGAGGTCCCGGACCTTCGGGTG
>JBKPFG010000081.1:0-40110 GCA_046728735.1 Actinomycetota bacterium
CTGCAGATGAGGGCCGCGGCAGAGGTCGACGAAATCTCCCTGCTCATAGATGGAAATAGCCCCCTCGGCGGTGTCGACGAGCTCGACCTTGTACGGCTCTTCAGCCTCGAGGAAGCGCTGACGCGCTTCCTCTCGGGAAACGTCGATCCGCTGCCATTCCCGACCTTCGGAGATCTCCCGCCGAACCTCTTCCTCCAGGCGACCGAGGTCGGCTTCGGTGATGGGCTCCGGAAACTCGAAGTCGTAGTAGAAGCCGTTCTCGATCGGAGGTCCGATCGCCACCTTCGTTCCCGGGTAGAGCCTACGCGCGGCTTCCGCGAGGAGGTGGGCGGCGGAATGGCGCAAGACGGAGAGAGCGTCGGGATCCTCCCGGTCCCTCGTCGTCAGGATCTGGATTCGCTCGCCGTCCTCGAGCGGCAGGCGGAGGTCGCGCACGTTTCCGTTCGAGCGCACGAGGACGGCCTGCTCGGCGAGCTTGGGCCCGATGGCACGCGCCGCATCGAGGCCGGTGGCCCCGTCCGGAAGTTCGAGCTCCGAGTTGTCGGGAAGAACGACTTTCACGATGGAAGAAGAGAATACTCAGGGCCAGAACGGCCAAGAACCAGAGACCACGGAAGAAGGTTCCCCGGTCCCGGATCCGGAGCAGGACGACGGCGGCGACGGGGAAGACGTGCCCGAGGCGGACTAAGGAACGGGCCGGGATGCGTCGATAGCTCCTGCATGCGCAGGGGTTTTCTCGCCGCCGCCGCGGCGCTCCTCGTCCTGACCGGGTGCCACGAATACTGGGGCACCGGGAGCTCGAGCGGATCGTCGAGCTCGAGCGGGACGGCAACCGCGACCTACGATCCGACGGCCGCCGACCAGGAAGCCCAGCGGAACGTGCGCTCGGCGATCCCGGCGATCGAGGCATGGTATGCGGACCACGGCACCTACAAGGGGATGACCGTGGCCGCTCTGCACGCCCAGTACGACGCCGGCATCGGCGACGACATCCACTTCGTCGGCCCCTTGAACACGGAGACCTATTGTGTCGAGAGCACGGTGGGCGCCGCCGCTTGGCACAAGGAGGGACCGGCCGGCATCGTCGAGAGCGGCTACTGCGCCGACAAGGTCGCTGCACCCCCTCCGCCCTCGACCGGAAACGCAGAGGCGGATCTCCGGAACGCGGTTCCGGCCATCGAGGCCTGGCGGCTCGATCACGGCACCTACGCGGGGATGACCGTCGCGGAGCTGCGGGCCCAGTACGACAACGGAATTCCGTCCGGGGTCCGGGTCGTCAGGGCCCGCAAGAAGAGCTACTGCGTCGAGAGCACCGCCGGCGGAGAGACCTGGTCGTACTGGGGCCCGAGGACGGGCTTCCGGCACGGCGGCTGCTGAGCCTCCGCGGACCCGACGGGCCGCGGCCCGTTCGTAGTGACGGCGTGACCTTGTTCGCTGACGGCGCCGCCTACATCCCGCCGGAGCACTCGCTGCTCGAGGTGGCGCTTGGCCTCTTCCTGACCGCGTTGTGCGTTGCGCTCTTCATCCGGGCGCTCCTGAACGGAAGCGGCCCATACGGCCGCGGCGGCGTCAGTCGATAGCGCGTGCGATGGCGTCTCGCCCCTGCGTGAGGACGGGCTTTCCGTGCGAGACGAGCACCATCTCCACGGGCAGGTCGAGGAGCGGCCGCAGGGCCTGCCGCAGCTCTGCCTGCCGCATGCCGCCCGGAAGGTAGCGGAGCCAGGAGTCCGGACACATCCGGAGGCCACCGCGGCCGTCGCCCAGCAACCTGTCCCCGGGAATGAGGGCGCGGTGCTCCGGGAGCCAGACATTCGTCTCCCCCGCTCCCCGGATCTGCACTGTGTCGACACCACCCGGGAAGGAGCTCTTCGCCCGTGAGGTCGAGGCGCCGTAGCGCCGGGCGAGCTCCTCGCGGCTGCGGCGGTGGAACTGCAGCGTGGTGAGGATGAAAACGGGCCGCCCGTGCCGCTCCACCAACTCGTCGAGGGCGTCCTGCAGGTCGCCGCGATCCTCGGGAACGAGTGGATCGACCAGGACGAAGGCTTCGGGCGCCGCATAGGCGACGGAGCCGACTTCGGGCCCCCAGTCGGCCGGGCTCCCGGGATCGGGATTCGGTTCCGCGTCGGGATGAGGAGCCTCCCAGCGGTAGAGCCCCGGGCGCAGCTCGAAGAGCGCCCTCAATCCAGCTCGACGGCGGCCCGCAGTTGCGCCGGGCACTTGAGCCAGTAGCTCTCCAGGAGCCACTCGAGGGCGCAGTCGAGCGTCTCCTCGTCATCAACCTGGGCCGTGATCCAGCCGTAGCGCCCCACCCAGCGAGCATGGCTCACGAACGGAAGCAGGTACGCGATCTCGCGCTCCTCGGCGGTCAGCTTGACCGTGAGGGAGACGGACTCCTCCCCGACCGACATGGAGGCGAACATGCGGTTGTCGGCGACCTTGAACACCGGGTGGCCCCAGGGCTCGTCCTCGTAGGTCTCCGGCAGGGAAAGCGCAACTTCTCGCAGGCGCCCGGCGAGATCCTCGAGGTCCGACATCTCGTGCGAGCCTATCGAATGGGGACTCAGCCCCGAGACGATTTCGGGGCTGGCCCCGATGTGGTGGCGCGTCGAGCGTCGTAGCGTCCGTCGCATTCGCAACCGGAGGTCAACCGTGACTCGTTATCACCGTTTCATTCTGTTTCTCGTCGCCTGCCTCGTCCTGCTCGCCGTCGCGGGCACGGCCCAGGCGACCACGCCGGCGAGGTTGCTTGCGAAGTACCAGCCGGTGACGTACTTCACGGAGGACGAGGCGTTTCGCCCGACCCCGGTCAACGGGTTCGTCGCAGACTCGACGCTCGAGCGGTTCAACCCGGCGACCGGCACGTTCGTCCTCGTCGACCCGAATCCGCAACCCGACACGCTTCCCTCGTCGGGCGCTGGATGGAGGTTGAACCAGCAGCCTTGCACGCCCGCCGCGGGACTGGCCGGGGAGGCCTGCTACGCCGCGTCGTGGTCGAGCCACGATGAGCCGAGCATGGTCTACGGTCGGGTGGTCCGCACGGGCGGCAAGACGGTCGTCCAGTACTGGTACTTCTACTACGACGACTTCTACAGCTACACCTCGCCTGCGAGTGACTTCATCTGGCAGGCGCACGAGGGTGACTGGGAGGTCGTCAACGTCGTCCTCTCGGACGACGAGGAGCCGCGCTACGTCGGCTACAGCCAGCACTGCCTCGGCGAACGCCGTTCGTGGGAGAACACGCCCCGCTGGCGGGGTCATCACCCGATCGTCTACGTGGCGAGGGGCTCGCACGCCAACTACCTGGGGCAGGGAACGCACACCTGGAACACCGCTTGCCTGCCTCCACAGGTAGTCGCCTTCTTCACCGGCGCCGGCCTGCGCCTCCCCGCCGACTTCACCGGTGACGATGCATCCGCCGGGCCTGCCTCGTTTGGCTCGGACGAGACTGCGGTCGAACGGATCTCCGCCGACGACCCCGCGTGGGTCGCTTTCCCCGGCGCCTGGGGCGAGCTCCAGTTCCTCCACGCGGATCCGCTTTCGCCCCCGACACAAGTCTCCGGCCAGAGCCCGGTCGGCCCGGCCCAGCACGCCGTCTGGACAGACCCGCTCGGGACGCTCGCGAGCTGGCCGTCGGGCTAGCCGCTGCGCATTTGGTCGTGCTCGATCCTGATCTCGGGGTCGAGCACGACCTCGCCCTCGGACACTCGCCGCACAGCAGCCGCAAATCCCTCCAGGTCGGAGATCCGGTCCTTCAGCAGGTACCCCACCGAGCTCGAGCACGTGGCGAGGAGCTCGCGGGCGTAGGCCGGCTCCGCGTACTGCGAGAGCACGAGGATCCCGGTCTCGGGATGCGTGCGGCGGATCGTGTTGGCCGCTCGAAGACCTTCGTCCGCGTGATCCGGCGGCATCCGGATGTCCGTGATGACGACGTCCGGATGCTGCTCGTCCACTTCCCGCAGTAGGTCGTCCGCGTTGTCCGACTGGCCCACGACCTCGAAGCCCGAGTGCTCGAGGACGAGTGCGATGCCCTCGCGCAGGAGCACCGAGTCGTCCGCGAGGACGACTCGCAGCGCGGGCGGACCCTCGCTGTCCTGGACGACCCCGCGTAGCGCTGGAAACTCGTGCGGCAGGCCGGGCGCGACGAGCTGGTAGATCCGTTCGGGTGTCGGCAGGCCGCGCAGCCGATAGGAGCCCAGCTCGCGGCGCTCGAGCTCGTCGGGAACGAGCTCATGGGTTGCCTCAGAGAGCAGGATCTGACCCCCGTGGCCCGCGAAGCAGATGCGTGCAGCCTTGTGCACGTCGACTCCGAGATAGTCCTTGTCGGCGTAGATCGCCTCGCCCGTGTGCATGCCCGTGCGGATGCGGAGCTGAGCGTTTTCCGGCCAGTCGTGTGTGGAGATGGCCCGCTGCGCTGCGATCGACGCTCGGGCCGCGCCGGCCGCGTCCTCGAAAGCGACGAAGAACTCGTCTCCGCGCACGTCGATCTCGACCCCGTTTGACTCCTCGACGGCGGAACGAACGAGGTTGCGGTGCTCCACGAGGACGTCCTGGAAGTCGTGGGCGAGCCTATGCGCGAGGGCGGTCGAGCCCTCGACGTCCGTGAAGAGGAAGGTGACGGTCCCGGTGGGCAGCTCGGCCATCTAGATCCGAGCGGCGACCGTGGAGATCGCCTGCAGCTTGTTCATGGCGTCGAGCGCCGCGACCTTGTACGACTCGGCCAGAGTCGGGTAGTTGAAGACCGCGTCCACGAGGTAGTCCACGGTGCCTCCGTTGCCCATCACGGCCTGACCGATGTGGACGACCTCGGTGGCGTTCGTTCCCAGCACGTGGACGCCGAGAAGCTTGCGATCGTCGAGCGCGACGAGCAGCTTCAGCATCCCGTAGGAGTCGCCGAGGATCTGGCCGCGCGCCAGCTCGCGATAACGGGAGATTCCGACCTCGTAGGGGCACGCCGCTTCGGTCTGCTCGTCCTCGTTCCGTCCGTCGTAGCTGATCTCCGGGATCGTGTAGATGCCGAAGGGAAGGAGCTCGCTCATCCCGTGCGTCGGCTGATCGAGCGCATGCGCGGCGGCGAGCCGCCCCTGCTCCATCGAGGTGGCTGCAAGGCTCGGCCAGCCGATCACGTCTCCAGCGGCATAGACGTGGTCGACGGAGGTGCGGAAGTCCGGGCCGACCTCGATGCGCCCGCGCTCGTCGGCCTGGAGACCGGCCCGCTCGAGATCCAGATCCCCGGTTTCGCCCTGACGGCCCGCGGCGTAGAGGACTACGTCGGCGGGAATCTGCTTGCCGCTCTCGAGCATGGTCATCGTCGCGTCTCCATGTTTCTCGACCGCGGTGACCGTCTCCCCGAAGCGGAAGACGACCCCCAGGTCGCGCAGGTGGTACTGGAGGCCCTCGGCGATCTGGGCATCGACGAAGTCGAGGAGCCGGTGTCGCTTCTCGACCACGGTGACCTTGGAGCCGAGCGCGGCGAACATCGACGCGTACTCGATCCCGATGATGCCGGCGCCCACGACGACGATCGACCTGGGCAGCCTGTCCATCAGGAGCAGCCCGTCGGAGTCGAGGATCGTCTTGTTGTCGAACTCGACCGATTCGGGACGGTGCGGGCGCGTGCCGGTCGCAAGCACGATCTTCTCGGCCGAGACCACCCGGTCCTCGCCTCCCGAGATGGCCACCGTGTGCGGATCGACGAAATGAGCGATGCCGCTGAGCACGCGAACGCGGTTGCGCGAGAGCTGGTTGCGGACGATGTCGATCTCCCGCTCGACGACCTGGCGCGTCCGGAGCTCGAGATCCTCGACGGTGATTTCCTCCTTCACGCGATACGACTCGCCGTACATGGCTCGCTGACTCAGCCCGGTGAGATAGACCACCGCCTCCCGCAGCGTCTTCGAGGGGATCGTTCCGCGGTTGACGGAGACCCCGCCGAGTGTCTGCCGCTCGACGACCGCGGCGCGGCGTCCGAGCTTCGCCGCCTGAATGGCGGCCTTCTGTCCCGCGGGCCCGGAGCCGATGACCAGGAGCTCGTAGTCGAAGCCGTTTTCCACGGCTCAAACCGTACTACGCGGCACTCGGACTTACGCCGGCCGCAGCGGGGTGAAGGCCCAGCGAACCCCGTCGACCGTCCAGCCCGCCACCGCGAAGAGGAGGACGCCGAGAGCGATGGTGCCGATGAGCATGCGCTTCTTCATGGCCGCAGCCTCCCACCTCGAGCCCAAGGCGTGAATGAGGCCAGCAGGCCTCTCGACGTACGGCTAGCCGCACTACCCGCGGAGGTACGCGAGAACGGCCAGGACGCGCCGGTGGTCCGCGGTCGCCGCCGGGAGCTTCAGCTTGGAGAAGATGCTCGTGACGTGCTTTTCGACGGCGCGCTCGGTGACGACGAGACGTTCGGCGATTCCCTGGTTCGATCGCCCTTCGGCCATCAGCCCGAGAACCTCCCGCTCTCGCGCGGTCAGCTCCCCGAGCGGGTCGTCGCCTCGCCGGCGGCCGACGAGCTGAGAGACGATCGCTGGGTCGAGGGCCGAGCCGCCGTCGGCCACCCTACGCACCGCATCGGCGAACTCGTTCACGTCGGAAATCCGATCCTTGAGGAGATATCCGACTCCCTCCGCACTCTCGGCGAGCAGCTCCATGGCGTAGGCGGGCTCGACGTATTGCGAGAGGACGAGCACGCCGACCCCCGGGTGCTTCTCGCGGATCTCCTGCGCCGCTCGGAGCCCTTCGTCGGTGTGGCTTGGGGGCATGCGGATATCGACCACGGCGACGTCGGGGGAGTAGCTCCGCACCTTCAGCATCAGCTCGTCCGCGGTTCCGGCCTGCCCGACCACCTCGAAGCCGGCCTCGGCGAGGATGCGCACGACTCCCTCGCGCAGGAGCACCGAGTCGTCCGCGATGACTACCCGCACGGAATCTCGGCGCGAATGCGCGTGCCCGCGCCCGGCTCACTGACGACGGCGAGGGTGCCGTCCAGGGCCTCCACTCTGTCCGCCAGCCCGCGCAGGCCGCTCCCCTTGTTGGGATCCGCTCCTCCGACGCCGTCGTCCGAGACCTCCACGATCGCTCGCCCGTTCAGCCGCGTGACGTTGACCTCAACAGCAGAGGCCTGCGCGTACTTGCCGATGTTCGCGAGAGCCTCGGAGATGACGTAGTAGGCGGCGGCCTCGACCGCAGGCGGCAGCCGGTCGTCCGGAGCGGTCACGTCCACCGGGAGGGGTGCGCGGCCCGCGAGCGCTTCGAGCGCAGCCGAGAGCCCGCGCTCCGAGAGGACGGCCGGGTGAATTCCGCGCGCGAGCTCCCGCAGCTCCTCCAGGGCCTGGCGCAGCTCCTCCGACGCGCCGTCGAGGAGGCGCTCCGCCTCCGAGGGGTCGTCCTTCAACCGCGAGTGCGCGAGCCGCAGGGCGAGCGACAACGAGACCAGCCGTTGCTGCGCTCCGTCATGGAGGTTGCGCTCGAGCTTGCGCCGAGCCTCGTCCCCCGCGCGGACGAGGCGAACGCGGGAGCTCCGCAGCTCGTCCTCGTGGCGCTTCCGCTCGGTGATATCGCGCACGATCAGGACGGCCTCGTCTTCGTCCCGGACGATTCGCGCCTCGAATGTCCTCGGAACCCCGTTCAGCGTCAGCTCGTATTCGCCGGTGGCGATTTCGCCGGTGTCGATCGCGCGGGCGATCCCTTCGATCAGCCCGTCGGCGACGTCCGCGGGAAGGATGTCGCGTGCGTTGGAGCCGATCAGCTGCTCGGGGGGAACGGCGAGATCGGCATTTTCCCCCTTGAAGTCGAGATACGTCCCGTCCCTGGTCATTCGGAACATGAGGTCGGGGATGGCGTTCAAGAGCGCGCGGTAGCGCCCTTCGCTCTGTCGCACCGTCTGGATGCTCTGCTCCCGCGCCAAGGCGAGGCCGGCCGCTGCTGCGACTGCGCCAGCGAGCTCGGGGTCGACGGACGGATCGTGGATGAGGGCGGCCACGATCTCGTCGTCGTGCTCGACGTACGTCGTCCGGCGGCCCTGGGTCTCGGCCTCGAGGTCGAAGTCCCAGCCCGTCGGCCCGACCCAGCGGCGCCGCTCCGGCAGCCAATAGGCGAGCTGCAACGAGGGATCGCCCAGGGCCTTCCGGAGCGCGTCCCGAGTCGCATGCCCGTCCCGGGCCTGGCCCAGCTGGAGGACGAGCTCGGTGACGGAGGCACGAGCGAGCCGGGTGCGCACCAGGCCCCAGAGGAACGCGAGCGGGACCGATGCCACCGCGAAGAGCAGGATCCAGAAGAGGACATCGGAGACGCTTGACGAGACGGCGCCGGTGAACGCCGCGGCGAGAAAGATCCCGATCGCGACCCCGGAGGTGATGAAGACCGGGCCGAGGACGCGGCGAAGCGGCGGCGACGCGGCCCGCCAGCGGCGGACGAGGATCCACACCGTCGACGCGCAGATGCCGACACCGACGAAGATGAACGTCAGGCCGACGACACTGGCCGCGCTGTGCGAGTCGAAGAGGACGAATTTGCTCTCTGGGCAGTCGTCGCAGCCCGTGTTCTCCCCGAAAAAGCTGAAGAGGAGCGGACCGACCGACAAGAGGGCGTACCCTGCCGCGACGGTCGCATAGACCAACTTCGTCTCGAGATACCCGCGCGGGAACACCAGCAGGGCGTGAATGAAGAACGCAAGCGGGATCGCCCAGATGATGCTCCCGATCGAGAAGACGTAGGCGTTGTTCGACTCGGTCAGCGAGCTCAGGAACCAGGTCAGGCCGACGGCGCTCATCAAGAGACCGAAATGCGCGTCCGAGCGGCGCCGGAGCGCAGCGATGCCGCAGCCGATGAAGGACCACGCGACCACGAGATTGGCGGCCACGGTGAAGGCCGGCGTGTCCTCGTGGTTGCTCGTGAAGGTAAGCAGCACGCCGACCGCGGTCAGCGCGATTCCTCCGGCCAGGACTGCCCACCCGGTGCGGCTCATGGGGTTATTCCAGCACAGCTTTGAGCGCTGCGCCCGAGAGCTCACCCTTGGGGATGAAGCCCCTGGCGCCGCTCTGGGCGATGAGCGGGCCGAAGTCGGAGCCGTCCCTGCTCGAGCACAGCACGACCTCGATCATCGAGCCGTTCTGACCCGTCAGCCGCGCCGCGACCTCGAATCCGTCGAAGTCGGGAAGCTGCACGTCGAGCAGCACGACGTCCGGCTGAAGGTCCTTTGCTTGTCTCAGCGCGCTCACACCGTTCTCCGCCTCGCCCACGACGTCGTAGCCCTCGGCCTGCAAGAGCGCGCGAGCGGTGGCCCGGAAGCTCGGGTGGTCGTCGACGATCAGGACGCGTGTCAATCTGTCCGTATCGTGACAAGGCGAGCGGCGGCGCGCCATACGGCTAGCCACACTCTTTGCAAGCGGTAATCAGACGCCGCGCGGAGAGGAGTCCGCGAGCGCAACCCGCATGAGATCACGGATCGAGATGATTCCGGCCACCCGCCCCTCCTCGAGGACGGGCAGATGGCGAAAACCGCCGTGAATCATGAGCGAGGCGGCGTGGTCGGTCGTGTCGGAGGCCTCGACGGTCTCGGGGTGTCGCGTCATCCAGTCCGACACGACCGCGTTCTCGCTGTAGCCGCCTGCAACCGCCCGCATGAGGTCACGCTCGGTGAGGATGCCTTCGAGCCGCTCCCCGTCCATGACGAGAACGGCGCCGACCCCGCGTGCGGCCATGCGCTTGGCAGCGTCCCCAAGGCGGTCGCCCGCGGAGACGGTCAGCAGATCGCGCGACATGTGCTCCGCGACGGTGGACAAGGTCGAAGGATCCTAAAGCGCGGACAGCAGGGAGTCGAGGCGGCGATCGATGTCGTCGCGGATTTTCCGCACCTCGTCGAGCGGACGTCCAGCGGGGTCTTCGAGCTCCCATTCGACATAGCGGGTCCCGGGGACAGAGGGGCATTCGTCACTGCAGCCCATGGTGACGACCACGTCAGCCCACTCGGCATCCTCGGATTCGAGGCGTTTCGGCTTCACATCCGAGAGGTCGGCTCCGACCTCCTTCATCGCGGCCACGACGTTCGCGTGCACCTCGTCTGCGGGCCTCGTCCCTGCGGACCGGGCCTCATGGTCATGCGTCTTTCTGCGCAAGAGCGCCTCGGCCATCTGCGAGCGACCTGCATTCTGGACGCAGACGAAGAGGAGGTTCGCTATTTCTGGACCGCCTCGAGCTTGTAACCGACGCCGTATCGGGTCTGGATGAACGTGTGGCGGGCGCCGTGCGAATCGATCTTGTCCCGCAGCTTGCGGACGAAGACGTCCACGGTGCGGTCCCGCCGGCTCAGGCGCCTGCCCCAGACCTTCTGCAAGAGCTCGTCCCGCGTCACAACCCGTCCCGCCTCGAGCGCCAGCGCGTAGAGAAGCCGGAACTCCGTCGGCGTCAGCTCCGCGCTCCGGCCGCCAACGTAGGCCTGGACGTTCAGCGGGTCGATACGAAGCTCCTCGAACTCGAGTGGCTCGCCGCGTCGCTCTTCCTGCACGCGGACGCCGCGGCGAGCCGCCGCACGCACGCGCGCGACAAGCTCCTTCATCGAGAACGGCTTCACGAGGTAGTCGTCGGCCCCGATCTCGAGCGCGTGCACGCGATCGTGCTCCGTGCCTCGGGCGCTGACGACGACGATGGGCGTGCCGATGCCCTCCGCCCGCGCGGTCTCGATCAGCTTCCACCCGTCGACGCCCGGCAGCATGAGGTCGAGCACGCAGACGTCCGGCTGCTCGAAACGGAGGCGCGCGAGCCCCGGCTCTCCCTTGTTCACCCACAGGGGGTCGAACCCCGCAGCGGAAAGGTGCGCTGCCATTCCCTGCGCGATCACCTCGTCGTCCTCGATGATGAGAACCTTGGACACGCCCACCGAGATCATGCCGCTGGCGATGGTGTAGGAGTAGTGAAGAAGTGGTGAAAAGACTGTTTCGGGCGCGTCAAACAGGCGCCGGTCCGGCCGATGCGCGAGTGGAGGCGGCCCGCGGCCGCATCCTCGTCGAGGAGAGCCGCGAGGTGGTCGTCATCGTCGACGCGGACGAGCGCGTCGTCGCCGCCAGCCGCCGGGCCCGCGAGCTCTTCGAGGATCTCGAGGAGGGCGGCTTCCTTCCGGAGGGCGCACGCCGGGACTCCACCGTCGCAGTGCCGTACGAGGTCGACGGCCGTCGCGAGACGATCCTCTACCTCCGCGACCCGGGAGACCTCGCAGCTTACGAAGAGCTCCGGGCGGGCTTCACTGCCTCCGTCTCGCACGAGCTCCGGACACCGCTCGCGAGGCTCCTGGCGCTGCTCGAGTCGGCGGCCCTCCCGCAGGCGGATCACGAAGCGCTGATCGACCAGGCGCGGGCGGAGGTGGGCCAGATCCGCGAGCTGATCGACGACGTCCTCTTCCTCAGCGAGCTCGAGTCGGGGCGAGAGGTGGTCGCGCTCGGCTCGACGATTGCGCTGCCGATCCTCGCGGAGGTCGCCGAGAGCGTGGAAGAGCAGGCAGCCCGCGCCGGGGTCTCGGTGCGTGTCCACGGAGACGCCGACGCGGAGATCCCCATCCGACCGCGAATGATCCGGGTGATCGCCACGAACCTGGCCGAGAACTCGATTCGCTACGCGGGACCGGGTGCGACCTGCACGCTCAGCATCACGCGGACGGATGGGGCGACCGTGCTCGCCGCATCCGACGACGGCGTGGGCGTCGACGCCGAGGACCTCCCTCGTCTCTTCGAGCGCTTCTACCGCGCCGACCGGGCGAGGGCCTCGCGAGGAACGGGTCTCGGGCTCGCGATCGTCAAGCACGTCGTCACGTCGGCCGGTGGCGTCGTCGAGGCCTCGGGCGAGCGTGGCCGCGGTCTCGAGATCCGCTGCCTCTTTACCACTCCGTAACACGTCTTTCACCAGGTTTCAGCCCATCTGCTGGGCGGGGCGACGCACACTCGGGCTGGAGTGGAGCAACGCGAAAGGAGCAGAGTGGGAATTCGCCCATTGACCCTGGCGGCGGTCCTGGCCGTCGCTGCGATCTTCGTCGCCGGCTGTGGCCGCAGCGACACCGAAAGCGCGTCCGCGGGCAGCGGGACGCAATCCGGCAGCTCGAACCTGTCTGGCCGGATCCAGGTCGACGGCTCGAGCACCGTCGGTCCCTTCGTCACTGCCGGAGCCGAGCAATTCCAGGGCCAGAACCCGAACGTCCAGGTGACGGTCGGCATCTCGGGCACCGGCGGCGGCTTCGAGCGCTTCTGCGCCGGCGAAACAGACATCTCCGACGCTTCGCGCCCCATCAAGGAGGACGAGGAGGTGCCCGTCTGCCAGAAGAACGGCATCGAGTACACCCAGCTCCAGGTCGCCAACGACGGCATCGCGGTCGTGGTCAACAAGGACAACGACTGGGCCAAGTGTCTGACGGTCGACCAGCTGAACAAGATCTGGGGCCCCGACTCGAAGGTGGACAACTGGAACCAGGTCGATTCCAGCTTCCCGGATGAGAAGCTGACACTCGCCGGCCCGGGTACCGACTCCGGCACGTTCGACTTCTTCACCGCCGAGATCAACGGCGAGGAGGACGCGAGCCGCAGCGACTACCAGGCCTCCGAAGACGACAACGTCACCGTCCAGGCGGTCGAGGGCGACAAGGGCGGCCTCGGCTACTTCGGACTCAGCTACTACGAGCAGAACCAGGGGAACATGAACGTCGTCCAGGTCGATGGCGGCGACGGATGCGTGACGCCGAGCACCGAGACCGTCCAGGATGGGTCCTACACGCCCCTCTCCCGGCCGCTTTTCATCTACGTGAAGAACACCTCGCTCGCCAAGCCCGAGGTGAAGGCCTTCGTCAAGTACCTTCTGGACGGCCATCAATCAATCGCGAAGGGCGCGCTGTTCGTGCCGATGACGGACGAGCAGGCGCAGAAATCTGAGTCGGACTTCGAGGCCGCCACGAGCTAAGTGGCCACCCGGGCCGAATCGCTGACCCTCGCCCCGCCGCGCAAGCGGTGGGGCGAGGTCGCAATCCAGGGGTTGCTCGCCCTCTGTGCGCTCGTCTCCGTGGCGACGACCGTCGGCATCGTCGTCGCCCTCTTCCTGCCGGCGTTCCAGTTCTTCCAGCAGGTCAGCTTCTTCGACTACATCACCGGCACGGAGTGGGCGCCGCTCTTTCTGCAGAAGTCATTCGGGGTCGTACCGCTCATCGTTGGAACGCTCGTAGTCACGTTCTGGGCCTGCCTCGTCGCCATCCCATGCGGGCTCGGGGCGGCCATCTTCCTCAGCGAGTACGCCGGTGTCCGCACCCGCAAGACGCTGAAGCCGGCGCTCGAGACGCTGGCGGGCATTCCGACGGTCGTCTTCGGCTACTTCGCCCTCACCCTTGTTACCCCGCTCCTCCGCGACATCGGAATCCACGTCGACATCTTCAACGCCCTCAGCGCCGGCCTTGTCATGGGCGTGATGATCATCCCGACGGTCGCCTCCCTGTCCGAGGACGCTATGTCCGCCGTTCCGAGCGACCTCCGGCAAGGCGCCTACGCACTCGGTTCCAGCAAGCTCCAGGTCTCGACTCGAATTGTCGTGCCTGCCGCCGTCTCGGGCATCGTGGCCGCGTTCGTGCTCGGAATCTCGCGCGGGATCGGCGAGACGATGATCGCCTTGCTCGCCGCCGGCCAGCAGCCGAGTCTCACGTTCGATCCCAAGCAGGCCGTCGAGACCATGGCTGCGTTCATCGCAGCCACGGGCGCCGGGGACGTGCCGACGGGATCGGTCGAGTACAGGACGATCTTCGCGGTAGGGGCGACCTTGTTCGTCATGACGCTGATCGTCAATGCGATCTCGATCCGCCTCGTGCGCAAGTACAGGGAGGTGTACGAATGACCTCGGCCGCTGCGAGCATCGAGCTGAGCAGCGACAAGCCCCGCGGCGTCTGGCGCGGTCGCATCTTCGTCGCGTTCCTCCTCCTCTCGCTCGCGATTGGCTTCGTGACACTCGGGACCCTGGTCATTCAAGTGCTGCTCAAAGGCCTCGCCTACGTCGACCCCGTCCTCCTCACGAACCCGCCTTCGTCGGATCCCAATATCGCCGGGGCACGTCCTGCGATCTTGGCCACGCTGTACCTGGGGATCATGCTCATCGCCTTCACCGTCCCGATCGGAGTCGGAACGGCGATCTACCTGGAGGAATACGCGAACCGAGATCGCTGGTACAACCGGCTCCTCGAGCTGAACATCCAGAACCTCGCTGCGGTCCCCTCGATCGTCTACGGGATCCTGGGCCTCGCCTTCCTCGTACGTGGGCTGGGCCTCGGGCGCGTCCTCCTCGCCGGCGCGCTCATCCTGACGCTGCTCGTCCTACCAACGGTCATCATCGCCTCGCGAGAAGCGATACGCGCGGTTCCGCCCTCGATCCGCGAAGGCGCCTACGCGCTCGGCGCGACGAGATGGCAGGTGACGTGGAGGCAGGTCCTGCCAGCGGCAATTCCCGGGATCGCCACGGGATCGATCCTCGCGGTTGCTCGTGCGATCGGCGAAACAGCCCCGCTGATCCTTATCGGCGCTCTGACCTTTATCTCCTTCAATCCCACTGTGCTCGGTCCGTTCACCGCCCTTCCCGTACAGATCTACAACTGGACGAGGCTCCCGAACCCGGAGTTCAAGAATCTCGCGGCGGCCGCGATCATCCTCCTCCTCGTCATCATCCTGATGCTCAACGCCGGCGCAATCTTCCTTCGCAACCGCTACCAGAAGAAGTGGTGACAGTGACCAGTACGGAAATGGAACCGGAACTCGTAAGAATGCGCGGTGTGGACCAGATGGATCTCGCCGAGAGAGAGCGCACCATGCCGCCGCCCGAGAGTCGCGAGATCGTCTTCGACGTTTCGGAACTCAGCGTGCTCTACGGCGACTCCCCCGCGCTGAAGGGAGTCTCACTCAAGATCTACAAGAACTTCGTCACGGCCTTCATCGGCCCCTCCGGCTGTGGCAAGAGCACGTTCATCCGCTGCTTCAACCGGATGAACGACCTGATCCCCACCGCGGTCATCGAGGGCACAGTCGAGTATCACGGCGAGAACCTCTACGGCCCTCGAGTCGACCCGGTGGAGGTGCGCAAGCGCATCGGCATGGTCTTCCAGAAGCCGAATCCGTTCCCGAAGTCGATCTATGACAACGTCGCCTTCGGCCCTCGCGTGCTCGGAATGACCGACCATCTCGACGAGCGCGTGGAGAAAGCTCTTGGCCAGGCTGCCCTCTGGGACGAGGTGAAGGATCGGCTCAAGGCAAGCGCTCTCGGCCTCTCTGGCGGCCAGCAGCAGCGCCTTTGCATCGCACGCTGCCTGGCCGTCGAGCCCGACGTCCTGCTCATGGACGAGCCCGCCTCGGCGCTCGACCCGATCGCGACGACTCGCATCGAGGACCTCATGCACGACCTCAAGCGCAACTACTCCATCGTGATCGTCACCCACAACATGCAGCAGGCCGCGCGTATCGCCGACATGACCGCGTTCTTCAGCGTGCAGGTCGTGGACGGTGGCAAGGATCGCCACGGCGTCCTCGTCGAGTACGACACGACGCCGAAGATCTTCACCCACCCCTCCGACAAGCGCACTGAGGACTATGTGACTGGAAGGTTCGGTTGAGAATCTCTCTGCAGGAAGAGCTCGACCAGCTCGAGGCGGCAGTCCAGGAAGAGGGCGAGCTCGTCCTCCGGGCGCTCCGAGGCGCTCTGGGCGCCCTCGAACGCCAAGACGTGGAGCTCGCGGACGAGGTGATCGCGTTCGACGATGAGGTCGATGACAGCTACCTGGCCGTCGAGGAAGGGATCCAGTCGCTTCTGGCGCGCCAGACTCCCGTGGCCGTCGATCTCCGGACTGTTCTCGCCCTCCTACACGTGAACCTGCACCTGGAACGGATGGCGGATTATTGCGTGACGGTGGCCAAGCTCACGAAGCTCGTCGCGGACGTCCGGCCGGATGAGATGCTCACCGAGGCGTTCGAGGAGATGGGCGCGCGGGCGGAGGAGATGATTCGGGTCTCCCTCGACTCGCTCGCCTCGCGGGACATGGAACGGGCCGAGTCGCTCGTGGAGCTCGACGAGCTCATCGATCGGGCAAACCGTCGTGCGGTCAAGCAGGTGATCGCCATCGGCGGCGACGAGGAGCGACGCGAATGGGGTCTGCGCATGATCGTCGTCTCACGCTGTCTCGAGCGAATCGGCGATCACGCGGTGGACATCGGGGAGCAGACCGCCTTCCTCGTCAGCGGCGAGTTCCGCGAGTTCACCGACGCTTCACACTAACCAGCTAGGACGCGGTGGCGAGCCGCCGACTCTGGATGTTTTGACCCAGGAACGCGGCCGCGGCGATGCAGCCCGCGAGCACGAAGACGATCGCCGCTCCTCCCGGAAGCCGCGTCACCACCTCCATCCCGGCGCCGACGAGAGCCGCGCTGGGGATCGTCACGAGCCAGGCGAGGACGATGTTGCCGGCCACGCCCCACCGAACCGCGGAGAGTCGTCGCGTGGCGCCGGCGCCCATCACGGAACCGGAGATGGTGTGCGTCGTCGAGACCGGAAAGCCGTAGTGGGCAGTCACCCAGAGGATGGAGGCGCAGGCGGTCTGCGCGGCGAAGCCTTGTGGTGGGTCGAGCTTCGCCACCCGCTGTCCGAGCGTGCGGAT
Source organism: Actinomycetota bacterium (assembly GCA_046728735.1). GTDB lineage: Bacteria > Actinomycetota > Thermoleophilia > Gaiellales > Gaiellaceae > JAIBJP01. Next base: position 16,640 of record JBKPFG010000081.1, read on the forward strand.
GATGCGCCAGCCTCCGGCATAGGTGCCGAGCCCCATCGCAGCGGCCGAGCACGCGATCACCCAGAGCGGGACGTCGAACTGCTCGGAATCGAGGTGGCCCGAGGCGACGAGCGCCAGCGCGATGATCCCCATGGTCTTCTGGGCGTCGTTCGTCCCGTGGGTGAAGGCAACGAAGCCTCCCGAGACGAGCTGCAGCCGGCGGAAGACGCGATTGACGATCCCCGGATGGCGGCGCCGGATGATCCAGAGGATGACGAGCATGAGGAGCGCAGCGCCGACGATGCCCAGGAAGGGGGCGGCGAGCGACGGGATCAAAACCTTCTCGTAGAGACCGTGCCACTGAACGACGTCGAGCCCCTGAGCGGCCGCGGCCGAGCCGATGATCCCGCCGATGAGAGCGTGGCTCGAGCTAGAGGGGAGGCCGAGATACCACGTGATCAGGTTCCAGGTGATCGCGCCGACGAGCCCCGCAAGGACGATCTTCAGCGTGATCGCCTCCGGGTCGACGATCCCCTTGGCCACGGTCGCGGCCACCTTGAGAGAGACGAAGGCGCCGGCGAAGTTGAGGACGGCCGCGGACAGGACCGCGAGCCGGGGCGAGAGCGCGCGCGTCGAGACGCTCGTCGCGATCGAGTTCGCCGTGTCGTGGAAGCCGTTGGTGAAGTCGAAGAAGAGCGCGATCACGACGACCGCGACGAGCGTCAGCTCCATGGATCAGGCGTTCTTGACCACGATGTTGCCGACGACGTTCGCGGCCGTCTCACAGGAGTCGATGGACGCTTCTAGCGCCTCGAAGATGTCTTTCCAGCGGATGACGACCAGCGGGTCGATTCGTGAGTCACGGAAGAGCCCTGCGATCGCGTCGCGGACGACGCGGTCGCCCTCGTCCTCCATCGCCTTGAGCTCGAGGAGCTGCTGCTGAATCGTGCGTCGCCCCCTGAGGTCGGCGAGCGCGGCCGCCAAATGCTCGGTGGCGGAGACGAGGATGTGGCACTGGTCGAGCGCCGGCTTGGCCGGTGACTCGACGCCGTAGAGCTCGAGCAGGTCGCACGCCTCGTCGATGTTGTCCACGACGTCGTCGATGGCCGAGGCTAACGAGTAGATGTCCTCGCGATCGAACGGGGTCACGTATTGCGTGTTCAAGAGCTGGATGATGTCGTGCGTGATCTGATCGCCTGCGTGCTCGACAGCCTTCACGTCGGCCTGGGTCACCGAAGAGCTCGGATGCTCCCGGAAGCGCGTCTCGGCCTTGCGGGCAGCCTCGAGGGCGTTCTCCCCCGCCCGGGTGAAGAGGTCGTAGAACTCCGCCGGTCGCGGGACGAGCGCTAGGCGCATGGCGGGCGGCATGCTACAACCGAGAACGGTGGGTCGCCGCCTCGTGCTTCTCTTCGCCATCGCCGTCGCCGTCTGGCCCGCCTCGGCGTCGGCCGACACGGGCATCCTCGCCGTGGGCGACTTCGGCGTCGGCGGGACGACGGAGCGCGACCTGGGTGTGTCGATGAAGAGATTCGCGTCGCGTCACCCTCTCGCCAAGCTCCTCGTCACGCTCGGCGACAACGACTACACCGAGAGCCCGTCTGCGTTTCACACCAACTGGGTCGCGAGCTTCGGCTGGCTCGGAGGCGCCGGCCTCGACGTCGCGGGAACGCTCGGCAACCACGACGTGCGGGTCAACCGCGGCCGCTACGAGTTCGACGAGCTGCACATGCCCCGCGCGCACTACCGGCGCACCGTGGGCAACGTCCAGTTCTTCATCCTCAACTCGAACAGCGTCAACGCACGGCAGACGGACTGGCTCAAGACCGTTCTTCCTGCCTCCACGGCGACGTGGAAGATCGCCGTCTTCCACCACCCCGCCTGGACGTGCGGCGAGTACCGGAGCAATGCGGCTGTCGTCCAGCATTGGGTGCCGCTCTTCGAGCAGTACGGCGTGCAGCTCGTCCTCAGCGGCCACGATCACAACTACCAACGCTTCGGGTCGCGGAACGGCGTGCGCTACATCGTCCACGGAGGCGGAGGAGCGCACCTCTACCCCATCGAGAGCTGTCCGGCCTCGTATCCGACCCGCAAGTTCGCCCGCGCCGTGCACGGCTTCCTCTATCTGCGCGCGAGCGACACCGAGCTGCGGGTGAGCGCCCTGACGCGATACCGGCATCTCGTCGACCGGATCGTCATCCAGCCTTAAGGAGAGTTCGGCGAAGTATCGGCTATGCCGAAGTACCTCACCGCAGGGGCCGTGTTACTCGCCCTTTGGGTCGCGATCGGCTCTCGTGAGGCCTGGACCGGCGTCGTGCCCGGGACCCTGGTCGCTTGCCTGGCCTTTGCCGACTACTGGCTCTGGGAACGGCGGAACCGCCCTTGGCACGACTGGACGGTGATCCTGCTCCTCCTTCCCGCCATCTTCGCTTCGATCTGGATCGGGGTCGGTGGCCTTCTGCTCGACGTCGAGCGCTCCGACTCGGGGCGCCTTCTGTACGAGGTCGGGCCCGGCATCGGGCTCGTCGGCCTCCTCTGCACGCTGATCGCCTACCACGGCAGGCACCATCCGTTTGAAGGCCGGGGCGAGGCGGAACGCTGAGGACGCCCCAACCTCCTAGCCCGGTTTCTTGCCGTCGAGCAGGACGCGCTTGAGCTCGGCCTCGCCGCCCGGCTCGAGGATGGCGAGCACCTGGTCTCCCGCGTAGAGCTGCGTCGCGCCCACGGCGATCTCGGCCTTTCCTTCACGCATGACCGAGATGAGCCGTGTGCTCTCCGGAAGCTGCAGCTGCTCGACCCGCTTCCCCTCCGCGGACGACCCCGGCTTGATCTCGACCTCAACGATCTCGAGGTTCTCTTTGCGCAGCTCGAGCAGGTGCACGAGCTCGTGCTGGGGAACCTCGTGCTCGATCAGCGCGAGCACCATGCTCGTGGCCGAGACCGTCGGTGAGATCCCGAGGAGATCGAAATGAGGCTCGTTCCGTGGGTCGTTGACGCGGGCGACCACCTTCTCGACCCCGTACTTCTCCCGTGCGAGCTGGCAGATGATGATGTTGTCCTCGTCGTCACCCGTCACGGCAACCACGATGTCGGGAGGCCGAGTGATGCCCGCGCGCTCGAGGACGAAGAGCTCCGTGCCGTCCCCGTAGATCGCGCGATGCTCGAACTCCTCCTCCAGCCGCTCGGCGCGGTCCCGCTCCTGCTCGACGATGGCGACCTCGTGATTGAGCGCGAGCAGGGTGCGGGTCACGCTCACCCCGACCTTGCCGCCTCCGACGACGACGATGAACATCCTAGGTGCGCGCCGCTCCGAGCGCCGATTCGGTGAGCGCCTCGATTGCCGTCCCTGTCGGGGAGACGACGTCGAACCCGCGGCCGGAATAGAACTCGGCCCGCGCCGGATCGAGGATGCGCGCGGCGACATGCGGGACTTCGTAGCGGCGCTTGGCGACCTGGGCGACGACGATATTCGTGTTGTCCCCGTCGGTCGAGGCGATGAGCGCGTCCGCCTCTGCGATGCCGGCGCTCTCGAGAACGGCTATGTCGAGTGCATGGCCGACATGAAACTCGCCCGGCCAGTTCTCTCCCAAGCGCCCGAGGGCCTCCTCGCTCTCGTCCAGGGCGACAACCTCCCATCCCGCCTTGTGCAGGCGCTTGGCGAGCGCCGATCCGACGCGCCCGCAGCCGACGACCAGTGCTTTCATCGGCCGAACACTAACCTTCGAGAACTCCCTGCGGATACGTGATCACCATCACCTCGCAGGGAGCTCGCCGCAGCACGTAATCGACCGTCGGACTGAAGAAACGGGACTGCCGGCGCCAGCGCGGCGCAGAGCCGAGCAGGATCAAGTCGACGCCGTCGCTCGAGGCACGATCCACGATCGCCTCCCCGATCGAACGCGCTCGCACGATCTCGCCCTCCACCTGGACACCGTGCTCGGAGGCGAGCAGCTTGGCGTCTGCGAGCGAGGCCTCCGCGCGCTCTTCGTCCTCGACCAGCTCGGCGTCGATGGGCATGTCGAGCGGAACCTTGATGACGTGAAGCGCCCGCACGGCGCAGGCGCGCTCCTCCGCGAGCCGGATGGCGGTGGCCAGCATCTCTTCGCCGATGGGTCCGAGCTTCACTGGCACGAGGATGCTCTGATAGACGCCTTCCTCCTCGGGGACGAGATCGGCCTCGACCGGTTCCACGTGTTGCAGGAGCCGTGCGTGCTCGCCGCGACGGACGACGACGAAGACGACGGCTCCGACGGCGAGCCAGATCGGCCCGGCGATGCGAGCCGCGTCGTGGGTGGCGATGGCTGCGATCCAGAGCCCGAAGGTGAGGGGGGCGCCCACGAGGGCCGCGATCGGAACCGCGACACCGCGGATGCTCACGTTGCCCCGCACCTGGAAGGGCCGTGGCAGGTCGGGCTCTGAGTAGCGCAGCCGGATGACCGCGAGCTGAGCGGCAGTGAAGGCGAGCAGCGCGCCGAAGCTGTACAGGCTTGCGAGGAACCGCACCTCGCGGGTCGCGAAGCTCGAGATCGCGAGCAAGGCCACGGCGATGGCGGCGCCGCTCGCGATCGAGACAGGGGCGATCAGCGTGCGCTGGTTCAGCCGCCCGAACGCCCGCGGCAACATGGCGCGCTTGCCCATCGAGTACGCCAGCCGCCCGGCACCCGAGAGCGACGTCGACACCGTCGCAACGAGGATGATCGCGCCCGTCACGCCGAGGAAGACGCGCAGCGAGTCGACTGCCCACCCCGGGAGGTGGCCTCCGAAGGCCTCTGCGATGCCGACGATGGGCGCCTGGATCCAGGTCGTCCCCAGATCGCTGGCCCAGCCGCCCGGTCCGGCGGGGTCGGGATGTGCCGGATAGGCAGAGATCCCGACCAGCGCGATGGCCACGGAAACCCCCACGACCGCGCCGATACCGGCGAACAGGCTGCGAGGAAGAGTCCGGCCGGGCTCGCGCGTCTCGGCTGCGAGATTGGCCACCGTCTCGAGGCCCGTGTAAGCCAGGGTGGCGAGCGCGAGCGAGAAGAAGAGCGCGTTCCAGGTCGGCGCGGTCCCGAGGTCGAGGCCCTGACTCAGTCCTTCTCTGGAGAAGAGCAGCGCGAAGCCGAGGACGATGACGAGGACGTGTGAGATGAAGGCCAGGACCGCGATGAAGACGGCGGCCTGGTAGAGCTGTGCGCGCCGAAACAGCCTCACGACCGCGAGGGCGGCGATGACTCCGATTCCGGCGACGACGTCCCAGGGCTCGTCCGCGATCGCGTCCCAGCCCACGGCTGTGCCGACGTAATGCGGCACGAAGAGCGCCGCCAGCGCAATGACGATCAGGTAGTCGAGGAAGAGCGCCCAGCCCGTGACGAACCCGGCTGGATCGTTGAACGCTCTGCGGACGAACGTCGCCGCGCCCCCGGTCTCGGGCAGCGCGGCGGTTCCCTCCGCGTACGAGAGAGCGACGAGGACGAAGAGCAGGCCGACGGAGAGGAGCACCCACGGCGTGAAGCCGAGGGCGTTCAGCGCCACGACGCCCAGGGCGATGTAGATCGACGAGCCGATCTCCCCATAGGCGACGGAGGCGATCGAGCCGACGCCGAGAACGCGGCTGAGACCGGGGAGTCGCTTGGCCACTTACCTCAACGAAAGGTACAGCCGCAGCCCGCCGGCGAGCACGAAGAGGCCCCCGAGGAGGAGGCCGATCCCTCCCCCCAACGCGGCCGTCTCGACGAGCAGTGCGACGCCCACGAGCACCAGGATCCCCGAGAAGATCCGCGTCGCCTGGGCGCGTGCGCGGGAGCTCACGCGGCGCGCCGGCCCGCGGCCAGGAGCACGCGACAGGGGCTCGCCTTGAGGACGTAGTCCACCGTCGGGCCGAAGATGGCGGTGCGGCGGCGCGCGGGCCGCCGGGGCGCCCCCACCACTATCAGCTCGGCGTTTCGCCGTTCGGCTTCCTCGACGATCGCCGGGCCGGCCCTACGAGCGCGCACGAGGCGCGTGACCGCGCGCACGCCGTAGTCCTCCACGAGCCCACGCGCCTGCTCGAGCACCTCGTCCGCCTCGGCCTCTTCCTCCGGGGTGACCTCGTCCAGCCGCCGCTCCATCGGCAGCTCGAGCACGTGGACGATCGCGATGGTCGCGCGCCGCTCGGCCGCGAGCCGCGCGGCGGCGACGAGCGCCTCCTCCGACTCGTAGGAGCGCACCACGGGGACGACGATCGTCCTGTATTCGAGCTGGAGCGCGGGCCCGAGCACGAGAGCCGGGGCTCGCAACGTCGCTGAGAGTGGCTGCCGAACGACCCGGCGCCTGTAGGCGTAGTAGAACGCGAGCCCGAGCAGGAGCCAGCCGATGCCGGCCCAGCGGGTCGACGGCTGCTGGATCACGATCACGAGCCACGAGAGCCCGGTGCCCAGGCCCCCGACGACGGCGAAGAGCGGCCAGTCGACCCCGTGCCAGGTGAAGTTTGGCCGGGCGCGGAAGATCGCCTCTTCCTCCGGCCGTCGGGCGCGGAGGGCGATGATCGAGGCGTGCGCGACGGTGAACGAAAGAGTCGCCCCGAAGGAGTAGATCGTCCCGAGGAAGTTGGTCTGGCCCGGGAGGATGACTACGATCGGCGCGAGCCCGGCGAAGACCGCGATCGCGAGCCACGGAGTCGCGAAGCGGCGGTGCAGGCGGCGGAAGGTCCCGGGGAGCTGCCGGTAACTCGACATCGCGTAGGTGATCCGCGAAGCGCCGATCACTCCCGCGTTCGTGGCGATGAAGAGGATCGTGGCGGCGAGGATGCCGACGTAGATCTCGAGGCCGTGGACAAGCTGGCCGGACGAGATCCCAAGGTTCTTGACGACACCGAGGACGGGGTCGTTCGCGTAGCCCTCGGGCGGCTGCTCGCCGAGCACCGTCTGCCACTCTCCGCCCACGAACCTGACCGGCATGGCGGACAGGGCGATCATCGGGAGCGTGAAGTAGATGGCGAAGACCGCCGCCGCGATCAGCTTGTAGGCGTTGGGGACGCTTCGAGCCGGATCGCGGGCTTCTTCCGCGAGGTTCGACACCGTCTCGACGCCGGTGTACGCGAGCATCGCGACCGGGATGGCGAGGAAGAACTGGCTCCAGGTGGGGGCGACGCCGAAGTGGACGTTGTCCACCAGGATGCTCGGGCTGAAGACGAGCACGAACCCGAGTAGGACGAGGAGCACCTGCGTCGCGAAGTCCACGACCGCGAGGATCACGTTCACGCGCGTGGACTCCTCGATCCCGACGATGTTGATGAGGACGAGCACGAGGACGACCACGACGCCGCCGACGATGTCCCACGGGTTGTCGCGGAGCGGCTCCCAGAAGACCGAGAGGTAGTGCGGGACGAAGAACGCCGAGATGGCGATCGTCGCGACGTAGTTCAGCATCTGCGCCCACGCGGCCAGGAAGCTGATGGTCTCGTTGAAGGCATGGCGCGCGAAGCTCGAGGAGCCGCCGGCCTCCGGGAAGCGCACCGTTCCCTCCGCGTAGGTGGCCGCCGTCGCGGCGAAGAAGAGGCCCGCGATGACGAAGACGACCGGGGTCAGCCCGAGGGCGTAGAGGGCCGTGACGCCGAGGGCGTAGTAGATCGAGGAGCCAACGTTGCCGTAGGCGGTGGCGAAGAGGGCCGGCGTGCCGAGGACGCGTTCCAGCCCTTGCCCACGCCGGCGCCTGATGACGCCGCGGTGCCGCCGAGCGGCCACCGCGGGAATCTAGCGCCGGGACGCGACGGGCAGGCACGCCTCCCTTAGTAGGGTGCCGCCGTGCTGCGCATCAGGACGGGAGAGTTCGAGTTCACGGCACTGCTCGAGGACGATCGGGCGCCGAGGACGGTGACAGTGCTGCGCGGATTGCTCCCGCTCGAGAGCGAGCTCGTCCAGGCTCGCTGGAGCGGCGAGTCCGCGTGGGTCCCGCTCGGCTGGGAGCTCGAGCTCGATCTCGGGCCGGAGAACGCGACCTCGTATCCGGCTCCGGGCGAGCTCCTGCTCTATCCCGGAGGGCTCTCGGAGGTGGAGATCCTCTTCCCCTACGGGGCGACGAACTTCGCGAGCAAGATGGGCCAGCTAGCGGGCAACCACTTTGCGACGATCGATTCGGGCAGTGAGAGGCTTGCAGAGCTGGGGGAGGCCGTCTTACGCCGCGGCGCCCGGGCGATCCGCTTCGAAGAGTCCTAACGGGCCTCCCTGTACTGGTCGACGACCTCGTCGGCTGTCGTTTGCAGGAAGCGCGCCTCGCTTTCCTCGAGGCCGGACGTGTAATCGCTGTTGAGCGGATCCCGGCCCGTGAGCTCCCTGTAGAAGACGCACGCGGCAAGATATGAGCCTGATCCGGTGGGGTGGTGACCGTCGCGCTTCCAGAGCTCGAGGTCGGGGCGATCCTCGAGCGCCTCCCTCCAAGCGATCCCGACTGGGACGACGTCCGCGGAAATGAGGCCGGCGAGGTCCGCGTAGCCGTCCGCGATGCGGGACTGCATCGCGTCGTACGTATCTCCCTCCCCGTTCCCCTGCTCGTAGCCCCAGGTCATGAACACCATCGGTTCGGCGCCGACCGCGGCCGCCTCCCGCCGCAGGTCGAACGCGTACGGGAGCGTCTCCTTCCCCCACCAGTCGCGCGAGAACGAGAGGTAGGCGCTCCGGTCCTGGAGGACGACGACGTCCCACGGGGCGTCGTCGAGCAGGTCGTCGAGGCCGTCATCGCTCGCCGCCTTGTGCAGCGACCAGCCCGGCGCCGTGTACTCGACCCAGAAGACGGGTTCGGCTCCGCGGTCGGCCGCGGCCAGCTCGTGCACCATCGCGGGCATGTCGTTGTAGTAGGTGAAGCTGTTGCCGACGAAGAGGACGCGAAGCCCGGGGCGGTCGCTCTTCGCGAAGGCGATGTCTCCATCGGCGCGCGGGAAGAACGGGCTGCGGATGACGCCCGACATCGCGAGGCCGATGTAAAGCGCGATGGCGAGCAGCAGCCCGACGCAAACACAGGCGAGGAAGCGCAGTGCCCGATAAAGCCTCGACGGCTTGGACGCGGGGGCGGCCACCAACGAGTCATCGGCGACGGCCGCACCCCGCTTGAAGTTCGCGGGCTAGCTTAGGATCTGGCCGGCCGTACCCGAAGTGCGCGCGCTCGCTGGCTCCGAGTGAAGGGCGCGATGACAAGGCGGGCGTTTTGAGGGAAGATGGCCCACCGGGCACGCGTCGTGGAGGGAGTCATGTACCGCCAGCGGATTCGCCAGCAGGTTCTCTACGGACAGTTCCGCGAATACGCGGAGGCTGCGGAGGAGCTCATGGCGCGCCGGAGTGCCCTCGGCCTGGCCCCGACGAAGCTCTGGGCGCCGGTGGTGGGCCCGGGCAACGAGATCGTCTGGGAGCTCGACTACGCCGATCTCGCGACCTTCGAGCGTGAGACCGCGGCGTTCTACGGCGACACCGACGCCATGAAGCACTGGCGAGCGGTCTGGCAGCTCGCGGTTCAGGGCTCCACGCACGACGAGCTGCTGCAGGAGGCGCCGCGCATTGCGTAGCGCGTCCCGAGCCGCCCCGTGAAGCGATACGGGTTCGCTCTCTGGAAACAGAACCCGCGCAATAGCGGCGCTTGCGAAGTAGGCGGTACTGGGCTGACGGAAAGCACCTCACCGAGAGCACCGACGTCGAGTGGCGACATTCGCGCGCGGGCGGAACGGCTTGTCGCCGGCCCGACGAGTCGCCGGGCTCTCGTGCTCGCGTTCGACGAGAGTACGGCCACGTCGGTTGAGGTGCTCGTGGAGGGCGTCTCGTTCTACCCGCGCATGCTCGCCGACATCGCCGCCGCCTCATCCTCCGTGCACATCAACCAGTTCGGCTTCCGACCGGGTATCGTCGGGGACCGGTTCGCGGAGGCCCTGATCGCCAAGGCCGCCGAGGGCGTAGCCGTCAGACTCGTCGTCGATCGGCAAGGCTCCGACCCGGAACGGAGCTCGAAGGCGTTCTACGACCGCCTCACGGCCGCGGGGATCGAGGTTTGCGTCGTGCGAGCGACGAGGTTTCGCGTCCCCGCCGGACCGCTGGGACACGGTGGCGCGACCCAGTGGAACTTTGGCGGGCTCGGGCACATCGACCACCGCAAACTCATGGTCCTTGACGGTCGGGTCGGCTGGGTCGGAGGTGCCGGGATCGAGGACCACTTCCAAGACGGCCGCTTCCACGACCTCTTCCTCCGCTTCGAAGGCCCCGTGGTGGCACAACTCCAGCTCGTCTTCCTCGCGAGTTTCCACTGGTTGCGCGGCGAGGTCGACCGAGCCGAGCTTGACTCCCTCTTTCCGTCCCTGGAAGGCGGGACCGACCCGGTCACTGCCCGCGTCCTGCACAACGCGCCCGGCCGCTACCGGCCCATCACCGACGCAATCACACGCATCCTCGAAAACGCCTCCGAGACGCTGGACGTCGTGAACCCATACGTCACTGACCGCGGGATGATCCGGCGCATCGAGCGCGCGGCACGCCGGGGCGTCCGTGTCCGCCTCTTCGTGCCTGCGAACGCGAACAACTGGGCGTGCGCTGGGGCGCAGCACTTCCACCACGCAAGGCTGCTGGACGCCGGCGTGCGCATCCTCGACTACCCAACGATGCTGCACGCCAAGGCATTCGTGCGTGACGGTGAAGAGCTCGTGGCAGGAACGTGCAACCTCGAGGCCTGGAGCCTCAAGCGCTTCCTCGAGGTCGACCTTCAGCTCCGGTCGGATGCGGTCGCGACCCAGTTCGACGAGCGTTTCAGCGCGCCCGCCGAAGCGCTGTCGGCTGCAGGCCGACCGCTGACCGGAACGAAGCAACGGGCCAGGAGCGCGGCACTCGCGGCGATCTCGCCCCTGCTTTGAACGTGTCGTCGACGGGGCGTCGTTTCCGCAAGAGAAAAGCTCATTTCAGGGCCATTCTTAGTGGGGCGGTACCGGTCGAACCGGTGAGGCCGCAGCTTGTCAGAACATGGGTGCTAGATCTCGGACGATTCATGTGGAAGGTGCCTCAACCTCATGAGAGGAGGGCGACCACGCCGAGCATGCAACACTTGATCGGTGCTCACGCTGGTTGAGATCACGGCCGAGAACCTGGCTGCGGTCACGAGCTTAGGCGTCTCCCCGGCGCAGCAGGATCACGTCGCCGGTGTCCCCGAGTCGCTGGAGGAAGCCGCGGCGGCGCCGGAGGCAGGTCCCTGGTATAGAGCCGTTTACGTCGATGACACGCCGGTCGGTTTCGTGATGCTCGGGATCGCCGACCCGCCGCCAGACGATCGCTTTCCATTCCGCTACTTCCTCTGGCGCCTTCTGATCGACGAGCGATTCCAGGGGCGCGGTTTCGGTAAGGAGACGCTTGACGCCGTCGTCGCCGAGCTGCGGACGTATCCGGGCGCGGACGTCTTGTTCACGAGCACGGCGCCGGGGGACTCGTCCCCGGTCACGTTTTATGAGCGCTACGGCTTTGTGCGCACCGGCCAGATATTCGATGGCGAGATTGTGCTGCGTCTCGATCTTGGCTAGTCAGCGCGTACCGTCGCACGAAGCGTGGCTTTCGGGAGATGGGCGGTACTGGCTCGAACCAGTGACCCCAAGCTTGTCGAGCGTACGCGCGGACGATTTACGGGTCGCGAGCCGCCGAGGTGGCCGACGCCACCTGGAAATCGGTCCGGCTTGCGCTGAGGTCGGCGAGCGTCCAGAGCCGAACCCTCGACCGCTTCCCGCGCACATCTAGCTCGTCGACGAAGACGAGGTCTTTGGGCGAGTGCCGCAGGCGACGTCGCGTCGCATCGGCGATGAAGATCGCATATGGCGTGTTCTTCGTCATCGCCTCAAGGCGGGCGGCTGTATTAGTCGTGTCGCCGACGGTCGTATATTCGAGCCGCCGCTCTGATCCGACTGTCCCTGACATGATCGGTCCGCTGTTCAGACCGATGCCCATACGAAAGCCTTCGCCGAAGCCGTTGGTCTTCAGCCATCCATTGAAGTCCGGCAAACGCCTGTGGAGCATCTGGCGAGCTGCGGCGACGGCACAGTCGGCATGTGCGGCCATCTCGATCGGCGCGCCGAAGACGGACATGATTCCGTCGCCCATATAGGCGACGAGAGTCCCTCCGTTGTCAAGGATCGCATCGCTCATCTCGCTGACATAGCGGTTGAGCACCTCGATCACTGTGTCCGCAGGCAAACTCTCAGCAAAGGGCGTAAAGTCGCGCAAATCGCTGAACATCACGGTCCCATCGACCGTCACACCTCTGAGGCGGAGGTTCTCTTCAGTCCGTCGGAGGACCTCGTCGACCACATGCTCGGGCACGAAGCGGGAAAAGATGTCCCGAACCCGCCCGCGCTCGAGGTCGTCAAGCCGCTTTCGCGTCAGACAGTTGTTGATCCGCGCCCGAAGTAGCACTGGGTTGAAGGGCTTCGGAAGGTAGTCCTCGGCGCCGTGCTCGATGCCTCGAACGACGTTTTCGATGTCTTCGAGCGCGGAGATCATGATCACGGGGATGCGGCGCAGCTCGCTGTCGGCTTGCATCTGTGCGAGCACCTCGAACCCGTCGACCCCCGGCATGAGGACGTCGAGCAGGACTACATCGAACGAATGCGCCCGGAGAAGCTCTAATGCGCGATTGCCGTCCTCGGCCGTCGTGGGCCGATGCCCTTCGTTTTCGAGGCTGCGCGCAAGTAGCAGACGATTGACGGAGTCGTCGTCCACGACAAGCACACTTGCCTGCCTAACGGTCATGTCAGCCCCTGCCCGCCAAGGCTCCGAGGGCACCTTCGACGCGTGCGTACTCGTTCTCGATCCGCCCGACCAGTTCGCCTGCGCCCGCAAGTGTTCCCGTCTGGGCACTGAGCTCGAGCTCTTCGCTCAGAGTCGCAAGCGCGGTTGCACCGAACGTCTGTCCATTCGACTTCAGCGTGTGAGCGGCGCGGCGGAGCTCGTCGGGGTTGTGTTGCTCGAGCGAGCTTCGGAGGGCCCCAACGAGGTGCGGAGCATCGCTGAGGAAAGTCGAGATCAGCTCGCGGACGAAGGTCGGATCCCCGACGGTTGCTTCGAGTTGGGTTAGATCGACTGTTTCAAGGTCGTCCACCTTACGCGGTCTCGGTGAGCCAACTGCTGACGTGGTGCGAGGCTCGGACCGGGCGAGCGCGGCCGCGAGCTCGGCCTTGCGAATCGGCTTGCTCAGATAATCGTCCATTCCGGCGGCGAGACAAGTTTCGCGATCGCTCTGCATTGCGTTCGCGGTTACAGCGATGATGCGGGGCCTCTCCGTCGGCCACTGCTGATTGATGCGTCGCGATGCTTCCAGCCCGTCCATCACCGGCATCTCCACGTCCATAAGCACGACGTCGTATCGCTCACGGGCGAGTGCATCGAGTACCTCCGCCCCGTTGACGACGACATCCGCCCGGTAACCCATCTTCTCGAGCAGCGCAAGGGCGAGCTGCTGGTTCACGGCATTGTCGTCGGCGAGAAGGATCTTGAGAGGGGTCCGCTCTTCCGACGCGGCACTGATGGCGCCTCGAGTTCCCACCGGCCTCATCTCCTCTGAGATCTCGCCGAACACGCGCATCAATACCTCGTACAGCTGTGACGCTTTGATGGGTTTCGTCAGCTGTGCGAGGAAGTCGACGCCTTCGCCGACATCCACACGTCGCCCGAGGGACGTCAACATCACCAGCGGGAGGATGCGCCCATCGCGCGAGCTGCGGATCTTCCGGGCAAGTGCGAGGCCATCCATATTCGGCATGTGCATGTCGAGGATGGCGGCATCGAAAGGATCGCCGCGACGGATCCACTCGAGGGCCTCCCTGGGCGACCCCGTCTCGCGCGTCACCATCCCCCAGGCGGATGCCTGCCGCCTGACAATCTCGCGATTGACGGCGTTGTCGTCAACGACAAGGAGACGCTTGCCGCGCAGTTGAGAATGCTCCCTGGGTGCATCGAGCGCGGCGGGGCCCGCAGTTTCGGCCTTAATCGTGAAGTGGAAGACCGACCCCTTCCCCACCTCGCTCTCCACCCACATCGTCCCGCCCATCAGCTCGCTCAGGCGCTTGCTGATCGCGAGGCCGAGGCCTGTGCCGCCGTAGCGACGCGTCGTCGAGGCGTCCACCTGACTGAAGGAATGGAAGAGGCGGTCGCTTCGCTCCTTCGGGATGCCGATGCCCGTGTCCCTGACGGCGAAGTGGAGCTCGCAAATTTCCGCGTCGGATCCGTCGCCTTCGGCGATGCGTTCGGAATCGACCGAGAGCACGACTTCGCCGTCCTCCGTGAACTTGACAGCGTTAGTGAGCAGGTTCACAAGGATCTGACGCAGTCGAGTGGCATCTCCGACAATCGCCGCGGGCGCCCTCGGATCGAGCAGCGAGCCCATGTCAAGCCCTTTCGCCGCTGCACTTGCCGCCACAAGATCGAGAGCGGCCTCGACAGCGTCACCGAGGACGAACGGACGGTTCTCGAGTTCGAGCTTGCTCGCCTCAATCTTCGACAAGTCGAGGATGTCGTTGATGATTTCGAGCAAGGCGTCGCCGCTCGAGCGGATGACTTCAGCGAATCCCCGCTGCTCCGGCGTCAGCTCGGTATCGAGAAGGAGGCCTGTCATACCGATGACGGCGTTCATCGGTGTCCTGATTTCGTGGCTCATTGTGGCTAGGAAGGTGCTCTTCGCTTCCGTCGCCGCCTCGGCCGCCTGCCGTGCTCGCTGAAGCTCTCCGATGTCGTGGTAGATCCCGTAACGGCCGAGCAGCTCCCCCTCGGCGAAGACCGGGGCGACGAGGAGCTGGACGTCCATGAACGACCCGTCCTTGCGCGTCCGGCGCGTAATCAGCCGGTATTCGTCCTGGGAGCCTCGGCGGTTGACCTCCCCCGCCTCGGCCCGGAGCTCCGGGGACGCGGCTATAAGATCATCGACATTCCGCCCGACGGCCTCCTCGCGGGTGTAGCCGAAGAGCTTCTCTGCGGCGGGATTCCAGGAGGTGACCGTGTCCTCGAGGTCGACTGTGACGATCGCCGTTGGGCTGATCTCGAGCAGTGATTCGAAGTACCGTTTCTGACGGTGCACGTCGCTCAGGTCGTGATAGATCGCGTAGGAGCCGACCATCTCCCCACCCACCAGGATCGGGGCCGCTCGCAGGTCGACGTCCGCGAGCGTTCCGTCCTTCCGCGTCCGCCGGGTGACGACCTGTACCTGACCGTCCGCGACCCGCCGGTTGACCTCGACAGCCTCAGCGTGCTGTTCGTCGGATTTCGCGATTAGATCGTCGATGTTGCGTCCGAGCGCTTCGGCCGGGGTGTACCCGAAGAGGTCGTGCGCCGCCGCGTTCCAGACGGTGACATTGTCATTGAGGTCGGTCGTAACAACTGCCGCGGGGCTGAGTTCGAGCAGCGCTTCCAAGTACTGCTTCTGGCGGCGCAGCTCTGCCTCGCTCTCCTCAAGCGCCTCGTGAGCAAGCCTGCGCTCCGTGATGTCCTGCACCATCGTCAGCCCCAACCTCGAGCTTCCATGCTCGTCTTGCAATGCCGCCTCGACGACCTGCGCCCAAATCACCCGGCCGTCCTTACCGAGGTATCGCATCGCGAGCTCATAGCGCTCGCGTTCGCCGGCGATAAGCTCGCCGTACAGCTGCAGCACCTTTGGAAGATCCTCGGGATGCGTGTACTCGGTGAAGTGCAGCGAGGCGAGCTCGTCCTCGGTGTACCCGAGCATCTCCATGTACGCGCGGTTGCGGGTGTAGAGGCTAGAACCGGCTGCGCCGCTGATCCGACCCTCTGACGCCTCGAGCGGGCCCCACGCAATACCAATGGGCGCCTCCTCGAACATTGCGCGAAAGCGCTTTTCGCTCTCTCGAAGGGCTTCCTCGGCTCTCTTGCGCTTCGTGATGTCCATGAGGAAGCCCTGGACATAGAGCGGGGTGCCCGCAGCATCCTTGACGACGACGGCGTCGTCGCGCAGCCAGACCGTTCGTCCGTCGCGAGCTACGACCCGGTACTCGAACGACCAGCTCGAGTCGCCGGCCGCGAAGACCCGATCGTGGTCAGCGAGGACCCGCTCGCGATCCTCGGGGTGGAGAAGCTTGAGGAAGAGGTCGGGATCGCCAAGCCACTCGTCCGCTGAATATCCGACGAGTGCCTCTACTTGAGGACTGATGTAGATCGAGGGGGCGGCGGCCGGCTCGTCGATGTAGGTGACCAACGGAAGCTGCTCGATGAGGTCCCGGTAGCGCTTCTCCGCGGCTTTCAGTGCGCTGATGTCGTAGTAGATGACCAGGTAGCCGGTCAACTCGTCCTCCGCCTTCACAGGAACGGCGAACAGATCGACATCGACAAGCGTTCCGTCCTTTCGGGACCGACGAGTGACGGCGTGGAACCGCTGCCCCTGTTTGAGCTCATCGAAGTAGGCGGCGTACTCGGTGCGCAGGTCTTCTTGGTTTGCGACCAAGTCCTCGAGATCGCAGCCGATCGCCTCTTCGGCGGTGTACCCAAAGAGCTCCTCAGCCGCCAGGTTCCACGACGTGATCCTCTCGTCAAGACCGAGCGTGACGATTGCGGTCGGACTGATTTCCAGCAGTGACTCGAGATAACGATTCTGCTGGCGGAGAGCTCGTTCGTTCTCAGCCGCGAGGCCCTCCGCCCGAGTGACAATTCGCCTCAGTCGGTCGCGGCCCAAGCCAATCCAGCGACCACTCATACGCTTGCGAAGAAACACAGAACTCGGCTCCGATCAGACCTCTCCCGAATGTACAGCTATGCCCTGTGAAAGGCGAGCCGCCACGTACGGCTGATGAGGCAAGCCCACCTGAGCGGGGCTTTCGTGAGGTGGGGTACTGGGCTCGACCCAGTGACCCCCAGCTTGTCGAGTGTGACGACGTCTTAAACCCTTCGCGACGGGAGTCTCCGTACGACGCAAACAGGCCGTCGTCTCCTTCTGCGGGTCGACTGGGATGGACACGTTTGGCCAGCCGCCGCTGACATCATGCTGGCACAGTCGGGCCTGGGGCTGACCCCTCGCTTGTCGACTCGATTAGCGTCTCGTCTGTGAGCCATCACACCCACGCCGCACGTCTCCGCAACCGACTGACCGGACACCACCACGGGCACGAGCATCCGCACGTCCACTCACATGGCCCGATCGATCCATCTGTGGTTCGCTCGCGGGAGGGCGTCCGAGCGGTCTTGATCAGCCTCGCCGTGCTCGGGTTGACGGCGCTCGCACAGATCGGTGTCTACGTGCTCTCGGGAAGCGTCGCGTTGCTCGCTGACCTCGTGCATAACGCGGGTGATGCCCTCACCGCTCTCCCCGTAGGAGCCGCCTTCCTCCTTCGGAGCCCCCGCGCAGAACGCTGGGCCGGATACGCCGTCGTGCTTGCGATCTTCGTTTCGGCCTGTGTGGCGTTCTGGCAATCGATCGAGCGACTTATCCACCCGGAGGAGCTTTCCTATTTGTGGGCGCTCACCGCCGCCGGTGCACTCGGCTTCGTCGGAAACGAGATCGCTGCTCAGGTTCGGCTTCGTGGCGGTCGGCGTCTCGCCAGTCCCGCGCTGATCGCAGACGGCCACCATGCCAGGGTTGACGGATTCGTCTCGCTCGGTGTCGCCCTCAGCGCTGGACTCGTCGCGCTCGGGGCGAGTCGCGCCGATCCAATCGTCGGCCTTGCCATTACCCTCGTGATCCTGAGGGCTACCTGGGAGGCGTGGAGGACTGTCCGACGCGGTGATCGCGGACGCTTGGGCGACCGATCAGCTAGTTAAACGCACTCGCAGCCAGGCCCACAGCCGCACAGAATGCGACGACGCTGACGACGCCGACCCTGTAGCGCACAACCGCGACGAACGCTGCGACAGCGAGGGCGATCACGAGCCAGTCCGGATGGCCGTCCGAGAACGCCGCGTGACGGGCGACGAAGGCGGCGAGCGCGGCGATCACTCCCACGACGGCGATCGTGATCCCGTTCAGTGCTGATGCGAACGCACCCGTTGTCCGGATCCGGTCGATGAGCGGTGCGCCGCTGATGATGAAGACGAAGGAGGGGACGAACGTACAGAGCGTCGCGATCGACGCTCCGACAAGCCCCCAGGCCAACCCGCCCTCGACGTTGTACCCGGCGAGGAAGCCCACGAAGGTATTGACCATGATGAGCGGCCCCGGCGTGGATTCCCCTAGGGCAAGACCAGCAACCATGTCGTCTGGTGAAAGCCAGCCGAAGTGGTTGACCGCGGCATCGGCAACAAAAGGAAGGACCGCATAGGCCCCGCCGAAGGTGACGAGCGCCGCCAGCGTGAAGAACCCGGCGAGATCAGCGACGAGCCCTCCGGCGAGGAGCAAGAGAGAGAGCGGGACGAGCCAGATCAGGAGCGTCTTCACGAAACGTCGTCGCAGCCCGCTCTCAGGACGCACACTGGCGTCGTCATCTTCGTGGTCCGCGGGCTTGCCGAGGAGGCTCGGCCGTGTTCGTCCGACCACGAAACCCAGCAACCCCGCCAAGGCGACGATCAGGGGAAACGGCACTCCCCCGACCAACAGCCCGAAAGCGAGTGCCGCCATCGCTAGCGCCGCAGGCGTATGGATCACGCGTCCTCCCACGCGAAGCACGGCTGCTGCGACCAGGGCGATCACTGCAGCGCCGAGTCCTCGTACCACCCCTGCAACGGCCGTGACCTCGCCGTACTCGACGTAGATGGCGCTCATCACGCAGAGGAGCACGAAGGACGGCAAGACAAAGAGTCCCCCGGCTGTGATCGCTCCTCGAACCCCATACATCGAGTAGCCGATGTAAGACGCGAGCTGTTGTGCCTCCGGTCCCGGAAGGGCCATGCAGAAGTTGAGCGCGTGGAGAAAGCGGCGCTCGGAGATCCAGCGTCGCTTCTCGACAAGCTCGTCGTGCATGATCGCGATCTGTCCCGCAGGGCCACCGAAGCTGATCATCCCGAGCTTCAGCCAGAACCGAAATGCGTGACCCTCACTCGGCAGCGCGATCACAGCGTCAGGGGTGGCCTCCGACGGCCGTCGCACTCGCACAGCGGCGAAGCCTATTTGCCCGGGCAGGTCACACCGGGTGAGCGGGGCCGGATGGCGAGCCGAACGCCCCGGCGCTTCCCACGACCCTGCCCCGAGGCGAGCCTAGGACGCCGAGGACACGACCGCTAGATGGCCGAATCGGTCGTGTCTCCACGCCAGAATCAGCCAAACGCCCATCTGCAGTTTCTATCCTGAAAACGAAAAGCCCCGATTTACGGGGCTTTCTTCGATGGGCGGTACTGGGCTCGAACGCTTCAAGACCGCGGAGGCCGGCTGTATGCCGGCCTTCTGCGTTCTAGAGCCGGAAGCTACGCGGCGGCCCGCTGCCGCTCACGCCAGGCGGCCGCGCGATGCGCCGCCGAGCAGTACTTGTGGCCGAGCCGGCTTGCTACGAACGGCTGAGAGCAGTGCTCGCAGATCAGAGGCTGCCTGCCGGCGATCCGGCTTTTCCGTTCTCGCCGCTCCTCGGCCGCAGCGGCCCTCTCTTGACAGTCCAGGCAAAGAACCGGCCCGTCTCGAGGAGAATCGGCCAAATACACCCCGCAGCCAACGCACATGAACACACGGGCATGTTGCCTCGTACGCGAACGCGAGGCAGGGGGGTCAAGTGCCGGTGACGCCCTCTTCCGCCGCCTCCGACGAGAGAAAAAGGGGGCCTGCTTCCGGAAAGGCGGCTCAGAAAGATTCGGCTTAACCATGCGCGCTACCAACGAGACCGCCGCTTAGAAAAAGAGAGGAAAGCCCGTGGTGCGGGCGAAAACGCTGGACCCATGCCTGTCAGAGCCTTCATCGCTCTGCTTGCACTCCTTGCGGCCCTAGCCTTCGTTTCGGCGGCCAGCGCGATGGGCAGATCGGGGGTCGCGGCTCTGCAGGTCACGCTTTGGAACCGAGGTTTCTACCACGCAACGATCGACGGGATCAAGGGGCCGCTGACAACCGCGGCCGTGCGCCGCTTCCAGCGACGGCGGGGACTGGTGCCCGACGGGATCGTGGGGCCGAAGACGCGCCGGGCGCTCGGACGGTACGCTCGCTACCGTCTCGGCGACCGCCTGCTCTTCGACGGCAAGTGGGGCTGGGACGTTGCCGCCCTCCAATTCCGGTTGGCCTGGCACGGTTTTCCCTCCGGTCCGTTTGACGGCAGGTTCGGAAGCCGGGTCGGCGCAGCTCTGTTCCGGTATCAGCGTTGGCGTCGGATCGGCGCCGACGGAGTCGCCGGCCCGGTCACGATCCGGACGCTCTTCGAGCCTGTCCCCCGCTCTCGCCTTCGGTTCTCATGGCCAATCCGAGCGCCTGTCGGAAGCCCCTTCGGTCCGAGGGGCAACCGGTTCCATCCGGGGATCGACCTCCCCGCCGCCTGGAAGACACGCGTCGGGGCCGCTCGCCGGGGGCGTGTGGTCTTCGCCGGTTGGTCACCCGGCGGCTACGGGCGGCTTGTAGTCGTCTCCCACGGATACGGGATGCGATCGTTCTACGCGCACCTCAAGCGTGTGACCGTCCGCGAGGGCCAGCGCGTCGCTCGTGGCATAAGGATCGGCCTCGTCGGCTCGAGCGGATTCTCGACCGGCCCACATCTTCACTTCGAACTCCGCAGGCGCGGAGCAGCCGTCGATCCGCTACCCGCCCTTCGCTAGCTTCGGCGAGCGACCGGTATCTCGGGAGCACTAGCTGTTGTCGAAGCTTTGGCGTCTCTCCGGCGCCGATAGGCCCGATGGCGACAAGCGTTCGTGGCGAATTGTCGGAGGGACGAGCCGGCAACGACGGGCCGGCCGTAGCGATAAGAGCAGGGCACCGCCCGCTCACGTTCCCGACGGGCCGCCGCTAGCTCCGCCCGCCGCTCCTCTCCACGCCGCCGCGCCGAGCAGGCCCCACAGAGGCAATAGTCGCCGTGAAGGGCGATCCTCGACACGAGGCGGACGTTAGCGCCGTTGGATCGGGCCGGGCGTGGTATTAGCTCAACCGGCTCAGGGTAGGATCGTGCGGAATTAGTGAGGGGCGGCAGAGGGGCCTGGCGCTCGATCCGCCGCCCCTCGGGGAGAGGCGGGATGCTGCGGCACAACCCGCCACCCCCAAGGGTAGCGCGGTCCGCGTCCGGGCGTTACGGCTCGAATCTCGCAAAAGGCCCGAGACTACGGGCTCTCCGGCGAACGCTAGAAGCAAAAGGCCGGGACGCCCTCGTCGTTTGATTCGCTCGAAAAAAATGCGGAGCGGCGAGCTTTCCCGCGTTTGGGGACTCTGGCTCCTGATCCCCCAAAGGGGCGACTGAAACCCGCCAGCGCACCGCTATCCTCCGCTGACTCTCCGCCCTTTCTCTGCGGCGAGCGGTGGAGCGGAGGACGGGCCTCCGCCCATGACCCCGAAAGGACGGCATGAAACGACTCGTTGTTGCGGCGCCGTGCCTCCTGGCTGCCGTCGCCTTCGCGCCTTCGGCGCTGGCCGACACTCCCGGCTGCGTGACGCGGGCGGAGTACCGCGCCGTGCACAGGGGTGACTCCATCCGCCGCGTGCACCGCATCCTCGACACCGATGGACGGCGCGTCTACTACGCGACCGAGGTGGGCGGCTACGTCTCGCAGGGGCGCCGCTACCGCACCTGCCGCCCCCACTCGTCTGTCGAGATTCAGTACATCAAGAAGGCGGGCGGGATCTGGCGGCTGCTCGCTAAGTCCGCGATCTGGTCCTGAGCTGCTCTCCGGCGATCGGCGGAAATGAAAAGTCTCCGCCTGCCGACAGGATCACCCCAACGAGGGATTGCTGCCGAGCGACCGCTCCGCGACGATTCGCCGCCGACCGCCCGGATCGGCCGGGCCTGTGGCAGAACGGGGAGGACAAGTGATTCGCCGAGGACAGCGGCTCGGCTCTCCGAAGAAGGTCGCTCTCACCGAGCGCGACCTCGTCGTTGCGATGCGAGACACTGCGAAGAAACTCCGGGAGCCCGAGTTCGGCGACCTTCGATACTCAGACGCTCAATACTCGGCCGCCGGCGTGTGGATGTTCAGCCGGCGAGGCCTCCACAGCCTCGGCTGGTCGAACGAGGAGCTCGACGAGGCCGGTGGCTCGATCGTCCGCTAACGCCCGAGCAGCGTCGCCCATTCCATCTGCTCCGCTCGCAGACAGCAGCAACAGCCAGGCCCCCTAGAGCGGAGCCACGCGCTAAAGCGATAGGCGAGCGTCGTCGTCACGGTCCGGGTTAATGGCGCCCGGCCAGATTCCCGACTCGCTAGCCGAGGCAGCCGCCCGGCGGCGGCGCATCGCAATCGTCCGCTCGGCATCGTGTGGATGGTTGCCATACCACGCGCCAACCCTCGCAACGAAGCGGAGCTGACTGCGCGCAGTGTCGTGTGCCATGCTTGCACCTTAGCACGCAAGGGCATCTTGCACTTGTAACGCAAGTGGTACTTGCGCTTGCGATTGAACCCAAGTATCGTTTCGGCGCCGGCGTAAACCGCGACCGACCCAGAACATACTGACGGGACGCGCCCCTCGTTTTGCGACGGAGGAGCGCCCGCAGGCCCCAAAGACCTTACGACCGCGAGCCTGGGTTCGTCACCGAGCGCTCGTAAGCAAGTGACCGGCGAAGCATCGTCGTCGAAGCGCTGCCCTGTTGCGCCCGGCCTCTCCTCACGGGACTGCGGCTCATGGAGAGGTCGGGCGGAGCCGGGAAGGGCCCGGCTACGTCACCGATGCGCAGGAGGACAGTATGAAGAAGGTTGTAGTTTGGGCGCTCGTCGCCGCCGCGCTCGCGGCAGGCTCGGCCGCCTGCACCGCCGAGGAACCGTCCGAGGCTGCCGGCAACAAGCCGGCCGCGCACGAAACGGAGGCGACGAAGTCGTCGGTTACGGAGGGCCAGCCGGCAACGAAGGCCGAGACGAAGGCGCTCCGCCAGGAGCAGAAGGCGAACCCGGAGACTCAGGAGATCACGGCCGAGAACGTCGTCGACGTGATGTACCTCCAGAACCCGAAGGCGAAGAAGGCGTTCTGCGAGAACTACGCCGTCAGCGGCTACGACGCCGGCTTCAAAGCGTTCGCACGCGGCTACGGCAAGCCGGCGCCGGGAACGCCGTCGGCCCACGAGGTGTACGACGAGGCCGTCGAGCGATGCTGACCTGGGACGCAGGACGTTGCGCCTCGTGCGGAGGGCCTGCTATCCGCAATGGCGCTTCTGCGCGAAGTGCGACCCGATCTGCCACTCCAAGAAGCCGGTCGCGGTCGAGCTCGCAGGGGAGTCGAAGTGAACTTCTGGGCAGACGCGAAGCAGACGCAGGTCACGTGGGCGCCCGCCGATCCGAGGCTCGAAGCCTTGATCGCCGGAAGCCGCTTCCCCGGCCTGTACGCGCTCGTCGCCGACGGCTGCGTGCTCAAGGTCGGCATGGCCGGCATCGTCTACCGAGGCCGCCTGCGCGGCACGGTGGGCGAGCGCCTGAACCACCACCTGCGGAACATCAGCCGCACGTCACACCCGGCGTGGTGGGAGTTCACGCAGGCCCTCGCCGGCCGGGAGC
>JBKPFG010000278.1:0-16173 GCA_046728735.1 Actinomycetota bacterium
CTTCCCTACGACGGACGCCGCTGCCT
Source organism: Actinomycetota bacterium (assembly GCA_046728735.1). GTDB lineage: Bacteria > Actinomycetota > Thermoleophilia > Gaiellales > Gaiellaceae > JAIBJP01. Next base: position 27 of record JBKPFG010000278.1, read on the forward strand.
CGTGGGGACGCTGGAGGGCGGCTCGGGCGCCTCCCTCCTCTTCAACGGGCACGTCGACGTCGTCAGCGAGGAGCCCGCCGACCGCTGGACGAAGCCTCCGTATGGAGCCGTGGTCGAGGACGGCCGCCTCTACGGACGCGGTGCGTGCGACATGAAGGGCGGCGTCGCCGCGATGCTCCTCGCCGTCGAGGCCGCCCTCGGCGCCGGCGAGCTGCCCGGGCGTCTCGTCTACCAGAGCGTGATCGAGGAGGAGTGCGGCGGCAACGGCGCCCTGGCTGCCTGTCTCGCCGGTCCGCTTGCAGATGGAGTCGTGATCGCTGAGCCGACGAGCGGCTCAATCGACCTCGTATCTCCGGGCGTCATCTGGGCCAGGATCACGCTCGAAGCGAGCTCACGCCATGCGTCCCATGCCGACGAGGGCTCGAATCCGATCGAGGCGGCGGCGACGGTCATCTCGGCGCTGCACGAGCTCGAGGCGAAGCTGAACGAGTCGCCCGAAGCCGAATTCGAGGGGATCGAGCAGCCGTATCTCCTCAATGTCGGCGCTCTCCACTCGGGCGACTGGCCCTCCATGACCCCGGGGCGGGCCGAGCTCGACGTCCGCCTCGGCTTCCCCATCCGCATGCAGCCGGCCGAGGCACAGGCTCGTCTTGCCGCCGCGGTCGCGCGGGTCGAGCCGCAGGCGTCGGTCGAGTTCCGCGGCTTTCGTGCCCGTGGCTACTCCTTCGACCCCGGCTCGCCGCTCGTGAGCCTGCTTGGGGGCTGCCATCGCGAGGTTTCCGGCCGCGACCTACAGCCGAAACCCGCCCGGGCGACGACGGACCTGCGCTTCTTCGAGGGAAACGCCGTCTGCTATGGGCCCACCGGCGACGGGCTCCACGGAGTCGACGAGTGGGTGGACCTCGAGTCGATCGCCGAGGTGGCGACGACGCTCGCCCTCCTCGTCCATCGTTGGGGGAGCTCGGCCTAGACTCGGATGCAGGCGGCCCGGTGGCCCGGGCTGGTCGCGGCTGCCGGCCGCCTCAGCTCGGGATCGATCTCTTTGCAGTCCGGGATCGCCATCGGACAGCGCGGGTGGAAGCGACACCCCGATGGGATGCGAACGGGGTTGGGCGTCTCGCCCCGGAGGATCTGCGGCGTTGTCCGCTCCCGGGGGTCCCGCTTCGGGACGACCGAGAGGAGCGCCCGCGTATAGGGATGCTGCGGATTGTGGACGACGTCGTGAGCCGATCCCTCCTCCACGATTCGTCCCAGGTACATGACGGCAATTCGATCGGCGAAGCGCGCCGCCGTGGAAAGGTCGTGAGTGATCATCAAGATCCCGAGGCCCTGGGTCCGAAGCTGGGAGAGAATCGCGAGCACGCCGGCCCGGACCGAGACGTCGAGCATCGAGACCGGCTCGTCCGCCACGAGGACGTCGGGGTTGAGAACGAGGCTGGCGGCAATCGCGACGCGCTGCCGCTGGCCCCCGGAGAGCTGGTGCGGATAGCGGTCGAGGAAGAGGTCGGGCGGGTCGAGCCCGGCTTGGCGAAGTGCCCGGACCACTTCTTCGCGGCGCTCTTCCTTCGATCCGAGCCCGTGAATCACGAGCGGCTCCTCGACGGTCGCTCGCACCCGAAAGCGGGGGTCGAGCGACTCGTACGGATCCTGGTAGATGATCTGCATCCTGCGGCGGAGCGAGCGGAGCCTCCGGGGCGGAGCGGTGGAGATGTCTTCGCCGTGGAAGCGGATGACGCCGGCGTCCGGCTCTTGCAGCCGCAGGACGGTCTGTGCGGTTGTCGTCTTGCCGCACCCCGATTCGCCCACGAGCGCGAGCATCTCGCCGCGGCGCAGCGAGAACGAGACACCTTCCACCGCATGCACGCGGAGCTTGGGACGGCGTTGCATGGTTCCGACGATCCCGCGTGCGATCGGGTAGTGGACGACCAGGTCCTCCACCTCGAGCAGCGGGCCGCCGTTATGCCGGGCCGCTTCGGTCAAGACGCGGCCTCCACAGCCCGATCGTTGAGATGACACGCGGCCAGGTGCCCTTTCTCCACCTCGAGGAGACGAGGCGTCACGGTCGGGCACGGCGAGAAAGCCCGGTCGCATCGTGGCGTAAACGGGCAGCCAGTCAGCTCGCGGTCGAGACGCGGCGGCGCGCCGGGGATGGAGGCAACGTCGTCGGATCCGTAGAGGTCCGGAGTGGCCGCGAAAAGGAGCCGAGTGTACGGGTGGCGCGGATCGTGGAAGAGCCGGTCGACGGAGCCGAGCTCGGCGACGATTCCGGCATACATGACGGCCGCGCGCTCGCAGACCTGCGCGATGACCGGCAGGTCGTGGGTGACGAGGATGACCGCGAGGCCGAAGTCGTTCGAGAGCGCCGTCAGGAGCTCGAGAATCTGTGCCTGCACCATCACGTCGAGCGCCGTCGTCGGCTCGTCCGCGAGCAGGACCTTGGGCCTGCAAGCGAGCGCCATCGCGATTGCGGCGCGCTGACGCATCCCTCCCGAAAACTCGTGTGGATAGTGCCCGACTCGGTCGCCCGGGATGCCGACGACCTCGAGGAGCTCGCGCGCGCGGCGCATCGCGTCGCTGCCTTCCGCGACGTCGTGGAGCTCCATCGGCTCGACGATCTGGTCTCCGATCGTCAGCACCGGGTTGAACGCGTTCATCGCGCCTTGGAAGACCATCGCGACCTCGAGCCATCGATGCGACGCGACGCTTTCCTCGCCGCGGACGAGGACGTTCTCGCCTTCGAGTACAACCTGCCCGGCGACGGACGCGTTCGGCGGGAGCAAGCCCATCAACGCGAGAATCGCCGTGGTCTTTCCGCAACCCGATTCTCCGACGAGGCCGAACCGCTCTCCTTCCTCGACGGTGAAGTCGATGCCACGCACGGCGTGGAGCTGACCCCCGCTGGGGAGGTCGAACCACACGTGCAGGTCGGAGACGGTGAGGAGGCTCACTGCCCGAACCTCGGGCTGTGAGCCTGGGGAGGGTGTGTGAGGGAACCGGGGGGTTCCCTCACTGAATTGAAGAAGGGGGTCCGTGGGGGAAACATGGTTTCCCCCACGAGAGCGAGCGGAACGCGAGCGAGGCTCACTGCTCTCGGGGTGGGGCCGGCCGCACGCGGAAGCGACGCGGCGAGAGGTGGCCGACGCTCAGCCGGGGGTTCAGCGACTCCTCGAGCGCCTGCCCGACCATCGTGCAGGCAAGGACGACGATCGCAACACAGACGCCCGGGGGCACGATCGCCCACCAGGCGTCGTTGAGGAGCGCGTCGTCAATGAACGCGTTCTCGATCAGGCGCCCCCAGGAGATCAGGCTCGGGTCGCCAAGGCCGAGAAACGTGATGAAGGTTTCCGCGAAGATCGCGTAGGCGACGAGGAGCACCGTGTTCGCGATCAGGAGCGGCGCGACTTGCGGGAGGATGTGCTTGCCGACGAGGCGCGAGTTCCCCGCCCCTAGCGCACGGGCTCGCTTCACGTACACGCGCTCGCGAACGCTTTTCACCTGCGCCCGGATCAATCGGGCGGTCGTCGTCCAGTAGATGACCCCGATGATGAGGATGATGTTCGTCAGGCTCCGCCCGAAGAGGGCCGCGGCGACGATCATGAGCGGCACGTCGGGGATGACGATCACGTAATCCGTGAAGCGCATGAGAACCGTGTCGGTCTTCCCGCCGAAGAACCCCGACGCGAGCCCGATGGAACCGCCGATGAACGCCGAGACGACCGCCGCGCAGAACCCGACGATCAGCGACACACGGGCGCCCGCGATGAGCAGCTTGACCATGTCGGCGCCGCCGCCGTCCGTCCCCAGCCAGTGCTCGCTGCTCGGCGGGTCGAACACCGGTCCGACCTGTTCCTTGGGGTGCGGAGCAAGGACCGGCGACAGGATCGCCACGAGCACAAAGATCGCGAGGATCGAGAGGCCGACGATGGTCGCCGGTTGTCTGAGGAACTTCGAGCGGAGGAGCCCGGGTCGGACTTCCGCCGGGCTCTCGGCAGCTTCGACGGCTTCGATCGCGGTGGTCACGCTCTCACTCGCGGATCGAGCTTGAAGTAGAGGAGGTCGGCGACGAGGTTGAAGAAGATCACCGAGATGGCGAGCAACAGGAAGGCGCCCTGGAGGACCGGGAAGTCACGTTGGTCTATCGCCTCGACGATCGCGAGGCCTATGCCGGGATACGAGAAGACGTACTCGACGGTAATGAAGCCCCCGATGATGTAGCCGAGCGAGAGGGCGCCCAGTGTTACCACTGGGAGCAGCGCGTTCCGAAAGCCGTGTCTCCAGACCGTCGCCCATGACGAGAGCCCCTTTGCACGGGCAGTCAGGACGTAGTCCTCGCCGAGCGTCTCGAGCATGGCCGAGCGGACGATGAGGGCGTACTCCCCATAGAGCACGAGCCCGATCGTCAGCGCCGGGAGGATCATGTGGCGCAGGCGGTCGACGATCAGGTCCCACGTCGAGGCATCTCCGAGAATCCCGAGTGTCGGATCTTTGACTCCCGAGGTCGGCAGCCCCACCGCACCGGCCACGAAGAGGACGATCATGAGCCCCAGCCACTGGGGCGGCATGGAGTAGAAGCCCAGGCCGGTCCAGAGGCCGGCCTTGTCCACCACCGTTCCTCGCCGCCACGCCGAGACCACCCCCACGACCGTGCCGAAGATGATCGAGAAGAGGTAACCGAGCGCGATCATCGGGAGGGTGTTCTTGATCGAGGGCCAGAGCTCGTCCCACACCGGTCGCTGCGACCTCACCGAGCTCCCGAGATCTCCGTGCGCGAGATCCTTCAGGTACAGCTTGTACTGCTCCCACTTGGACTTGTCGAGACCGAGCTCCTTGCGGAGCGCGTTCTTGAACTGGACCGTGCAGTGCTGGCAGCGGAGCGACTGCACTGCGTCCCCCGGGATCGCCCGGAAGAGGACGAAGTTGAGGGTCACCGCGGCGAGGACCGTGACCAGCGCGAACAGGACGCGCTTCGCGATGTAATCGAGCCCGGTCACGATCTAGCTCGCGGTGACCCGTGGATTCTCTTTGGCTACCCCACCTTGTGCGGCGCGGTGTAGTAGGTCTTCGAGTAGGCGTTCAAAGCCGTGTTGAAGCCGTCCCAGTCGGTCCGGTGGGCGTCGATTGCCTGCTCCTCGACGAGCTGCGTGTAGAGGAAGTTGTCGTAGATGATCTTCTGCATCTCCTTTACGAGCTGCTCACGCTCGTTCGGGTCGACAGTCGTCGCCTGCTGTTCGTACATCTTGTCGTAGTCCGGATTGTCCCAGCCGGTGTCGCTCCAGGAGCACCACTGGCCCTTCGTCACGACGGAGAGCATGAAGTCCGGGTCGACGTAGCCGATCCAGTCCCACATGGCCATGTCGAAATGCGCGTAGCCCGTCGAGGTCGCCGCGTCGCAGTTGTCGTCGGTCTCGAGCGCGTAAGCCGAGCTCGAGTCGCCGCCCGGCTTCTGCGTCACCTTGACGCCGGCCTCCGCGAAGCCCTCTTGAACGACCTGGAACTCGCGGTCGCCGTTGAAGTCGAGGGAGTTCGGGACGATGATCTCGTACTGCATCTTGTGCGCTGGCTGCGCGTTCTGGCCGCTCGTCGCGGGTGCGACGCGGATCCCGTCCGCTCCCTTCTTGTACCCGAGCTGGTCGAGCATCTGATTGCCGGCGTCACAGTCGTGCTCGAGCGGCCCGAGATCCGTGTTCGCATACATCGCGGGGTCACCCACGAGGTTCTCGACCTTCTCCGCGTAGCCGCTGAAGACCACGTCGATGATCTTGTCGCGGTCGACGCACATAGAGAGCGCCTTCTTCACCTGGGGATCGAGCAGCTCGCGGTTCTTCGGCTTGCGGGGGTTCGAGTTCCACGTGATGTTCGTCGTCTCGAAGCCAGGCACGGTGTCGACCTGGATGTTCGAATCCTTCTTCACCACGTTGACAGCGCTGAACGGGACCTGGTCGACGTAGTCGAGCTGGCCGCCCTTCAGGTCGGTGATCATGGCGTCCGCGTTCGTGTAGTACGTGAGCGCGACGGCGTCTGCGTTCGACTTCGGGCCGTAGAAGTTCGGGTCCTTGATGAAGACGGTGGTCCCCTTCTTCTCGTAGGACTTGATGCTGTAGGCGCCGCCAGTGACCATCGGAAGGTTCTGCTCGGGGTGGTAGGTCTTGAGGCCCTTGCCGTTGCCCACGGCGTACTTCTCCCACGCGTGTTGCGGCAGAACCCAGCCCTGCTCGAGCGCGGCCAGGACGTTTCCGACGGGCTTCTTGTAGTGGATCACGAGCGTGCTCGGGTCGGTGGCCTCGGCGTTGTCGACATGGGCAACGGTTCCCGCGAGGACCGCTGTGGGACCGTTCTGATACTTGAGCGTCGTGTTGATCGTCCACGCGGCGTCGTTCGCAGTGATGGGCTGCCCGTCCGACCACTTTCCGCCCGACTTCAGGTGGAAGGTCCAGTCCTTGCCGTCGGCAGACGTGTCCCACGACTCCGCGAGGTCGCCGACGATCTTGTACTTCCCGTCCACGTAGTCGTACTGGACGAGCTGGGGAAAGATCATGTTGAAGGCGTTCCCCGCCTGCGCCTCGATGTAGAGGAAGGGGTTCAGTGTGTCGATGTAGTTGATCGTCCCGACGCGGAGAATGCCGCCCTGGACGACCTTTCCGCTCTCGCCGGTCTGGTTGCTCGAGGCTCCGCCGCCGCAGCCCGCGACGACGAAGATCGCCAGCAGCACCGACAGACAGATAGCCGCCTTGTTCTTCATGCTCGTTTCCCTCCCCCCGGCTCGAGGCCGGAATGGTTGATCGTCAGCCTGCGGGCATCCGCGTCCAAGGTCGCCGTCACCCCGAGTGGTAGCGCCGCCAAGTGCTTCCCGTGGCCCAAGGGCAGCTTGTATAACACGGGAACCCCAAGTGGCTCCAGATGTTGCTCCAGCACGTCCTCAATGGATCTGGTTCTTGGCCACTCGGGCCTAGTCTCGCGCCAGTCGCATTTCTCCATGTCCCCTACTACGACTCCGCGCACGCCCGCGAGTTTGCCGGCCTGGCCCAGCTGAGTGAGCATCCCGTCGACGTACCAGGGCGGCGCGTCGTAGTCCTCGAAGAAGAAGATCGATCCCTCGAGCTCGATCTCCCAGGGTGTGCCCATGGTCTGGAGCAGGAGCCAGAGACAGCCGCCGACGAGCGGGGCGGTCACCATCCCGCCGTGGATCGCCCGGACGTAGGGGTCGTCGGGATCGCGCGGCACGTCGCCGGCCCCCTCGCCACATAAGACCTCCAGGAGGCGGTTGCGGGAGAAGTCCGTGCCGTCCTTGGCGCCCATGCCGACGAGGCCGTAACCGTAGATCGTGGCCAGGCCCGCCCGCTGGCGGATGGCAACGTGGAGCGCCGTGATGTCGGAGTAGCCCACCAAGGGCTTCGGGCTCGCCGCGATCGCGTCGAAGTCCAGGTGGGGAATCGTCTGCGCCGAGCCGTAGCCGCCCTGGAGCGACTGGACGATGTCCACCTCGGGATCGGCGAACATCGCCATGAGGTCCGCGGCCCGGTCGCGCTCGTCGCCGGCGACGTAGTCGTCCCGGTCGAAGACGTGCTCGCCGAGCTTGACCCGGTAGCCACGCTCCTCCCACCATTCGACTCCGCGCAGGACCTCAGAGCGGTTCTCGAAGCCGCTCGCCGGCGCGGCGACTCCGATCGTGCCTCCCTCGGGGAGGGGCCTGCCGAATCTGTGCGCCTCGATCACGGCGGTAGCTCGACCTCCTCGAACTTCGTTTCGCAGGGATTCCCGGCCGCGACCCACATTCGCCGCGACTCGAGCTCGCAGACCATCGAGAACACGATCGTCGACTCCTCGGGGTCGTTCGGTCCCGGGTGCTTGCAGATCGCCTGGGGGGTGGATTCGTGGTCGCTGAGGATCTCCATCGCCTCCTGGGGCGTGGACGGGGGCCGGACCTCGAGGAGCTCGGTGAGTCGATCGAGCCTGGCGAGGCTGCCCGCGCCCGGCTCGTCGCCGACGCCGGCGAGCTCCGGCGCGGTGTAGTGGTTCGTGTGCGGGCCCGGGCCCTCGACGACGGCCAGTTCGGTCGAGCTCGTCTCGATCGTGAGCGTGTCGCCGCCCCGAAAGGCGAGCAGGTGCGCGTACCCGCCAGCCCGCCCCGGCAGGCCGGCGCGGCGGATCGCATCCTCCCGGTCGGACGCCTCGAGCGCGTGGCGGGAGACGAGCACGCGAGGGGTTCCGACTCGGTCGTCGCGGGCGGTCAGGGAGTGGATTCCCTGTGCCCCACCGTGGGCGTTCATCCCGACTGCGGGCAGGCAGGCGGCCAGCGTCGGCGAGACGACTACCGTTCCCTCCGCCGGTTGCTCGACGACGACCGCGACGTTGCCGGCGTCGCCGGCGAGCCACTGCTCGTTATGGGCGAGGATGGTGAACCCCGGCCCGACCGCCGTGAAGGACGAGCAGCGCTCGGCGGGCACGGCGCCTGCCTCGAGCTCCTCGCACGCGTTCACGGCGAAGAGCTCCACCTCGGACACGCCGGCAGCCGCAGCCATCGCGGAGATCGTCTCGACGTGCTCGGGTAGCGACCGCGCGGCCGCTTCGCGGTAGGGGGCGACCGCCAGGGCGAGGTCCCGCACTCCCAGCTCCGCGAGGTAGTCGCGGTAGAACCCGAGCGACCTGTCGATCAGATCGCCGAGCTGCGAGCCGATCGTGCGGCCTCGTGTGGCCGGATCGCCTTCGGCGTGGACGACGCGGACCATTAGGAGAGTCTGACGCAATATCGCGCTGAGTCCCCGGGCTGCGCTTCTCGCTCCCAGGCTGTGTCCTCGGTCGCCCCCGTATCTACAGTCGATACGGGGGCTCCCTGCGTCCTTGCCTGGGAAACGAGCATCGCACCCCGATGGACGAGCGACATCACGACAGACCCTCCTAGAGCCTCCCCGCTTCGATGATCCTCTGCAGGAACTGCTGCGTGCGCGGGTTCCTGGGCGCGGAGAAGATCTCCTGCGGGCGCCCCTCCTCGAGCAGGACGCCGTCGTCGAGGAAGCAGACTCGGTGAGCGATGTCGCGGGCGAAGGTCATCTCGTGCGTGGCGATCAGCATGGTCATGCCCGATTCGGCCAGGCCCCTGATCACGCTCAGGACCTCGGCAACGAGCTCTGGGTCGAGCGCGCTGGTGACCTCGTCGAGGAGCATGAGCTCCGGGCGCATAGCGAGCGCGCGCGCGATCGCAACGCGCTGCTGCTGCCCTCCGGAGAGTCGGTCGGGATACTCGTCGCGCTTGTCAGCCAGGCCGAAGCGCCCGAGGAGGTCGGTCGCCTCTTCATCCGCCCGGGCCTGAGGCTCCTTCAGCACTTTCGTGAGTCCGAGCGTGACGTTCCGGAGCACGCTCATGTGCGGGAAGAGGTTAAAGGCCTGGAAGACGATCCCGATCCGTCGACGCACCGCGTCCAGGTCCACGCCTTTCGCCGAGATTTCCTCGCCAAGGAACCCGATGCGGCCCGCGTTGATCGGTTCGAGCAGGTTCACGCAGCGGAGGAGCGTCGACTTGCCGGACCCGGACGCGCCTATGAGACAGACCACCTCGTGCGGCTGGAGCTCGAGGTCGATTCCCTTGAGAACCTCAACACTCCCGAAGGACTTGTGCAGGTTCTCGATCCGCAAGCAGGGGACGGCAGCGTTCAGCGGGTGCCTCCGAGCGCCAGCTGCTTGCGTCGGTCGCGGACGACGAGCCAGTCGGTGAAACGCGCCAGGGGAATCGTCAGCAGGATGAAGAGGAGCGCCGCGACGACGTACGGCGTGTAGTTGAAGTCGCTCGCCACGTCGATCTGCGCCTGCCGGAAGGCCTCGACAGGGCCGAGCAGCGCGACGAGCGCGGTGTCCTTCTGCAGGCCGATGAAGTCGTTGAGGAGCGGCGGAATGACGCGCCGGACGGCCTGGGGGAGGATCACGAAGCGGAGCGTCTTCGCGTGTGAGAGTCCGAGCGAGCGCGCTGCAGCGTTCTGGCTCGGATGCACCGACTCGATGCCGGCGCGATAGACCTCCGAGACGTAGGCCGAGTAGACGAGCACGAGAGCGGTCGTTCCCCAGAAGAGCTCGCCCTTCGGGACTCCCGAGAGCTGGAGCGCAGGAACGCCGAACCCGAGCAGGTAGATCACGAGGATCGTGGGCACCCCTCGGAAGAGATCCGCGTACACCACCGCGAGGGCCCGGAGAGGGAAGAAGACGGGCCCGGGAAGTCCGCGCACCACCGCGATCACCAGCGCGAACGCGAGGATGAAAACCTCGGCGACCACGAAGATCTTGACGTTGAGGACGAACGCCTCCGGGATCGTGTGCAGCGACTCGCGGAGAAACTCCCCGTTGAAGAACTGCTGCTTGACCTCCGGCCAGCCAGGGGAGTTGGAAACGACGAGGATGACCACGACCGCGAACACGACCGTGCTCGCGAGCGCGACCAGCGTGCTTCGCGACGACCCTGACGCGTCGTGCGGTCGCAAGCGGTGCTACTTGAGGACTGGCGGCGCCGAGCCCTCGATCCACTGCTGCGCGAACTGGTCCAGCGTGCCGTCCGAGCGAAGCTTCGCGATCACCTGGTTCACGCAATCGCGCAGCGGGTTGCCTTCCTCGAAGACGAGGCCGAAGTGTTCCTCCCCATTCGAGGGGAGGCGTCCGACGGCCACCGAGTTGGGAGCCTGGACGGCGGTCACGTAGAGCGAGGTCGGGTAGTCCACGACGATGCCGTCGATGTTGCCGTTCTTGAGTGCGTTCACCGCGTCGTCGTTCGTGTTGTAGACGTTGGGCTGCTTGCTTGGCTGGATCGTGTTCAGGATCGCGTCATAGCTCGTCGTCCCTATCTGTGCTCCGAGCTTTGCGTCCTTCAGGTCCGCGACCGACGTCGCCTTGGCGAACGGCGAGGACTTGGCCACGACGACGGCCTGCTCGACGTCGTAGTAGGAGTCGCTGAAGTCCACGGCCTGATCCCGCTTCGACGAGTACGAGACCTGGTTGATGTCGAAATCGAAATCGGTTGGCCCGGGCTTGAAGATGTTGTTGAACGGGACGACGACCCACTTCACCTCGTCGTCGGTGAATCCCAGCCCATCGGCCACCGCGTAGGCGACGGCGGCTTCATAGCCTTGCTTCGTCGGCTCCTTGGTCGGATTCCAGGGACCGCCCTTCGCGTTCTGGAACCAGGGCGGGAAGGCGGGGTTGTCCGTGGCGATCGTGAGCTGCCCCGGCGTCTTCAGCGTCAGCTGATCCTTTGCGCATTGATTCATCGCAGTCGAGCTCGTCCCGGCGGCCGTCGGAGCAGAGCCCGACTCGTCGCTGCCGCACGCCGAGGCGGCGAGCGCCAGAAGCGCGACGACGATGGCGAAGACGAGCTGCTTGCGCATGGAAAAGTCTCCTTCGGCCGGGGCCGACGAATCTACAGGATGTTTCCCAAGCGCTGATGCAGGTTTGTGCCCACGGACGTCCTGCACAGCTGCCGCGCCGTCCTGGTTGCTGACCGAGTTCATGGCCTCGTCGCATCCAAGCCGGGCGAGGATACTGATCCTGATGACGGCCTGATACCGCTCTGAAAGACGGCGGCACTGGCCCTCTGGCCGCATGCTCTTTGCTGGCCTTGGTCGTTTGCTGGGCGATGCTGCGCGTGCCGTAGCTAATGAGCGGAGCGCGGCCCGGATGGGCGTGCGCTGCCGCAGCCAACTCCCGCTTAGCGAAGCGTCGTCCGAAACCGTTCGCAAGTTTTGCGCAGATTTTGCGTCCTACAGAGTACGCATCCCACCGCCGACAAGGAAACTCGCCGCATGCTGCACTGGTAGTACCCCACTGCCACAAGACGTCTGTAGGAAATGAACGGTGCTCAGCCCGGGCCGGATCGTGCTACCACTTGGCCTGGAGCCGGTCTCTAGCCCTAATGTCCCCGGGGGCGAACGCTGCGGATGTTGCCGCAGTTGCCTCGGCGCGCCCCGGCTCTCGCTAGCCTGCCGACCCGAGGGCAACGGCCAAGGGAACAACGCGGTCCAGACGTACATCTACTCCGCCTGGACGACGCCCGGTACCTATTCGGGCTTCCTGAGCGACTACACGGGCATGCGGAGCGCTCCGTCGCCGACGCGCGGCCTGGCGGACATCCACGCGCTCAGCCACGAGGTCTCGGAATGGCTCGACGACCCGTATGTGAACAACGTCGTGCAGCCTTGGCTGACGCCGACGGCACCGCAGTACGGGTGCACCGCTTACCTCGAGACTGGCGACCCGGTCGTCGGTGTCTGGTTCCCGTACCCGGGCAACAACGCTGCCGCCACGACAGGCACGACCTACTACTCGCAGTACCACCCCGAGGACGAGGTGCACGCGCAGTGGTTCGGCCGCGGAGGCATCGAGCCGCTGTTCGGCAGTGCCTACAACGGCTACCTCACGTTCATGGGGCCGCTCACGACCGGCCTCGGCGGCCCATACGCCGGATTCGGCACCTACGCCCAGGGCTGCTAGCCCTCCCAGTCCTATGACGAAGAGGGGCTCGGCCCGGCGGGCCCCCCTTCTCTAACAGGGCTGCGCGGAGGCAGCTAGCGCAAGCGGACAGGCCCAGCTAACTCCTCCTACATCTACCCCCGATCCGAAAAATCGAAGATCGAATCGAGCATCCTCGCGCCTTAACGCGCGCTTAACCGCGCGCAACCCGGGCTTAAACGCTCCGAGGCTATAACCCATCCCGTGCAGGTAGGCATTGCGCGCAGTGGGGCTCTGCTCGTGGCGGCGGCCGTGCTCGGGGCCGGTATCGCCGTCGGCGTCGACCGCGCGGTCGGCGAAGCGGGCGGGACGACGGTCATCCGCGAGATGTCCGGGGGAACCGTCGAATCCACTTCGTTCGAGAACCCCAAGGGCAAGACGATCGCGGACATCTACTCGGGCGCGCGGGGCGGCGTCGTCCAGGTGCTTGCGACCACCGTTGTCTCCGACAACCCCTTCTTCGGTTCGCAGCAAGCGCACCTGCTCGGCTCCGGCTTCGTGATCGACAAGTCCGGCCATGTGGTCACGAACTACCACGTGGTCGAGAACGCCTCGAAGGTCGAGGTCAGCTTTTCCGGGAACGACGAGCTGCAGGCCAAGGTCGTGGGGAAGGACCCGTCCTCGGACATCGCCGTGCTGCGCATCAAGGGCGCGGAGGGACGGGCGCTGACGCCGCTCGAGCTCGGAAACTCGGATGCGGTCAAGGTCGGCGATGCGGTCGTCGCGATCGGGAACCCGTTCGGGCTCGAGCGCACGGTCACCGCGGGGATCGTAAGCGCGCTTCAGCGCGAGATCACCGCCCCGAACGGCTTCGCCATCGACAAGGTCATCCAGACGGACGCGGCCATCAACCACGGCAACTCCGGTGGGCCGCTTCTCAACGCGAACGGGAAGGTGATCGGCGTCAACTCCCAGATCGAGAGCGAGTCGGGTGGCAACGACGGGATCGGGTTCGCCGTCCCCGTCAACATGGTGAAGGACGTCGTCTCGCAACTGCTGGAGCGCGGGAAGGTCGAGCACGCGTACATCGGCGTCGAGACGGCGACGATCACGCGCGAGCTCGCCGCGAACGTGCGGCTTCCCGTTGACCACGGCGTGCTCGTCGAGGGTGTGCGGCCGGGCAGCCCGGCTGCGGCGGCGGGAATCCACGGCGGGACGACGCAGGTCGTCGTCGACGGCGAGAGCTACCTCGTCGGAGGCGACGTGATCACGATGGCGGACGGTCAGGCGATCGAATCCGCCGAGGAGCTGCGGAGCGTAGTCACTTCGAAGCAACCGGGCGACGAGCTCGCCCTCGAGATCCACGGTCAGGACGGAGCGAAGGAAGTGACGGTCAAGCTTGGGCGCCAACCGAACACCCCAGTCGGATGAGAGGCGTCCATGGCCCCTTCCCCCAGGGGCCCGCTTCCGACAGCCGCACAGCCAGCTTGGCTGATCGGAAGTAACGGTCGGAGGCCCGCCCGCCTGCCCGGGCCTCCGACCACCTTCTCTCCAGCGCCTCTGGGCGCCCGAGCAAAGCCCGGCCTCACGACGCCGTCACTTTGAATGCGGATGCGTGCTCGCGGTCCCCGTGTGACTGGACGCGCGTTCAGCGCGTTGTCTCGGGCCCGCTCGCTCGCCTCCTTTGCGACCGCCGCCCCAGCGGCCCTGGGCCTAGAGTCCCCGGGTGATCCCGCACGCCTTCGGGCAGAGCGAGCCGTGGTCGGTCGGCATCGAGGAGGAGCTCTTCGTCCTCGATGCCGAGACGCTCGAGCCAGTCGCGTTCCCGACTGAGGCCTTCGAGCCGCCGCGAATCAAGGCCGAGCTCTTCGCCTCCGTTGTCGAGCTCAACACCGGCGTGTGTGCGTCCGTGCAAGACGCCGTCGAGGAGCTCGCGGAGCTGCGGCGAAGGGCGAGCGAGCTGGCTGCGTCGGCGGGCCTTGCCCTTGCTGCCGCCGGCACTTGGCCGACGGCGATTCCCGAAGCGCAAGCGATCACGAAAGACGAGGGCTACGAGCGCTTCGTCGAGTGCGCGGGGTCCTCGGCTCGGCGCCAGTACTGCTCCGGAATGCACGTCCACGTTGGCGTGGAGAGCCCGGGGGCGTGCATGGCGGCGCTCGAGTCCGTTCTGCGCTGGCTGCCGGTCGTGCTCGCGCTCTCTGCGAACTCGCCCTATCTCGGCGGCCGCGAGACCGGGCTTGCCTCCACGCGGGCGGAGATCCTCGCACTGCTCCCACGGAGCGCGGCTCCACCCGTCTTCGACTCATACGGCGATTGGGAGGCCTTTGCCGAGCGTCTTCTCGACCTCGGGCTCGCGGACAGCTACACGCGCATCTGGTGGGACGTTCGGCCGCATCCACGCTTCGGAACCCTCGAGGTGCGGATGAGCGACCAGCCGACGACAGTCGAGGCCACTGGTGCGCTGGCGGGCCTCGTGCGCGCCCTGGTTTCTTCCTTCGCCGCAGACGGCCCCGCGGATCGAGGCGCCTACGCCGAGAACCGCTGGGCGTCTCTCCGGTTCGGCCGCCAGGCAAAGCTCATTCACCCGGCCGGAAACCGCCTGGTCTCGATTCCGGACCTCCTGGGCGAGCTCGCCGCCCGCCTCGGGGACGACGTCGTGGATCCCGTCCGTACTCTCGACCAGGCTGGCGATCAGCTCGCGGTCGGCCGCGCCGAGGGCCTGCGCTCCCTCTGCGAGCGGCTGATCCAGCTCACGTAGGATCGAATCGTGACTGTCCGCTCCGAGACCCTCCAGGTGACGGGCGTGCGCTGTGAGCGTTGCGTCATGCGGCTGGGCAGCGCCTTACAGAACCTCGACGGGATCGAGTCCGCCAACGCGAACTTGATGGGTCAGGTCACTCTCGCGTGGGACGAGGAGCGGCTTCTGCGCGAGGAGATCGTCGCGGCGCTGGCGAAGGCCGGTTTTCACAGCGTGGAATAAGAAAAAGGGGCCTCCCGTTCTCTAGTAGGGTCCGGGCGATGAGCGATCAAAGCCCGCCCGAGACCGACGCCCGTCGCATCGCCGAAGGCGAGCGCGAGCGATTGCGTTTCGAGGAGGAGGTACTGGAATTGGCGGATCAGGTCTACCGGGTCGCGCGTCGGCTCGTCTCGACGCGCGAAGAGGCGGAGGATCTGGTCCAGGAGACCTATGCCCGTGCCTTCCGCAGCTGGCGTTCATACACGCCGGGGACGAACCTCCGCGCCTGGATCTTCCGCATCCTCACGAACCTGAACATCGACCGCGGCCGGCGCGAGCAGCGAGCTCCGTCCACGCAGCCGATCGAGGAAGGCGACTACTTCCTCTACAACCGACTCGAAGCGGAGTCTGGCGTCGACGACGAAGAGCGCATCGTCCAGCGGCTCTCGCAGGATGGAATCGTGGATGCGCTCTCGGCGGTGCCGCACGATTTCCGCGACGTGATCGTGCTGGTGGACATCGGCGACTTCACCTACCAAGACGCGGCGCAGATCCTCGACATCCCGATCGGGACCGTGATGTCGCGCCTGCACCGCGGCAGGCGTATCCTCAAGCAGCAATTGGCGGAAGCGGCCGTCGGGGAGGCGTGATGTTCGACCCGTGCGCGAAATGCGAGGAGGTTCTGCAGCCCTTCCTCGACCGTGAGCTCTCGGACGCCGAAATCGCGGAAGCCGAGAGCCATCTGAACGAGTGCACGTACTGCCGCAA
>JBKPFG010000191.1:0-7232 GCA_046728735.1 Actinomycetota bacterium
GTCTCTTTCCGTTCCGTGCACGACCCACGCACGCAGGTGACTCTCACCGTGATCTCGAACACGGCTGGGGGCGCCTGGCCGATCGCTCGGTATCTCGAGAATGCGGCTTCAAGCTGAGCGACTTTCCTCGTAAGTCGGCCCGCGCGAGCAGTGGGTGGGTAGTGAAGGTCGCCTGGGCCAGCGTTCGGGAATGTCCCCTGAGCGATGGCGTGGCCGGCGCCGTTCAGGCGTGAGGCTTTCTAGTGAGCGGCCCCCACGGTCTTGGCTCATGCCCCGCCACGTTCGTTGGCACAGGGTCCGTGTCGGGTTGGTGGTTGCGCTCATCATCGTCTTCGCCGGCGTGGTGATCGACTCGCTCTTCAGCGCCAGCTGGGCTCTCGATGATGGCCTTCTCCTGGCGGCGGCGGCAGCCATCGGCCTGGTGCTCCTCGTAACACGCGGTCACGGCCGGTCTGAGGCGAGATGATCGAGGACTGCACGACCGTACCGTCGCTACAGAAGTAGTCGGGGATAAAACAACTCTGTAGTGATGGAGAACAGGCCCCGCGCGCGGGGCCTGTTCCTTCACGCTCGGCTCGAGCCGTGCTCCTCCTCCGGGATCAGCCGGACGACGAAGTAGAGGATCGCGGTGAGGAAGACAGCAGCCTGCTCAGCGTTCATGAGGATCCCGCCGAAGTTCTGGTCCTTGGACGCGGAGAGGCCCCACAGGCGCGGGGCGGCGGCGTAGAAGTCGTAGAAGGGCGTCTCCGAGAAGGTGAGGCCCAGACCGAGGAAGACGGAGCCGACGAAGGCCGCTCCGAGATAGCCGATCTTGACCGGCACCGAGACCTCGTGAGGCTCCTCGGCGAGCACCGGCCACCAGAAGAGGAGACCTGCGGCGATCAGCAGGGCGTGCTCGATGTTGAGCGCCCACGGATTGTCGAGCGCGAAGTCGTAGAAGATCGCAAAGTGGATCGCGTACCAGCTGACGAGCCAGGCCGGCAGCGCGATCTTCGGCCTCGTCACCCAGGCGAACGCCGTGCCGCCGTGGCGGGCGATGGTCGCGCGCATCGCCGGTGTAAGGCCGAGCAGGAGCAACGGAGGAGCCCAGTCCGCGATCATCACGTTCTGGAGCAGGTGGATCAGGAGCAGGTAGTTGGCTGCGATCGTCTCGAGCGGTGAGTTGAGCGCTCCGACGACGAGGAGCAGGCCGGCCGCGAACGGGAGCGTGCGCCAGCCCGGTGGGTCCCGTTTCGCTGCCCGCCAGTAGGCCACCGCGGCGACGGCTCCCAGGGCGAGGAAGAGGGGCTCGAAGCTGAAGGAGTAAGGGTCGGGCGCGCTCACGCGGACTCCGCCGCGCCCCGCCGGACAAGCTCGCGGTGGGACGCGAGCAGGAGCACGGCGACGCAGATTCCGAGCGTGATCGTCTGCTCGACCATCATCACGATGCCGGCGAGCTGCTGGTCAGCGAGTGGGGAGAGCCCGAGCAGGCGCTCGTCCTGCGCGGCGTAGGCCGGGTAGAGCGGCTCGAAGGAGAAGATGAGGACGTCGGCGAGGATCTGGCCGCAGACGAAGAGGGCGACCGCGAGCGCGATCCGCCCGGAGCGCCGCAACTCGCCCCGGCGCGCGGGATCGACGAGCTGCGCCCAGACGAGGATCCCCGCAATCACGAACGTGATGTGTTGGAGGTCGTGTACGACCTGGTGGTCGAGCACGTAGTCGTACGCGGGCGGGTAGTGCCAGCCGGCGAAGACCGCGGCCCAGACGAGGAAGCTCACCTTCGGCCGCAGCAGGAAGCCGAGGAACCGCCCCAGGGGACCGACGTGGGCGAGGGGGCCGAGGATGAACGGTGGCAGGAGGAAGAAAACGAGCGGGCCGCGCAGGGCGACGATCGCCAGTGCGACGGCAGCGTCCCCGATGATGACGTGCTCGAGCATGTGGGCGGAGAGGAGGTACTCCTCGCCGATCGGATCCAGGGGAGAGACGAGCGCCAGCGTCCCGAGAAGGACCGCGAGGACGAAGAGCGCAAGACGCTCGGACCCGGCGAGGTCGGCGCGGCCGCGACGGCGTAAGCGGATCCACGCCTGCGCGAAGAGCACGAGCGCCAGCGCCGAGCCGGCGAGCACCGCCGGGGGCGCCTCCCAGGCCGTTCCGAGCTCCGACTTCGGGACGAGGTCCCCGTGCGCGAGGACGAGCGCGCTCAAGGCGCGGCGAGGACCTGCCCGAGCACCCAGAGGCCGGTGAACGTGTACCCGACCATCAAGAGCACGAGCGGCAGCTGGGCGAGCGCGGCCCGGCGGGGCGCGCCGTGAACGGGGAGCGCGACGCGGTGGGCCTCGAAGACCGCCACGACGTGCCCCCAAACGATCAGCGCGACCTGCAGGTACCACACGAGCTCGCCCGGGACGCCTTTCCAGGGCTTCTCAACGTCGGGGACCCATTCGTGCCCGAAGGGGTCGAAGACGGCGGCGTACGTGAACTGACCCGCGTAGATCAGGTAGAGGAAGTAGTGGGAGATGAAGTACACGGCCGCGATCGGGATGAGAGTCGGCGCGTAGCGGCGGGCGGCATCGGCGATTGCGGCGCGCTCGAGCCGGGAAACGAGGGCGACGACCGCGAGGAATGCGAGGACGAATGCGCCGACGATCGCGGCCATGAGCAGGGTGTCGAGGAAGGTGTCGTGACGGGCGAGCCACGCGAAATGGTCGAGAAAGAAGGCCTGCAGCCTCATGTATTGCTGGGTCTGCGAGAAGCCGTCGTAGATCACGGTGGCGAGGAGCGCGAGGACGAACGACCCACCGCCGGGGCCGAGCGCCGCCTCTCTGCGCACTCCCGCGCCGTACAGGCGCAGGCGGGCCCCGCGGTCCTCCGGAGCGGCGTCGAGCCAGCAGGCGGGGCAGCCGATGCGCTCCGGCCCGACGCAGAGCGCGGCACGACACACTCCCGCCGGCTCGCGCACGAAGAGCTCGAGCGGCGCGAAGCGCGCGAGCGTTCTCGCCACGACCGTGAAGAACTCTCCGCGAGCGAGCCAGACCTCGGTGCCGAAGGCGACCATCGCGAGAAGCTGGAGGCCGAGGTATCCGAGGAGGATCACGGCGAGCGTCCTGGGTTCCTTGGCCGGATCCCAGACGAGCTCCATCCACGACCAGACGAGGAGGAAAAGCGTCGCCGGCCAGAGCCCCAGACGAACGGGGTATGCGTTCACGGCCGCGCCACGCCGCGCGAGGGTACGCTCGATCAGGCGTCCGGCGGCGTTGAGCGGGCTGACGAAGTCCCAGACGTTCCCGATGAGGGCGGAGACGATCCCGAGGCCGACCCAGAAGTCGACCCAGAGCACGATCGTGGCCGGGTTCTCGAAGAAGTCGTCCGGCCCGAAGAGCCCGCCGACGATGACGTCGAGCAGGAGGAGCGAGAAGACGGCCGTGCCGATCCAGCCGAGGTGGAATCTGCGCACGAAGCCGTAGAAGTCTCGCGAGGTCGTACTCCCCGCGGTCCGCACGGCGAGGCTGGCTGCAGGCGCGGAGAGCAGCACCGCGAGCCCTGCCGCGAACCCGTAAAGCCAGACGGGAAGCGGGAAGCGGTAGTCGATCCCGGAGACGGCATGGGCCATCGCCGCGCTGGGAAGAAGCAGCGCGGCGATCGTGGCCGTTGCAAGGACGAGACCCGTCCGGCGCATGTCCGGAATAGTCTCAAAACCATCGGGGTGCCCGGATTTGAACCGGGGACCTCGCCGACCCGAACGGCGCGCGCTACCAGGCTGCGCTACACCCCGAACCCGCCATAGGGTACCGGCTCATGGCTGCGAGAGAAGAAATCGTCGCCTTCGCGAACGAGTTCCTCGACATCGGCTCGTATCCGGATTACGGACCGATGGGCCTACAGGTGTCCGGCGCGGACGAGGTGACGAAGATCGCCTGCGGCGTCTCCGCCTCCCGGGAGCTCTTCGAGCGCGCCTTCGAAGCGGGCGCGCAGCTCGTGCTCGTCCACCACGGCCTCTTCTGGGAGAAGGACACACGCGTGATCGGGCCGCTTCAGCGTGCGCGTCTGGAGGCTCTCTTCCGCGCCGACCTCAATCTCGTCACCTACCACCTGGCCCTGGACGCCCACCCGGAGATCGGCAACAACGCCCTGCTCGCGGACGAGCTCGGAGTGGAGCGCGAGTGCCGCTTCACGGATTGGGGCTACGGCGGCCGGCTTGCCGAGCCCACGCCGGTGAGCGAGCTCGCCGACCGCGTGCGCGAGAAGCTCGACCGCCCGCCGCTCGTCTTCTCCTACGGCCCCGAGGAGATCGTGCGCGTGGCGGTCCTAACCGGCGGCGCCGCGCGGTACCTCTCGGACGCCGCGGCCGAGGGTTACGACTGCTTCGTCACGGGCGAGGCCGACGAGCCGACGAAGTACGCGGCGAAGGAGGCGGCGATCCACTTCGTCGCGGGAGGCCACTATGCGACGGAGACTCTAGGCGTCCGTGCGCTCGCCGCGAAGCTGGCGGACGAGTTCGGCGTCGAGTGGGAGTTCCTCGACCTCCCGAACCCGGTCTAGGAAGCCTTCCAGGACCGAGGCGCAGGCTTCCGGCTGCTCGCCGACGAGCAAGTGGCCCGCTGCGGGCAGCACCCTGATCGGCGCCCGCAGGCGTCTCGCGTACTCGAAACCATCGACCAGCGGGACGAGGCGGTCCCGCGCTCCCCAGAGGAGGAACACGGGGCACTGGACGCGCTCGAGATCCGGGCGAGGATCGTCATGCAGCAAGGCACGTCCGGCCGTGCCGACATCCGTGTGCTGAGAAGGGCCTTCGAGGAAGCCGAGCACCCCTTCGGGATCCAGGGCGGGCGGATCGACGGCGCCCCAGAGCCCGAACGGAAGCCAGCGCAGGCGCGGCCGACGCGCGAAGGTGCCGCGGAAGCGGGTCATGATCTGCGCCGGGCGGAGGGCGCCGGTGATGCCGAGCCAGATCTCCGCCCGGCGGGTGACCGAGACGATGCCGGCCGCGGCCACCAGGGCCAGCCCCGTCACGTCGTCGGGCCTGGACACGGCCAGCCGCAGGGCGATGACGCCGCCCATCGAATAGCCGAGCACGGGCGCCGGAAACATGCCTTCGTGCTCCGCGAGGTCGCCGATGTAGCCCGCGTAGTCGGTCAGCCCCTCGGCCCGCTCGAAGGGCCCGCTCCGGCCATGGCCGGGGAGATCGGGGATGAGGACCCGGTGCCGACGGGCGAGGAGCGGCGCGAGGAGGGTGAAGTTGACGGCGGCCCCGCCGAGCCCGTGCACGACGACGAGCGGAGGCCCGTCTCCGCCCACGAAATAGCGAGCACGAACGCCGCGGATCTCCGCGGTTCGCGATTCGAACCCCCGAAGGAGCGTTGCCTCGGACACGATCGACCAATATTCTGTCCTGATGGACTTGGAAGGAGCGCGGAGCCGTTGAGCCCCGTCGCAGACATGGAGGTCGCGTAAGCCCGTCCCGGTGCACCGCAGGCGGGCTTTTTTACGCCCAGAGATCGAAAGGAGACGTTGTGGCAAATCACCTGACGCCGGAAGAGCTGTCGAAGGAGCTCGGAATCGAGCGGGACGAGGTCATTCGCCTCTGCATCGAGGAGGCCATCCCGATCTACCAGGGCAAGATCGACAAAAGCCTGTTTCAGGCCCAGCTCGAGGCGTCGGAGATCAGCCGAGCGTCTCCAGCCTAAGCCGGTCTAGCGGGCGGCCGCCCGCTTGCGGCCGGAAGCAGCCTTCTTCTTCGCAGGCGCGGGCTTGTCCTTGCCCTTCTGCGCCTGCGCGACGCTTTGCTTCAGCGCTTCCATCAGATCCACGACCGGCGCTTCCGGCGCGGGCTCGGGAGCCGTGATCTCCTTGCCTTCGAGCTTGGCCTCGAGCATCGCGCGAAGCTCGTTCCGGTAGTCGTTCTCGTAGTCCTGGGGGTCGAAGGCCCCGACGAGGCTTTCCACGAGCTGCGTCGCCATCGCGAGCTCGGGGCCCTTGACCTCGGTCTCCTCGACCGCGTCGTCGATCTCCTGGCGAGCACGGATGTCCTCGGCGAAGAAGAGCGTCTCCAGGACGAGGGACTCGCCGAGGGGGCGGATGAGGCAGAGGTTCTCTTTGCCCCAGAGGACGAACTTGCCCACGGCCGCCATGCCGGCCTCCTGCATCGCGCGCAGGAGAAGCACGTAGGGGCGCCGCTGGGCTTCCGGGCCGGCCGGCGCGAGGTAGTACGTGCGGTCGAAGTAGATCGGGTCGACCTGGTCTATCGGCACGAAGCGGATGATGTCCACCGACTGCGAGCGCTGGAGCGCGACCGCCTCGAGATCCGAATCCTCGACGAGGACGAACTGGCCCTTGGAGAACTCCCAGCCCTTGACGAGCTCGTCGGCCTCGACGTCACGCTCGTGGAAGGGGCAGTAGCGCTTCTGCTTGATCGGCGTCCCGCACTCGCGATGAAGGGTCCGAAACGCCGTGTCCTTGCGCTGCTGCGCGACGGCCAGCCCGATCGGGATGTTGACCAGGCCGAAGTTGATGGATCCGTTCCAGATCGTGCGCATGGGCCGCCCCCAAAGCGTAGCTGAGAACCGCATAGTTTCTGGCTTTGCGGCCGAAACCCTTTACGAGTTCGAACCGTTAAGACTATTAGGTACTTCGTTAGGTACGGAAGGGGTGTTCGGCTTATCCACGAAGCCGCGCGAATCGACCTCAGGCTGGGTAATCGGCCGACTGACACGAGCGAGCTGCGACGCGCGATCGACCGACTCGCGGAGTGGTGCGGCCTCGGCTCGGAGGAGCGCTTCGACCTCAAGCTCGCAGTCACGGAGGCCCTGACGAACGCGGTCAAGCAGGCGCGGGAAGATCACGTCGTCGACGTGACGCTGGAGGGCCACGAAGGCGTGATCGACGTCGAGGTGGCCGACAACGGCTCGTTCGCCAAGCCCCCCGAACGAGGCGGTTTTGCCGAAGGCGGCAGGGGGATTCCGCTCATGCTCGCCCTCGTGGACGAGGTCGAGTTCGCGCACACGGGCGACGGCACGCGGGTTCGCATGCGGAAGCACTTTCGTCCGCGCCGCTAGGTTCGTCCGCGCCGCTAGAGGAGCGCCCGAGTATCTATTACAACCGCCGGGCCCCGACGTACGTCGACGCGTACCAGCCGGTCAGCGGGGAGATCTTGACCACATCGCCCGTGTGCGGGGCGTGGATCATTTGGTTGCCCCCGATGTAGATGCCGACATGACCCAGGCCGTTGAAGAAGACGAGATCGCCCGGTTGGAGGA
>JBKPFG010000146.1:0-11839 GCA_046728735.1 Actinomycetota bacterium
GGCGACGACCCGGAGACTTCGGCTCTGCGGCCCAGCCGATGCCTCCGGGTTGGTGTCGCCGGGAATTGGCGCGCCTCCCGCACCCCTCTGCCTGGCGTCCGGCAGGAATGCGAGTCAGGTCGGACTATAGCCAGTCCCTCCCTTAAGTCAAGTGACCTTGTGAAGTAAATTTTTCCTCGTATAGTTCACTCCAGAAAAGCCATGCGCGATCAGCTCACCGCCACCACCCGCAGCGCCCCGTCCGGTAGGACGTCACTCGGCGACCGCGTGCGGCAGCTGCGGATCGCGAAGGGGCTGACGCAGACCGACCTCGCCGGCGAGCGCTTCTCCAAGGAGTACGTCAGCCAGATCGAGCGCGGGAAGACGCGCCCGACGGGCGAGACCGTCGAGTGGCTGGCCGCGAGGCTCGGGGTCGACCAGAGCTTTCTCGAGACGGGTGTCTCCTCGAGCGAGCGCGAGCGCGTCGAGAGCGTAATCGCGCGCGCCGAAGCCGCCCTCGAGTCGAACTCCTACCAGGACGCCGTCGAGGAGCTCTCGCAGCTCGGCGGTGCGCTCGATTCGGTCGCCGTCCCGGCCCTTCAGCTGCGCGCGCTCCTCGCGGACTCATGGGGTCGGATGAACATCGGCGAGGTCCGCGAAGCCATCTCGCGGCTGGAGGCGGCGCGCCAGCTCGCGGAAGCGCCCACCTTCAGCGACGTCGACCGGGCCGAGATCCTCTACCGCCTCGGCGTCTGCCGCTACAAGCTTTCCTCGATCGCGACGGCCGTCGCACTCCTCAGCGAGGCACTCGATCTCGCCGAGCGCTCCGGCCTTCCCGCTGATCGGCTGCGCTCCAACCTCCTGGGCTGGCGCTCTCGATGCTACCGGCGCCAGCGCGACTGGGAAGCCGCTCGCGAGGACGTGGAGCGCGCCCTCGAGCTGGCCGAGGGTCTCAACGACCGCCGGACGGTCGCTCACCACTATTTCCAGGCCTCGCTGATCGCGGAGCGCACGGGCCACTGGGTGCTCGCCCGCTCGTACGCCGAGCGCGCGAAGACGCAGTACGAGGAGCTTGCCGACCAGGCGAACGTGGGCAAGCTGCTCAACAACCTCGGCGGTCTGAACTTCCAGCTCGGTAAGCCGCAGGAGGCGATCCGCCACCTGAAGGACGCCTATCGCGTCCTCCTGGACGTCGGCAGCGAAGCCGACGCGGGCTATGTCGTCTCCTCGCTCGCGCAGGTCCACCTGCGCACGGGCGAGCCGAAGCTGGCCGAGGAGCAGGCGCGCCACGCGCTCGAGCTCCTCGGTGACCGCGTCGACGTCCTCGACGAGATCGGGAACGCCCAGCTCGTGCTCGGGCGCTCCCTGCTCGATCAGGACCGCCTCGACGAGGCGGATGAGCTCTTCACGGCCGCAGAGGCGAGCTTCGAGCAGCTCTCCTCCGCGAGCCACCGCGCAGCGGCGTGGGTCGCCCAGGGCGATCTCGCCGTGCGGCGCGGCGATGACAGGCATGCGGCGCACCTCTATCGGCGCGCGGCAGAGGCTCTACAGGACTTCCGGTTCTAGGAAAGGAGGTGAATTACGTGAGCGCACGGCAGGTACAGCTTCTGATTCTCCTGGTCACGCTGGCGGCATTCCTCGGCAGGGTTCATCACGTCGGGTTCTTCGACGGTCACTAGCGGAGAGGAAGGATGGCGAATCCTCGTGTCGAATGAGACGGCGCACAACTGAGCCTTCCGACCGATGGAACCACGTCCTTCCCTCCGCCCTCTCGCCCCGCTGATCGGGATGCTGGCCGCCTTGTGGCTCGTTACCGCCGGCCTGATCGCGGCGCAACTGCTGGCGAGCTAGTTAGTCGTTCGGGCCTTCGGCCCCGGCGTCTACGTGCAGCTCTGCCCGCATCAGCTCACGCAGGCTGACGACTCCGACGGTCCGTCCTCCGTCGACGACCGGAAGGTGCCTGAAGCCGCGCTCGAGCATCGTCCTGATCGCCTCGTCCGCTGACATGTCCTCGGACGCGGTCACGGGCTCGGTCGTCATCCACTCGCGCACGCGCGCCTCGCTCGTATGGACGCGCCCGGCGACGGCGCCGAGGAGGTCCCGCTCCGTCAGGATTCCGATCAGCCTGCCGGAGTCGAGCACGACGGCCGAACCGACTCCGTCCTCGGCCATCCGCTCGGCTGCTTCTCCCAGCGTGTCCTCCGGCGCGACAGAAACCACCGAGCCGGTCATCAGCTCCCCCAGGCGCGTCACCTCCCGAGCATAGCTCGTTCGGGTCCTCGAATCCGAGCGCGCGCCTCGTCAGTACAGTCTCGGAGATGCGCATTGCCCTCGCTGCTGCACTCGCATGCCTGCTCGCGGCGTGCGGGGGAGGAGCCGGTGGGAAAAATGAGACCTCGCCTGCCTCCAGCCAGTCAGCTCGGATCCCGGCCTGGGTGAAGAGCGCCCTGGCAGCCACGCCTGGCCCCGACGTCGCGGCGACGATGGGCTCCTCCGACTTCGCCTCAGGGGAGAACAGGGTCGTGTTCCTCGTCATACGCGGAAACGGCGCGGTCGTGCGCGCGCCCACCGCAACCGTTCGCTACGCGACCGAGAACGGGTCCCAGCGCACGACGAGGGCCGTGCTGCGGACGGTCGCCGCCCACTCCCACGGCAGCGACGACGAGCCGGTGGACCCGAGCCATTTCGACGTGGCAAGCGTCTACGTCGCGCACGTCGAGACGCCGGCCCCCGGGCGCTACTGGTTCGTCGCCGACCCAGCGGGCGAGCAGATCCAGGCCATCGGGACGCTCGACGTCCGGCGCGAGTCCCAGACGCCCCCTGTCGGCTCGAAGGCGCCGGCCTCCGACAATCCCACGCTCGCTGACGCGCCGGCGAAGGACATCACCACCGCGCACCCGCCCGACACCGGGCTCCTGCGCTACTCGATCGCGGACTCGCTCGCCGCGCACGTCCCCTTCGTGGTCGTCTTCGCGACGCCGGAGTTCTGCGTCAGCCGCGTCTGCGGGCCCACCGTCGAGACCGCCCAGAAGGTCGCGCAGAAGTTCGCTTCGAGCGGCATCCGCTTCATCCACGTGGAGATCTACAAGGACAACGATCCCAAGAAGGGCTACAACAAGTGGGTGCGGGAGTGGCGTCTGCCGACGGAGCCATGGGTCTTCCTCGTGGACGCCTCCGGCGTCATCCGAGCGAAGTTCGAGGGTGCTGTGTCGGCCGAGGAGCTCGAGAATGCGGTGCGCGAGGATCTTCGCTCGGCACCCTAAGCTTGATAGGATCGCCGCGCTTCATTTCGTAAAGTAACTCCTTGCTGGAGGTGGTGGATGGCAGAGAACGGCTACGCAAAACCGGTGCTCGTGACGACCGAATGGCTCGTCGAGCACCTGGGCGACGACAGCGTCGTCGTCGCAGAGGTCGACGAGAACCCGGATCTCTATGACGAGGGGCACATCCCGGGCGCGATGAAGCTCCACTGGCGCGACGACCTCCAGGATCCCGTCGAGCGCGACGTCGTCGACAGGGAGACCTTCGAGCGTCTACTCGGCGAACGCGGGATCGACAACGACACCGCGGTCATCCTCTACGGGGACAAGAACAACTGGTTCGCGGCGTACGCGTACTGGTACCTCAAGGTTTACGGGCACGGCGACGTCCGCATCCTCGACGGCGGGCGCCAAAAGTGGATCGACGAGGGCCGCGAGCTGACCCCGGACGTTCCCTCGCCCACAGCGAAGACCTACAAGGCACAGGAGCGCGACGAGTCGATTCGGGCTTACCGCGACCAGGTACGCGAGTGGCTCGGCGAGTCGAGCCGGGCGCTCGTCGACGTTCGTTCACCGGGTGAGTTCTCGGGCGACCTGATCGCGCCGCCGGGCTACGAGCAGGAGGGCGCGCAGCGTGCGGGCCACATCCCGACCGCTGCCTCCATCCCGTGGGCGAGTGCCGTACGCGATGACGGCACCTTCAAGAGCGCCGACGAGCTGAAGGAGCTCTACGGCGTGAAGGGCATCACGCCCGACAAGGAGGTCACCGCCTACTGCCGGATCGGCGAGCGTAGCGCGCACACGTGGTTCGTGCTCCGCGAGCTGCTTGGCTTCGAGCGGGTGCGAAACTACGACGGCTCGTGGACCGAATGGGGCAATCTCGTGGACGTGCCGATCGAGAAAGGGCCCTAACGCGTCTGGTCGGCGGCGCGTCGGGCCGGGTGGAGCCCGGCCCCGCCGCCGCACGGCGCAGCGCTCACAGCGCACGCCCCAGACACGTTAGGGAGGGTGTGCGAACCATCCAGACAGTCGACTACCACACCGCCGGTGAGCCGTTCCGCATCGTCACCGGCGGCGTCCCGTCCCTCGAGGGGCGCTCGATCCTCGAAAAACGCCGCTTCGCGGCGGAGCAGCTCGATCACGTCCGGCGCTTGCTCGTCCACGAGCCGCGCGGCCACGCCGACATGTACGGGTGCTTCGTCACCGAGCCGGAGGACGACGGCGCAGACCTCGGCGTCGTCTTCTTCCACAACGCCGGGTACTCGACCGCCTGCGGCCACGGCACGATCGCGCTGGTCACCTGGGCGCTCGAGACGGGGCGGTTGGAGGCCGGCGACGGCGAACGGCGCGTGGTCGTGGATGTCCCGTCGGGCCGCCTGGAGACGGTCGCGCGGGTCGAAGGCGGTCGCGTGCGACGCGTGCGCTTCACCAACGTCCCGTCATTCGTCGAGGCGACCGGTCGTGCGGTCGCCGGGCTCGTCGCCGACGTGGCCTTCGGCGGGGCCTTCTACGCCTCCGTGCAGGCTCCCATCCCGGTCGAGCCGGGCAACCTGACCCGTTTCATCGAGCTCGGGCGCCGGATCAAGGAGGAGCTCGAGTCGAAGCGTGAGTTCGTGCATCCGACGGACCCCGAGCTGCGTGACATCTACGGCGTCATCTTCTGGCAGGCGGAAGGGACCGGCCCTCCACTCGTCCAGAGGAACGTGACCGTGTTCGCCGACGGGGAGGTCGATCGTTCGCCGTGCGGCAGCGGGACGTCGGCCCGGCTCGCGTTGCTCGACGCGGCGGGAATGCTCCCGCGCGGCCAGGAGCTGAGGCACGTGAGCGTCATCGGCACGGAGTTTCGAGCCCGCGTCGTCGACGATGCGGAAGTGGCCGGCCTGCCCGCCGTGATCACCGAGGTCGAGGGGAGCGCCCACTACACCGGCCGCCATGAGTTCTCGCTCGACCCCCTCGATCCGCTGCCGGGCGGCTTCCTCCTCCGCTGACCTTTCCAGACCGGGGTCAGACCCCGGTATCCCTTTAAGACCGCAGGAGCGGGCGCGTGAGGCAGGTGGGGCCGCCGTCGCCCTTGCGGGAGATCTCGTCGCCGCGGTAGACCCGCACGTCGACGCCGGCACCATCTAGGCGCCGCCGCGTCTCGTCGTTCCCCTCGAGCGCGAGCGCCACCCGCGGGCCCAGCGCCAAGACGTTGGGGCCCATCGTCTCGAACTCCTCGTCGGGCACCTCCACGAGCTCGATCCCCCGTTCGGCGAGGAGCTCGACCAGCCGTACGGGCATGAGCGGCGGATACGCGACGGCAAGGTCGACATCCAGCGGAGAGAGCAAGGACATCAGATGCAGGACCTCGCCGGCTCCGCGCAAGTGAGGAAGGTCGAACGCGACCACGTCGACTCCCGGAAGCGCCTGCGCCAGCTCGGCGATGCCCTCGTCGTTCGTCCGGTAACCCCGTCCGACGAGCAGCGTGCTCTCGTCGAGCCAGAGCGTGTCCCCGCCCTCGGCCGTGGCCGGCGCCTCGAGGCGAGCGGCGATCGGCACGCCGGCCTCGACGAAGTCCGCAACCATCACCTCCACCTCGCCGCGACGGCCTTCCTTCCCCGGCCGGAGCATGATCGCGCCGGCGTCCGAGACGAGGGCGGGGTCGTAGACGTAGATGGCGTCGGGGTCGAGAGCGTGGGGGGTTCCGGCAACGACGACCTCCGCGTCCGTCTCCGCAAGCAACTCCCGAAAGGCTGCGTGCTCCTCTTCGAAGCGGCCCGGATCGGGCTCGCCCCGCCAGCCGTACGTCTTCCATCCCGCCCAGGAGCCCGGCGCCGGCGGCCGCACGAGCACGCGCCGGAGCGTCGCGGTCATGCTCTGACAGCCAAACTTCCGCTCGGTAACCTCCATCGCGTGGAGACTACTGCCCGCCTCCGGATGCTCGATGCCGGCGGGGGTTGCGCTGCAAAGTACGCCGCCGGCCGGCTCGAGGAGCTGCTGGCCGGCTTCGTCCCCGCGTCGAGCGCGGATCTGCTCGTCGGCCTGTCTCCGGCGGACGACGCGGCCGTCTATCGCCTCGACGACGAGCGGGCCCTGGTCTTCACCACCGACTTCTTTCCGCCGATGGTCGACGACCCTGCGCTCTTCGGCGCGATCGCGGCTGCGAACGCTCTCAACGACGTCTTCGCCATGGGGGCCCGCCCTCTGCTCGCGCTCTCCATCGCGGCGTTTCCGGAGGAACTGCGGCTCGAGACGGTGAGGGCCGTCTTCGACGCGGCGGCTGCGAAGGTCGCCGAGGCGGGAGCGATTCTCGCCGGGGGCCACACCATCCGCGACGACGAGCCCAAGTACGGTCTGGCCGTAGTCGGGACGGTGCACCCGGAGCGGGTCTGGCGGAAGAGCGAGGCGCAACCTGGCGACGCGCTCTTCCTGACGAAGCCGTTGGGAACGGGCCTCGTCCTGACCGCGGCCCACAAGCGGGCGGCAGGTGCCGAGGAGCTCGCCGCAGCCGTGGAGTCAATGGCGGATCTGAATGCCCAGGCGGCGGACGCGCTGCGTCCGTTCGAGCCGCATGCCGTCACCGACATCACCGGCTTCGGGCTCTTCGGACACGCCCACGAGATGGCGGAGGGGAGCGAGGTCAAGATCGTGCTGGAGGGGCAGAGCCTTCCCGCGCTCCCGGGTGCCCTCGCGGCTGCCCGCCGCGGCCTGAAGACGGGTGGTGACCAGCGCAACCGCGACTACGTCAGCGGATCGCTCACCCTCGACGGCCTGTCCGACGATCTGGCCACGCTCGCCTTCGACCCGCAGACCTCCGGCGGGCTACTCGTCGCCCTTCCGGCCGAGAAGAGCGCCGTGCTGACGGCAGCCTTCCAGGCAGAGGATCTCTTCCTGGCGCTCGTCGGCCGGGTCGAAGGGGGCGACGGCGTCGAGGTCGAGCCCTGATGGAAGCCGGCGCGAGCCGGCTCTCCCGGCTCAGGGTGCAGGCGGGGTCTCCGAAGCTCTTCTTCATCCTCAGCGGCGCCGCCCTCGTCGCCCTGTTTCTCATCGTCGTCTCGGGCGCGACAGTGCGGCTCACGGGCTCCGGTCTCGGCTGCGAGAACTGGCCCCGCTGCGGCAGCACCTTCCTCCCCGAAAAGGACTATCACGCGCTGATCGAGTTCGGGAACCGCGGCGTTGGCTTCCTCGTCGGCCTCGTGACCCTTGCGGCAGCGATCGGCGCGACGCGTGTCGAGAGGCTTCCGCGCTGGCTGCTCGTCGCCGCTTGGGCGCTGCCGGTCACGGTGCTCCTGCAGGGTTTTCTCGGCGGCATCACGGTGCTCGTCGACCTGCACCCGCTGATCGTGATGGGCCATTTCCTGCTCTCGCTGCTCGCGCTCGCCCTAGCGGTCGTCGTCGTCCTCGGCGCCCACGACTTTCTGCACGGCGGCGAGGTGCACCCGCCGATCGCGGCGAACTGGCTCGCAGCCGTTCTGGTCCCGTGCACGCTCGCCCTCGTCGTCACGGGCACGCTCGTCACCGCGGCGGGCCCACATTCCGGCGGGGAGAAGATCCGGCGCTACGGGCTGCTCCCCGATGCCCTCCACCTCCACGTCGGCGCAGTGGCCATTTTCGCCATCGTCTTCGTGGGCCTCGTCGCCTCGCTCCACCATGCGCGGCCGAGGGTTCCCCGGGAGCGCGAGCTCGCCGGTCTGGTGCTGGCCGCGCTCCTGGTGCAGATGGTCATCGGGGACGTCCAATGGCGCACGCACCTCCCCTGGGGGCTCGTGCTCGTCCACGTCGCCCTCGGCACCGCGGTGTGGGTCGGTGTCGTGGCGCTCGCGGCCAGGCTCCTGCTGAGATCGCGGCCGCGTCTCCCTTAGACTCAGTCCATCGGCAGACACCTCCGCATCGAGCGCCGCCCCTCGCTGCGCCGCCCGGTGCTCGTCGCCGCCTTCAGGGGTTGGAACGACGGGGCGCAGGGCGCGTCGCTCGCGACGAGCTTCCTCGCGCAGTTCTGGAAGGCTCGCCGCTTCGCCGACATCGATCCGGAAGAGTTCTTCGACTTCCAGGCGACCCGTCCGCACGTCGCGCTCGAGGACGGCGTCACCCGCCGCATCGACTGGCCGGAGACGGTCTTCTACCACGCCGAGATCCCCGGCCTCGAGCGGGACGCGGTGCTCGCCCTCGGAATCGAGCCCAACCTGCTCTGGCGGACCTTCTCGGAGGAAGTCGTCGAGCTCGCCCGCGAGCTCGGGGTCGAGCTCGTCGTCACGCTCGGCGCGCTTCTCGCCGACGTGCCCCACACGCGACCGGCCCCGGTGACGGGATCGGCGAGCGATCCCGAGCTGGTCCAGGAGCTCGGGCTCGCGTCCTCCCGCTACGAGGGCCCGACCGGAATCGTCGGAGTCGTCCACGACGCCTGCCGCCGGGCGGAGCTTCCCTCCGCGAGCCTGTGGGCCGCGGTACCCCACTATGCCTCGCTCGCCGCCAGCCCGAAGGCGGCTCTGGCCCTCTGCCTACGGCTCGCCGACCTGCTCGGGACGGAGTTCGAGCTCGAAGATCTCGAGCGGGCTTCCGCCGCCTACGAGGCGCAGGTCAGCGAGGCGGTCGCTTCGGACGAGGAGACCGAGGCCTACGTGCGGCAGCTCGAGGATCGCCGCGACACGCTC
The DNA here is from genome assembly GCA_046728735.1 of Actinomycetota bacterium. Lineage (GTDB taxonomy): Bacteria > Actinomycetota > Thermoleophilia > Gaiellales > Gaiellaceae > JAIBJP01. The sequence continues at coordinate 8,870 of JBKPFG010000146.1, forward strand.
GGGGACGAGCTCGACGTTCCCTCGGGAGAGACTCTCGCGGCGGAGCTCACACGCTTCCTGCGCGAGCACGAGGCTCGCAGGAAAGAGGAGGGCTCGGAGGAAGACGGTGGCTAGCCGAACGTGAAGGCGTAGGCCTCCGTTCCAGGCGTGAACGAGAGGTCGAGCGTATGGTCGCCGGCCCTGCCGGGAAGCTCGACGAGCGTGTACAGGCGATCCTCGTTCACGTCGACGGTCTTCGTGTGCCGGCCGTCGACCAACACGTCGACTGTGCCCGTCGACCCGAGCACGAGGAAGACCTTGCGCGCGTGGAAGGAGAGCCGGAGCTTCGCGCCTGGGCCGGCGACGATTCGCTCCTTCTCGACGGTCCAGTCCCCTCCGTAGGCGAAGGAGCCCTGCGGCACGGCCTGGGGAATCGTGTACGCGGCCTCGCGGCCCGTCACGATCTTGGAGCCGATGTAGCGGTCGATCCGCGTAGACCCCAGGTAGGTCTCCGGCGTGAGGAGCTCGGTCGGGGTCTGATCCGTGATGGAGGCGGACACCGGCTCGGGCAGCGTCTTCTCGGAGAGGAGCGTGCGGATGACGTCCTCACTCTTCTGGTACTCACCCTCGCCGAAGTGGGCGTAGCGCACGTGGCCCTGGCGATCGACGAAGTACTCGGCCGGCCAGTACTGGTTGCCCCAGGCGCTCCACGTGCCGTAGTCGTTGTCGAGTGCGACCGGGTAGGTGACTCGGAGTGAACGCGTCGCCCGCTCGACGTTGGCCGGGACGTGCTCGAAGGCGAACTCGGGCGTGTGGACGCCGACGACGACGAGGCCGGCGCTCTCGTAGGTCTTCGCCCACCGCTCGACATAGGGAAGCGTGCGGAGGCAGTTGATGCAGGAGTACGTCCAGAAATCGATCAGGACGACCTTGCCCCGGAGCGCCGAAAGGGTCAGCGGCTCGGAGTTGAGCCACCGGTCGATGCCCGTGAAGTCGGGAGCCTCGCCGAAGTCGTGCAGCTGGCTCTCGGGCAGCACGTGGCGATTACCTGCGAGGAGGGTGTCGAGCTCCCGCTGGGCCGCGCTCGCCCGCTCCACCCGCTGGAGCGAGTGCGTGTAGCCGGGCACGTACGTGGCCAGGCGGAGGTCGAGCCCGAGGATCATGAGCACGGCCACCCCTGCGATCACGCCGCCGAGAGCCTGGCGGATCCGGGGCGCGTGCGCGGACAGCGCGCGAGTGTTGATCCCGCTCTGCCCGGCGAGCGCGAAGAGGAGGAGCACGACGCCTGCGCCCAGGGCATACGAGAGCGTCACGAGCACGGACTCGAACGAGAAGCGGCTCGTGGCCGCCAGAGCCGCGACGGCTGCGATCACCGGGCCCGCGCACGGCGTGAAGAGGAGGCCGAGGCTGACGCCGAGCAGGAACCCACCGCCGACGTCGCCGGGGGCGCGGCGTCCGAGCGCCCGGAAGGGCCGCTCCACGAGCTCGCCCAGGGGCGGGATCAGAAGCGAGAGACCGACGAGGAGGACGATCCCGATCGCGATGTTGCGCAGGAGGTCGTCCGGCAGGTGCAGCGCCGAAAGGAGCGCGGTGGCTGCGAGGGTGAACGCGGTGAAGCTCGCGACGACGCCCGCCACGATCGCGTACGGCCGGCGCCGGCCGCCGCTCGCCCCGCCGGCGAGGACGATCGGGAGGACCGGGAGGACGCACGGTGAGATCGCTGTGACGACGCCCGCGACGAAGGCGACGCCGACGAGGATGAGCACGGAGAGAAGTTAGCTGGAGCCCGCTGCTTCGGGCCGCGGCTCCGACGGCGCCTTACTGGGTCTCTGCCTTCTGGGCCGCTTGGTCTCGGGTTTCTCGGAGCTTTCGGAGCTGTCCTGATTGGACGCCTGTCCCTGCTGTTGCTGGTCACGCTGTTTCTTCTTGCGCCGCCGCCGGCGCGACTTGCCGGAGTGCTGCTTCGGCGCCGGCAGGTTGTCGGCGAGGGCGTTGGCGACTTCGTTGCTCGAGCCGAGACGCTCCCGCATGCCGTCGATCAGACGCTGGGCGGTCGGCGTGTAGGCCTCCGCCGAGGCGAGGAGAGCGACGGCGACGTGGAGCGGTTGCTCGAGCGCCACGTTCACGAGCCGGGCTGCGTTCTCCTCGTGCCGGTGGCCGCGGGAGTTCGTCAGAGCGCCGAGGAGCCTCTTTGCCTCGGGAAGCTCGGAGCTCGCGCGCCGGTCCTGCAGCTTGCGGGTCGCCCGCGCCAGGCGCCACGTCCAGCGGGCGACGATGTCCGGCGGGGCGTCGACCTTGCCCTCGCCGATCGCGCGGAGGAGGATGCGCACGCCCTGGACCCGGTCCTTCTCCCAGGTCGGGGCCGAGGTCACCATGGTGACCAGGTCGTCGAAGTCGGCGCGGTCGACGGTCACCGCGACGCGGTCGCCCAGCGCTGAGAGGCGCAGACGCCGGTTCGGGTTCTCCGCCGCGCAGCTCATGAGGAAGGCCTCGCGGCACTCCTTCGAGGCGCGTGCCAGCTTCTCGGCGAAGTGCTGGCGCTCCTCGAACCGGACCTGGCGGCCGGCAAGGCGCGCCCACAGGAGCTGCTCGTCCTCGGCGAGCTTGCCCGGGTCGACCCGCTCCCACTCCCGCGTGATGACGGTGACGCGGCGGCGGATGTCGGGCGTGACGGGCACGAGCCAGGGCGCCGGCGAGAGCTTGCGGCGGGCACGACGTTGCACTCGCCGGCGAGGCGCGGGCGTCACGCGCGCGCCGGGTCGGTAGAAGTCCGCGTCCAGGAGGCTGTGCAGCGTGATCGTCCGCTCGTTGTGCGTCGCCGCGTCGGGGACGAAGTCGACGACGACCCCGGCTTCCTTGCGCGGATGGATGCGCATGATCCGGCCGATCCGCTGCTGGTAGACGCGGCGGCTGGCCGTGGGCGCGAGATGCATGCAGACGGTTGCGCGAGGAGAGTTCCACCCCTCCGCCAGGAGCATGGCGTTGATGAGG
>JBKPFG010000119.1:0-3626 GCA_046728735.1 Actinomycetota bacterium
CTCGCCAAGCTCCCCTCGCCCGAGTAAGTGGCGATCCTCGAGACGAGGGTCGAGCGCGGCTCTCCCGAGTTCGCGGCCAACCGCGCGCGCATGGAGGAGCTCGTCGCCGAGCTGCGCGAGCGCACGGCGAAAGTCGCCGAAGGAGGCGGCAGCGACGCTGTCGAGCGCCACCGATCCCGCGGCAAGATGCTGGCGCGCGAGCGCGTCGAGGCGCTCCTCGACCCGGGGTCGTCTTTTCTCGAGCTGAACGCGCTCGCGGCCTGGGAGCTCTACGAAGGCGACGCGCCGGCGGCGGGCATCCTCGCGGGCATCGGCGTCGTCGAGGGCCGCGAGTGCGTCGTCGTCGCCAACGACGCGACGGTCAAGGGCGGCACGTACTACCCGCTCACGGTCAAGAAGCACCTGCGCGCCCAGGAGGTGGCCCAGCAGAACCGGCTTCCCTGCATCTACCTCGTCGACTCCGGGGGCGCCTACCTTCCCCTCCAGGACGAGGTCTTTCCCGACCGCGACCACTTCGGGCGCATCTTCTTCAACCAGGCCGTCATGTCCGCTCGCGGGATCCCGCAGGTGGCGGCGGTGATGGGCTCCTGCACCGCAGGCGGCGCCTACGTGCCCGCCATGAGCGACGAGACGATCATCGTCAAGGGAACCGGGACGATCTTCCTCGGGGGACCGCCGCTGGTGAAGGCGGCGACCGGAGAAGAGGTGACTGCCGAGGAGCTCGGGGGCGCCGACGTCCATGCCCGCGTGTCGGGAGTGGCGGATCACTACGCGGTGTCGGACGAGCACGCGCTCGCGCTCGCGCGCGAGATCGTCAACGCGTCCGCGTCGAGAATGCGGCGGCCCGAGCTGCCCTGGGAGCCTGAGGAGCCCGAGGAGCCGCTGCACGACCCGGCGGACCTGCACGGGATCGTGCCGGAGGACTACTCGAAGGGATACGACGTCCGCGAGGTGGTGGCGCGGATCGTGGACGGCAGCCGCCTCCACGAGTTCAAGGCGGTCTACGGCGAAACGCTCGTGTGCGGCTTCGCGCACATCGAGGGCTTTCCGGTCGCGATCCTCGCCAACAACGGCGTGCTCTTCTCCGAGAGCGCGCTCAAGGGCGCCCACTTCATCGAGCTCGCCTGCAAGCGCCGCGTCCCGCTCGTCTTCCTCCAGAACATCACGGGCTTCATGGTCGGGAAGGAGTACGAGGCGCGCGGGATCGCCAAGGACGGCGCCAAGCTGGTGACGGCCGTCGCGTGCGCTCAGGTGCCGAAGTTCACCGTCATCGTCGGCGGCTCGTTCGGCGCCGGCAACTACGGGATGTGCGGGCGCTCCTACTCGCCGCGCCAGCTCTGGATGTGGCCGAACGCCCGCATCAGCGTCATGGGCGGCGAGCAGGCCGCCACCGTGCTCACCACGGTCGGTCGCGCCGACCCCGACGAGATCCGCGCGAAGTACGAGCGCGAAGGCAATCCCTACTACTCCACTGCGCGCCTGTGGGACGACGGGATCATCGATCCCGTCGACACACGGCGGGTGCTCGCGCTCGGTATTGCCGCGAGCCTGAATGCGCCGATCCCCGAGACCACCTTCGGCGTCTTCCGGATGTAGCTATGCCCTAGGCGCCGGGCCCTAGGGGAGCAGATCCAGGTCGGGGGGAGGCGGTGGCGGCGGCAACGCCGGCGGCTCCACCGGAAGAGGTGGCAAGACCGATGTCGTCACCGGGAGGGGGTCCGAGAGCGTCGGCAGGGCGCCGGTGAGGTCGGTGCCGGCGATGACGGTGCCGACGATGTCGGTGGCGCCGCTTCCGCTGCCCGTGTCCTTGGCGGAGTCCTCGACCGGCGACTCATCGTGGGCCCGCTTGTGGCCGTCCGTTTGCGCTGCCTCTGTCTTCGGCGCGAGGGCCGTCGGTGTTGCGGGCGGGCCCCCTTGCTCCGCGAGAGCGGGTGAGCGCGGGGCGGCCGGTGCGGCCGGCGGCCCCGACCCGACGTCCCCGACCGGGACTGTCATGATCGCGACCCCACCCACGAAGGCCGCCATCCCCGCGCGGCCGAACGAGAACCCGAGCGAGAGCTTGCCCAGCCCCGGCAGCGCGAACAGGCTCCGCAGGCGGCCGGCGCGCCGAGTGCGGGTGGCGGGCACATGATCGGCGAGCCTGAGCTCCTCGCTCAGGTTCCGGCGGGCGCGGAAGATGAGCGTCTCGACGGCGGGAAGCGAAAGCTCGAGCTCATCGGCGATCTCGGCATACGAGCGACCCTGGATCTCCCGCAAGAGGATCACGGCACGCTGGTTCGGCGGGAGTCGCCGAATCGCCGCGGCGATCTCGCCCGCGGTCGGTCCGTCCAGGTCGACCAGGTCGGGGGCAACCTCCGGGTCGAGCGCCACCTCCTGAGGTCTCGTCGCGAGACCCCTGTAGCGCCGCCGCACCACGTTCTTCGCGATCGTCACGAGCCAGGCCCGAGGCTTGTCCGGCTGCTCCCCACGACGGATGGCGCGGAACGCGTTCAGGAATGCAATCTGTGTGACGTCCTCGGCCTCGTCCGGATCGCGCACGTCCCTGAGAACTGCGCCGTAGACGTCGCGGCGGTGGCGACGGTAGAGCCGCTCGAAGGATGCATCCCTGATCAGGCTCGGGCGGGATGAGGGGCTCACGCGGCCCTTATGCCCATCCGAGACGTGTTTCTCACACGGTTGGGCAAGCAAGTTTCGAAGGCCCCCGGGACTCCCTCATGAGGGGTTCCCGCTAGTGAGCGTGATTTATCAGTTGCAAATCGCAATCGACCATCCGACCAACGTCGACCAGGTGGTCGACTTCTTCGAGGGCACGGCCTACGAGCCGAAGCGCGTCGACGACCGAACAGTCGCGTTGACACCGCCCGAGCGGGTCTCGGCCCGCCTCGCTCGCCGCGAGGTCGAGATCTACCTGCGCGTGCTCGAGCGCGTCCGCCCGGGAGTCGGGGCCACGCTCCTGGCCCAAAGGAGAGCTTGACGAAACGTCGGCCGAGCCGCCGGAGGCGCGCCGCTCGCCCTAACGCATCCGCGTTCAGATAGACGAGTCGCCCCCACGCATCCGCGTTCAGAATGACACGGGGCTCCCTGCGTTCGTGCCTCGGAACGACCGTCCCGTCCCGGCGACGAGCGACGTTCCGCCAACCCCTCCTAGAGCACGACCTCCTCGGGGAAGACGGCACCCGCGGCGAAGCGCTCCAGGCGATAGGGGGAGAGGTCGAGCTCGGCCTCTCCATCGAGCAGCTCCTCCGCGACCGCTCGGCCGACGGCGGGCGATTGCATGAAACCGTGTCCCGAGAAGCCGCAGGCCGCGTACACCCCGTCCCCGACGAGCCCGATGATCGGATGTGCGTCCGGCGTCATGTCGTAGAGGCCCGCCCAGGCCCGGGCCACTCCGGCGCCCGCCGCCGCCGGGAAGCGGCGCGCGAGTCGCTCGAGCCGGTCGGGCAGGACGGACTCGTCGACGGTCTGCTCGAAGCCCCAGCGAGGCTCCGTATCGTGCATGGCGACCCAGAGCGACTCGCCGTAACGGCGGAAGTGGAAGCCGGACTCGGACTCGAGCACCATCGGGAACGTCGGCGCGAGCCCCGGAAGGGGAGTCGTCTCGAAGAGCTGGCGGCAGAGAGGGCGAA
>JBKPFG010000043.1:0-2254 GCA_046728735.1 Actinomycetota bacterium
ACGCTGCACACGAACGATGCGCCGAGCGCGCTCACCCGCTTGAACGAGATGGGCGTCGAGCCCTTCCTCACGGGCTCGGCCGTGACCGCGGTGCTCGCGCAGCGTCTCGTCCGCAAGCTCTGCACCCACTGCTGCGAGATGTACATGGCTACTCAGCAGGAGATGCTCGACGCGCGCTTCACGGCGGAGCAGGCAGCGGCAGCCGACGGAGTCGGCCTCTACCGCAAGAAGGGTTGTCCCCGCTGCAACCAGACCGGCTACAAGGGCCGGGTCGGCGTCTACCAGCTGATGACGATGACCGAGGACCTCAGCCGTCTCGCGTCGCAGCACGCAAGCCGTGAGGAGATCGAGCGGGCGGCCATCGAGGCGGGGATGAAGATGCTCTGGGACGACGGGCTCGCGAAGGTGACTTCGGGCCTGACCTCCGTCGAAGAGCTGGCCCGGGTCATCGTCTAGGCGTCCGGAAAAGTGCTAGCGCATTTTCCCGGACGCAATCACGCGAAGAAACGCATACACCAAGGAGTTGCGGCGAGTGAGCTTGGCCACCGAGAAAACTACGAACCAGCCGACCCCCATTAGGACTCCGAAGATGGGAGGCCCTGAGAACCCCATTCGACCAAATACGTCATGCCCCCAAGCGCAGCCCCGACCAATACCGAGCCGGCCAGAATCGACGGCCACGACCAGCCTTTGTCCTTCCAGCCCTCCATCGTTCGAGCTTAGGAAATTTCGCAGCCGAGGTGCTCAAGAGCCCGGACGGCCTCGTCGATGAAGGCGTCCGCGTCAGCGCGCGTGGCGAAGCGGTACGGGCCGGGGCGCAACGGCTCCACGCGGAGGCCGTCCGCAGGGTAGACGTCGCACTCGATCGCGAAGGCCCCGTTCGTCTCCACGCAGCGCATGGTCACGATCTCGCGCCCGTCCTTGCGGGCCGAACGCCGAGCGAGCTCTTGGCCCCTCAGCGCGTCGGGCTGAACCGCGGGCTCGTTCACCTGGTCCGGGCGTCGGTGGCAGCCTGGGCCACCGACTGGCGGTCCATGAAGCCGGCGACGCGGTAGAAGACCTTCGGCCCCGGAATGAACACGAGCGTTGCCGGCGCGTCGCGGACGTCGTACTGGGCGGCGAGCGCGGCCACCTCGTCGTTCTTCGTCACGTCGAGGGCGAGGAAGCTCGCGCCGGCGTCCAGTGCGCCCGCGCGCGTCTCGCGAGTCTGGATGGTGTCGTAGTCGTCGCCCGGCGCGTAAAAGAGCACCACGACGACATGCTTGTGGAGCAGGCCGGCGTTCAGGGCGGCGCCGGCCGACCCGTACTTGGCGATGCTGCGGGCCGACGAGACGTCCGGCGAGTCTGTGGCGCAGACGAGCGCGCCGAGATGGCGCATGTCGAGCTGCCAGTTGGTGTCGAGCTCAGCCCAGCGCTTGAGCGCCTGGCTGAATGGGTACTGATTCGTTTCGCGAAGAGCGCGAAAGGCCGCGTGGGACGCGAGCGCGCTCTGCCTCAGGTTCACCTGGAGGCGGACGACGGCCTGCTTGTAGCCCTTCGGGTAGCCGAGCTTCGGGAAGGCGGCAGCGGCGTCGTCCTGGATCTGGACGACCTTGGCGAGCCAAAGCGCGAGGTCGGAGGTCGTCTTGGGGGGCTCGAGCTTGGCGAGCGTCGAGTTGACCCCCGAGCACCAGGTATCGGCCTTCTTCGCCCAGGCGACGAGCTCGGCGTTGCTTCTCGATGCGGTGGTCGTTGTTGTGCCCGTGAGGGGCGGCAGGAGGCCAGGAGTGTCGCCTCCGCCCGAGACGGGCCCGCGGCCGAATGCGAACGCTCCCACGCCGAGGCCGAGGATGCCGAGCACGGCGACGGGAAGAAGCACGCGCAGACGAAAGTGCGACGCCATCGTTCTCCCTATCGGCAAACGCGTCTAACTGCTTAACGACAGAGGGCGCGGTTGCCCGCGCCCTCTGGGAAGAAAAGCTTGAGCCCTGACTAACAGGCGCCCGACGTGATGTCGGCCGCAGGGCCGCCCTTCTTGTAGGTGTTCTGACCAACGGTGCTGTTGATGCAGTAGGACGTGGAGGTCGCGCGGACGACGTTGATGTTCTTGATCCCCTGGTCGTACGAGGCCTTGAGGACCGCGGACGTCAGGGACGAGTAGGTGTTGTGGTCTGCGTAGTAGGCCTCCACACCGGGGATGGCGGCGCGAACGTCGGCCTGTGCGGCCGACTTCTCGGCGCGCCCCCGGAAGCTGAGGTACGAGGGGATCGCGATG
>JBKPFG010000111.1:0-2574 GCA_046728735.1 Actinomycetota bacterium
ACGCCGACCGAGGTCTACCTCGTGGGCGAGGTGCAGAACGTCTACAAGTCGCAGGGCGTCGACATCCACGACAAGCACGTCGAGCTGATCGTGCGCCAGATGCTGAAGAAGGTGCGGGTGGACAACGCCGGCGACACCGACCTGCTGCCGGGCCAGCTCGTCGACCGCGTGGTCGTCGAGCGTGAGAATGCCCGCGTCAAGAAGGCGAAGAAGGAGCAGGCGACCTACGAGCCCCTGATCCTCGGAATCACGAAGGCCTCGCTCGCAACTGAGTCCTTCCTCTCGGCGGCCTCCTTCCAGGAGACGACGAAGGTGCTGACCGACGCCTCGATCGAGGGCAAGGTCGACCGGCTGCTCGGCCTGAAGGAGAACGTCATCATCGGGAAGCTCATCCCGGCGGCCACCGGCCTCAAGAAGTACCGCGGTGTCGACATCGCCCCGAGCGAGAAGATCCCGGCCGAGGCTCTCCGGCGCCCGCCCACGGAAGAGCAGCTCCTGGCCGCGCTGGAGGAGATCGGAGCCGACGGCGAGCCCGAGCTGGGCCTGCTCGACATATCGTTCGGCGGCGAGCCCGAGACGAACGGCGGCGACGGCGCCGGGCGCACCGACCTGGAGGCCGAAGAGGTCCCCGAGGTCGACTCCCCCCTCGACGAAGAGGGCTAGCTAGACGCTCTGACGGGCGGGGCTTAGCCGGGCAAAGCCCGGCTTTGCCCCCGCCGGACGACGCTCGCTGGAGGATCCTGCGCTCGCGGACCCCGTGTGACTAGACGCGCGGTCAGCGCGTTGTCTCGGGCCCGCTCGCTGGCCTCCTTTGCGAGCCTCGTCCAGAGCGTCTAGCTCCGGAATCCTCGCTCTTTGCGGTGCTTTCGGCGGTCATCCCCCGAACGAGGGATGCCGGCCCGGAGTGCGTTCGGGACACTGGTCGGGCTCCGGGCGACAATTCGAGTTATCCACAGGTTCCACAGCCAGATGGGGACGAATTCGACCTGTGCGGAGACTGTAAAATCGCCGCAAAACCTGCCTTTATCTACGCCAGGCCGTTTGCAGCATTGAAACGGCCCTTGCCGGACTCCTTGGCGCGGTAGAGGGCCTCGTCCGCCCGCTCGAAGAACGTCTTGGCGTCGTCTTCGGGCCTGAGCTCCGCGATTCCCGCCGAGAGGCGAATGCGCTCGAACGGGCCCAGCGGCCGCGCGGCCACGGCGAACTGAACCCGCTTGTAGAGCTGTTCGGCGTCCTCGATCGTCGCTTCCGGAAGGATGACCGCGAACTCGTCTCCGCCGACACGGCAGGCGATGTCGGCGCCGCGGACGGCCGACTGGACGCGCTCCGCCACCGAGGCGAGGACCTCATCGCCCGAGAGATGGCCGATGCGGTCGTTGATCGCCTTGAAGTCGTCGATGTCGAAGACGACCAGCGAGAGCCGGCGGTCGTAGCGATGGGCCCGCGTCGCCTCGCGAGCGAGCGTTTCGTGAAAGTAGCGGCGGTTGTGCAGGTTCGTGAGCGCGTCGAGATCGGCGAGCTGCCTGGCCTCCCGGAAACGGCGTGCATTGTCGATCGCCGGTCCAGCCCTGAGAGCAAGCTCCTCGAGGTGGGCGAGCTCAGCGTCCGAGACCTCGCGGTCGCTCCGGCGCCAGAAGGCGGCGAGCGTCCCGATGGTCTCGTCGTCCTCGTCTCGTAGGGGGACGGACAGACCCCCGCGGAAGAGCTCGCTCCCGTCGTCCACCTCCTCAGCCGTGTAGCGGTACGCAATGCGCACGGCGCGCGCGGGTTGCCCGCTCGGCGGGCCGCCGACGGGCTGGCGCACCGCTTCCTCGGCCGTCATGCCGATCGAGGCGACGATCGGCTCTTCGCCCGACCCCTCGGCCCGCGGGAGGACGAGCATGGCAGCGTCGATGCCCCGCAGCCGACCGGCGGCTTCGAGCACCCTCGCGAGCACCGTGTCGAGGTCGACGCTCGTCGCGATCTCCGCGAGCTCGTGCGCCCGCCGAGTATCTTCCCGCGCGTCGTCGAGCGCGCGGTTGAACTCGTGGGTCGCCGGCTCGTCATGGCCTTCGCTCGGTGGGGCCGGTTTTCGGCGGAGCGTCAGAAGGACGACGATTGCGGCGGCGAGGGCGACGACGACAGCGCCGAGGGCGAGCCCGACGGCGATCCAAGTCACGCTATCGTCGCTCAGGAGCAAGTCAATTTTCCGTCCCGGCAAGCCGGCCGGAGGCCGCGTTCCGCGCACAATAATCGCCTGGTACGAGCTTTTGCGGCGCGGGCGGGGTTGTTGCTACCATGCCCTCCGGGTTCGGCACGGCGTGCCCGCGCCGGCCTTTTGTTGCGTCTAGTTACCTCTTGAACGAAGGACACACGCGTTGCCGACGGTGAATCAGCTTGTCCGAAAGGGCCGCCAGGCCCCCAAGGCGAAGACGAAGACCCCAGCCCTTCGCGGCGCCCCGCAGAAGCGGGGGGTCTGCACGCGCGTGTACACCGCCACGCCGAAGAAGCCGAACTCGGCGCTCCGCAAGGTCGCCCGCGTTCGCCTGACGAATGGGATGGAGGTCGGCGCCTACATCCCCGGCGAGGGGCACA
>JBKPFG010000027.1:0-5844 GCA_046728735.1 Actinomycetota bacterium
GGAACGCGGGCGGGTCCGAAGCGGGTCGTCATGCCGTCCGACGCCAAGAGTACGGTCTTCCACATGGCGAAGCGACCAACGCGCATCGAGCTCCTCGAGCTGGACATCGATCTCCGGCTCGCGGACCTCTGGAGCGAGGCCTGCGGGGTCGGCGAGTGGAACCTCGAGGTCGTGGCGGCCTTCCTGCGGGCCGCGTACGGCAAGGGCTATTGCGACGCGCTCACAGAGGACGCTCCGGGCTCGCTCTGCCGGGATCACGGTTATCGGATCCCGGACCGCAAGCCGGAGACGCTCCCCAAGAGCTAAAACCGTTCCCTGAGTAAAATCGGGGCGTGCCCAGGCGGCGCAGTCCCGCGCGGCTCGTGATCGCGCTCTCCGTGGCGGCGACCCTCGCTGTCTTCCTGCTCTACACGAGCCTCGCCGGAGGGTCGACGCCCTCGCTGCGGCCGAGCCAGGTTGCGTCGCACAGCGGGACGGTGAGCCTCGCGGGCGTCGTGCTCGCTCCCGTGAGCGGCGATGCCCACGAGGGCGGTCTGCGCTTTCGGCTTCGTGACATCAACGGAACCACGAGCGTCCCCGTCCTCTACACGGGCTCGGTACCCGACCTCTTCGCCGCCGGGCGAGACGTCTCGGTGCGCGGCAGGCTCCAGGACGGGATCTTCGTCGCCGAGCGCAACTCGCTCGTGACGAAGTGCCCGTCCAAGTACGCCCCGGACTCCAACTCGAAGCCTTCCTGAGATGCCCGAGCTCGGCCGCGCCGCGCTCGTCGTCGCCCTCGGGCTCGTCCTCTACGCCGCCCTCGCTGGCGGGTACGCGGCCCTCAAGGGCCGCCGGCGGCTGCACGAGTCGGCGACGAACGCGCTCTTCGCTGCGCTCGCCGCCGTGGCTGTCGCGGCGGTCGTCCTCCTCGCGGCGCTGATCCGGCACGACTTCTCGCTCGTCTACGTGGCCGACCACACCTCGCGGGAGCTCCCGCTGCGTTACTCGATCTCGGCGTTCTGGGGCGGCCAGCAGGGATCACTTCTCCTGTGGCTGCTGGTCCTGACGGCGATGGGTTCCGCAGCCGTCGCCCTGAACCGAGGCTTGACGCGCGACGTCCTGCCGTGGACGGTGCCCATTCTCGGCGGCATCGCGAGCTTCTTCGCCTTCATGCTCGTCGCCGTCGCGTCGCCCTTCGAGACCGCGGCTGCTCCGGCGGACGGGGCGGGGCTCAACCCCAGCCTGCAGAACCCCTACATGATGGCCCACCCGCCGCTCCTCTACCTCGGCTACGTCGGACTGACGATTCCCTTCGCGTTCGCGATGGCCGCGCTGGCGTCCAAGCGCACGGACGAGCGCTGGATCATCGCCACCCGCCGCTGGACGCTCGCGTCGTGGACCTTCCTTGGCTTCGCCATTCTCCTCGGGGCCAAGTGGGCCTACGAGGAGGTGGGATGGGGCGGCTGGTACGCATGGGATCCGGTCGAGAACGCCGCCCTCATGCCCTGGCTCGTCTCGACCGCGTTCCTCCACTCGGTGATGGTGCAGGAGAGGAAGAACATGCTCCGCGTCTGGAACGCAGTGCTGATCGCCGGGGCCTTCGCGCTCTCGCTCTTCGGCACGTTCCTCACCCGGAGCGGAGTGATCAACTCGATCCACAGCTTCACGCAGTCGTCGATCGGAGCCTGGTTCCTCGGCTTCATCGCTGTCGTCGTCGCAGCTTCGATCGCGCTCATCCTCGTGCGTCTGCCGCTCCTGCGCTCGCCAACGCGGCTCGAGTCGCTCATCTCGCGGGAAGCAGCCTTCCTCTACAACAACCTCTTCCTGGTAGCACTCGCGCTGACGGTGCTCTGGGGCGTCGTCTTCCCGCTCGTGTCAGAGGCTGTCCGCGGCGTCGCCGTCACCGTGGGCGCGCCCTACTACGACTTCTTCGCGATCGCCTTCGGGCTCCCGCTCGTCCTGCTCATGGGAGTGGGCCCGCTCGTGGCCTGGCGGCGCGCCTCGCTGCACGCCCTGGGGAAGTCGCTGCTCTGGCCGGGCGGCGTCGCGCTGGTGACAGGCGTCGTCCTGCTCCTGGCCGGAGCGGGCTCGAGCCCGGCCGGGCTCGTCGGCTACACGTTCGCCGCCTTCGTCCTGACCACGATCGCGCTCGAGTTCGTGCGCGGAACGCGCGCGCGGCGCTCGCTCGGCGATGAGAGCTGGCTGGGCGCCTTCACCGGCCTTGTGGGCCGCAACCGTCGCCGCTACGGCGGGTACATCGTCCATGCGGCGATCGTGCTTCTTCTCATCGGCGCCATCGGGATCGGCGGCTTCGGCACGACGCAAGAGGCGAGGCTCGCCCCAGGGAATTCCCTGCACATCGGCCCGTACGATCTCGCGTACGTTCAGAGCGTGCAGCGCAGGGCCGCGAACGCGACCGAGCTCCGCGCGAAGTTCGACGTGTCGAGGAACGGCAAGGCGCTCGGGGCGATGTCCGCCGGAAAGAACCGTTACCCGGCCGAGCAGCAAGTCTCGAACGAGGTCGCGATCCGCTCGGACTGGCTCCGCGCCGAAGATCTCTTCGTGATCGTCGACCAGTTCAACGCAGACGGAAGCGTCTTCGTCAAGGTCCTCGTCAACCCGCTCGTGAACCTGATCTGGCTGGCCGGGCTCGTCTTCGTCCTCGGCTCGCTGATCACGATGTGGCCGGACGCGCGGGAGCAGCGCCGCCTGGCGCGACGTTTCGCCTACGCCCCGGCCTGACAACCCGATGGAAGCAGCTGCCGTCATCCTCGCGCTCTTGCTGGCCCTCGCCTGTGTCCTCCTCGTGGCGCGTCCGTTCCTGCGCGAGCCGGCTCCCGAGAGCGACCGTCTTGCCGAGCTACCTCCTCAAGCGCGAGAGCGCATGCGGCTGGCCGAGGAACGCGATCGAGCCCTCGCCGCGCTGAAGGAGCTCGAGTTCGACCACCGCACCGGAAAGATCTCCGACGCCGACTACCGTGAGCTCGTGACGCCGCTCCGGCGCCAGGCGGCCGAAGCCCTACGCGCGCTCGAGCCGGAGACCAGGCCCTCCCGACCTGCCCGGGAAGACGTCCATGCGTGACTGCCCGCACTGCGGGACCTCGGTGCCCGCCTCGAGCCGCTTTTGCCCGGAGTGCGGGCGGCCCCTGACCGAAGAGGCTGCGGCGACCGCGACCGAGATCCGGCCATCAGGGCATCGCTGGCCTCCTCATCCGGTGCTCGTGATCGCGGTGGTCGTCTGGATCGGCTCGATCGTCCTCCTGGTGGGCGGGGTGTGGGCGTGGGGCGTGGTCGCCTTTCTCGCTGCCGGAATCCTCTTCCTGACCCAGCGGGAGGCCGAGCGGCGCGCCGCGAAGTTCGCGCTGCTCGGCGTTCGCGAGCGGTTCTTCGCCACGCGTGCCGCCGTGGCAGCCCGCTCACGCGGCCATCTCGAGCTCTTCCGAGCCCGCCGTGAGCGCGCCGAGCTGGAGGCGGAGAAGGGGAGAGCCCTGCACCGGCTGGGGCACGCGGTGTTTTACGGCGACAAAGCGGGAACGAAGTCCGCGAAGGCAGACGTTCAGGCGATCGTCGACAAGATCAGCGAGAAGGAGGCCGAGATCGAGACCCTCATCCGTCAGATCGAAGCGCGCGTCCAGCATGCCCAGGCGGGCGTGAAGCCGACCGTGCAGATCAAGGGCGAGCAGCCCCCGGAGCCGCCGCGCATCCCCGAGCCGTGGCCTCCGCCCGACGAGGCCGACCGCCCGGAGCCCTTCCCGGAGCCCGAGCCGAGCCCCGACGAGCCTCCGGCCGAGCCGGAGCCCCCCTCATCCGGACGAGCGAAGGCGAAGGCCCGGCGGAAGGGCTGAGCCGCCCTTCACGCTGGAAAATCCCCGCAATTTGATGTAAAACCTCGGGCTTCGAGGTCGTAAAGGTTCCCGGCTGGTCGCGCAGGGACGTCCGCGCGCCCGGCGAAACTCAAGAATCGGTGTCGCTCCCCCGTCGCATCGCCGTGCTCGTCGCCGCCTCCGCGGTGATCGCGTTATGCGTGCCGGCGGCCTTCGGCCAGTCTCTCTGGGATCGCAAGAACGCCGTCGACTCGCGCATCTCCGGCCTGCGCGACTCGATCGAGCGCGCGAAGGCGAAGGAGGGCGTGCTCACGAGCGAGATCACCGATGCCTCATCGCGGATCGACGCGCTGAACGGCGACATCGACGTCCTGAGCGCCAAGCTGGCGACGCTCGAGAGCGACCTCGCAGCACACAGGAGCAAGCTCGTGAGGCTGGAAGCCAAGCTGCGAGAGCAGGGCGCGACCCTGCAGCGGCTGACTCAGGAGCATGCGGTCGCGCAGCGCCGCCTCGAGGAGCGGCTCGTGCAGCTCTACGAGAGCAGCGAGGCCAGCGAGCTCGAGATTCTGCTCCAGGCCCAGAGCTTCTCCGACCTCCTAGAGCAGCTCGACTACTTCCGCGCCATCGGCCAGCAGGACAAGGACATCGCGGAAACGATGAAGCGCCTCCAGGTGCAGATGCAGATCGCGAAGGAGGAGACCGCCGCGACGAAGGCGGAGGTCGCGAGCGCGACGGCGATCCTTGCGCAGAAGACCGAGGAGCAGCGCGCAGCCCGAGCGGCTCTGCTCGCACGGCAGGCGGCTCTTGCTGCGGCGAGGGACAGCAAGGAAAACCTCCTCGCCGGCGTCAGGACACAGCGGCACAAGGACGAGGAGGACCTCGAGGTGATGCAGGCCGCAAGCGCCGCCATCGCAGACCAGCTAGAGGCCTCCGCCGGGTCGTCGGGAGGCGGAGGAGGGGCCCCGTCCGCGAGCGGCTTCATCTGGCCCGTGAGCGGCCCGATCACGAGCGGCTTCGGGTGGCGCTGGGGCCGAATGCACGAAGGCATCGACATCGGAGCCGCCTGCGGGACTCCGATCCGGGCCGCCGCGTCGGGAAGGATCGTCTACGCGGGCTGGATGGACGGCTACGGGAACCTCACGCTCATCGACCACGGCGGAGGCATGGCCACCGCGTACGGGCATCAGTCGGCGATCTACGTCGGCGGAGGCTCCGTCTCGCAGGGGCAGACCATCGGCGCCGTGGGCAACACGGGCCACTCGACGGGCTGCCACCTGCACTTCGAGGTGCGCGTCAACGGCACCCCGGTCGATCCTCTGAACTATCTGTAGCCGCGGCGCAGTCGAAGATTTCGGCCGACTGACGACTCGAAGCCGGTGTAGAGGATCGCCGCCTCGATCAAAGCCGGGAAACTACGTGACGATGCGCATGTCCGGGAGGCCCCGGTAGCGTCCGTCGAGGTCGAATCCGTACCCGACGAAGTAGTGGTCGGGGACCGTGAAGCCGACGTAACGGAGCGGGAGGTCGTCGACGAGCCGCCGATAGGGACGGTCGAAGAGGGTGCACGCCGCGATCTCACGAGGGCGCCGCAGCTTGAAGGTCTTCACCAGGTAATTGAGCGTCAGGCCCGTATCGATGACGTTCTCGACGATGAGGACGTCGCGGCCGGTGATGGGCAGGTCCAGGTCCTTGAGCAGGCGGATCTTGGTCCGGCCCCCGAGCGCGCCTTCGTAGCCCGCGAGGACGACGAAGTCGAGGGCGTGGAGGGCTTGGATCGCCCGCGACAGGTCCGCGAGGAAGATGAAGGCTCCCTTGAGCACCGTGACGAGGACCGGCTCGCGGCCCGCGTAATCGGCGGCGATCTGCGCACCAAGCTCGGTCACCCGGCCCTGGATCTCGTCACGCGAGAGATAGATCTCTCCGATCCTCGGGTCGAGCGGCTCTATGAGGCGAGGTTCAGTTTGTATTTGTGGGAGAGGCGATCGAAATCGCGCCGGGTGAAGAGCTTGATCTTGACCTCGGGATACCTCTCCCGCAGCTT
>JBKPFG010000056.1:0-14864 GCA_046728735.1 Actinomycetota bacterium
CGCGGTGCGCATGATCGACCTGACCACGCTCGAAGGCGCGGACACCCCGGGGAAGGTGGCGGCTCTTAGCTCGAAGGCGATGCGACCGGACCCCTCCGACCTGACCGTCCCGCCTGTGGCGGCCGTTTGCGTCTATCCGAACCTCGTACCCCATGCGCTCGAGCGCCTCGGAAATTCCGGCGTGAAAGTGGCCTCCGTGGCGACCGCGTTCCCGTCGGGACAGTCGCCGCTCGAGATCAAGGTCGAGGAGGCCGCGCGGGTCGCCGAGCTGGGCGCTCACGAGATCGACATGGTCCTCGACCGGGGCGCCTTCCTCTCCGGGAACTACGCCAAGGTCTACGATGAGGTCCGTCGCGTGAAGGAGGTCTGCGGCGACGCGCACCTCAAGGTGATCCTCGAGACCGGCGAGCTCGGCACCTACGACAATGTCCGCCGTGCCAGCCTGCTCGCGATCGCGGGCGGCGCCGACTTCATCAAGACCTCGACCGGGAAGATCCAGCCCGCGGCGACGTTGCCGGTCACGTTGGTGATGCTCGAGGCGATCCGCGACGTCTACGAGGAGACGGGCCGGCGCGTCGGCATGAAGCCGGCCGGTGGCATCCGGCATGCGAAGCAGGCCGTGCAGTACCTCGTCCTCCTGTACGAGACGCTCGGGCCTGAGTGGCTGACGCCCGACCTGTTCCGCTTCGGCGCTTCGTCGCTGCTCAACGACGTGCTCCTGCAGATCCGGAAGGAGAAGACCGGGCGCTATCAGAGCCCGGACTACTTCACGCTCGACTGATGACGCGAATCTGGACTCACGGTGTCTGGACGGTGAAGCCCGGCCGCGAGGACGATTTCATCGCCGCCTGGCGGGCGATGGCCCGTGACGCCGCAGACGAATTTCAGCCGCCCACCGAGCCCTATCTCATGCAGGACCAGGAACGCCCGAACGTCTTCCGGAGCTTCGGCGCGTGGGACGACCCCGAGAAGGTCGCCCGCTTCCGCGGCTTCATCC
This sequence comes from Actinomycetota bacterium, assembly GCA_046728735.1. GTDB lineage: Bacteria > Actinomycetota > Thermoleophilia > Gaiellales > Gaiellaceae > JAIBJP01. The sequence continues at coordinate 998 of JBKPFG010000056.1, forward strand.
AGCCCCATCTGCAGCGGATCAGGGAGCTGACGGAGGACATCGAAGTCCTGACGCTCGACGACGTGCCGCTCGACGGCTGACGGCTGAGCCGGCCTAGGGCCCGTCCGGTTCGATCGGCAGGGCTTCCTCGGCTGCTGCCCGCTCCCGTGCAACGGCTCGGTCGTAGGCGCGCGACGAGAACATCTCGGGGTGTTCGAGGCCATCCGCGATCACCGACGCGAGCGCGCTCGTTGCGAGAGCGAACTCTTCCCACTCCGGCTGGGCTTCGAAGTGCACCGCCCAGGCCCTCGCCTCGCGGGCGATCCGCCGCGCTTCGGCGATCTCCGCACTTGCGCCGGGCGTCGCGCGCAGATCCAGCGCCACGAGCTCATCGTGGATCGCCTCGAGGTCGGCCTTGTCGAACTGGGTCGGCGGCCGGGCTTCGTCCGGCGAGTAGCTCGCGGGCGGAGAAGTGACCGCGGCGATCGCGACCGCGACGCCCGCGGCAGGGACGAGCAGGCTCGCAGCGAGTGCGGAGAAGAGCAGGGGCCGGGTCATGGCGCGCTCTCAGCCCTCGTCGCGATCGAAGCCCGACCAGCGGTCATCTCGTCGTGCGGCGCGTTCCTCCTCGAGGGCATCGGCCACCGCAGCGACAGGGATAGCGCCCCAATTCAGGGGCTTGCGCGGCGGCCGCCAGACCGCGCGCCAGTTCTCGTAGGTCGCGCGGGGCGCCCAGTAGAACGCTCCGAGGAAGCCCCACCAACCGATGAGTCCCGTGTAGGCGAGACTCATCGCGGTCTTCTTTCTGGCGCAGTCCTCACACCAGTAGCCGCTCACGACGCTCATGCGGATGAACCAGATGATGGAGCCCACGCGCCTCGTGCCGCGAAAGAAGAGCTCGCGATCACGTGCTGCGCACGAATCGCAGACCCAGTCGCCCGCCGGAATCGAGACGAGCGCTGCACTGCGCGCGTTCGCGAGACCGGCCGCGCCGCACGCGGGGCAGCCGGCCGGTGCTCGGCTCCCGCTCCAACCGCAGGCCATGCAGAACAGATCTCCGGTCAGCCCCTCCATTTGCCGAGTAGATCGGAGTGGCGGCGCCCGGCCTTGAGTGACCCCCTCGTTACCATGGAGGAGCGATGAGCGAGCTCGAAAAGCGCCAGGACCGTTCCCCGGTCCCCTCGTCGTTCGACTACGCGCCGGCGCCCGAGTCGCGCGAGATCGTCCGCCTCGAGGAGCATTACGGCCTCTTCATCGGCGGGGAATTCGTCGAGCCTCGCTCCGGCGAGTTCCATCCCAGCATCAGCCCGGCGACCGAGGAGCCGCTCGCCGAGGTCGCCTACGCCGACGGCGAGGACGTGGCCCTGGCGGTGACGGCTGCCCGAGACGCCTTCGAGAACGGCTGGTCCGACCTCGCTCCGGCCGAGCGGGCGAAGTACCTCTTCAGGATCGCGCGCATCCTCCAGGAGCGCTCCCGCGAGTTCGCCGTGCTCGAGTCGCTCGACGGCGGCAAGCCGATCCGCGAGTCGCGAGACGTCGATCTGCCGCTCGCCGCGGCTCACTTCTTCTACTACGCGGGCTGGGCGGACAAGCTCGAATACGCCTTCCCGAACCGCGAGCCCCGCCCGGTGGGAGTGGCCGGCCAGGTGATTCCCTGGAACTTCCCACTCCTCATGCTCTCGTGGAAGGTCGCTCCGGCGCTCGCCACGGGCAACACGGTCGTCCTCAAGCCCGCAGAGACGACGCCCCTGACGGCGCTCCTCTTCTGCGACGTCCTCCGTCAGGCGGAGCTGCCGCCCGGGGTGGTCAACATCGTCACCGGCGATGGGCGGGCCGGGGCCGAGGTCGTCAAGCATCCGGAGGTCGGCAAGGTCGCCTTCACGGGCTCGACCGAAGTCGGCAAGGAGATCCAGCGGGCGGTTGCCGGCACGGGCAAGAAGCTCACGCTCGAGCTGGGCGGAAAGGCGGCCAACATCATCTTCGACGATGCTCCCCTCGACCAGGCAGTCGAGGGCATCGTCAACGGGATCTACTTCAACCAGGGCCACGTCTGTTGCGCGGGCTCCCGGCTGCTCGTCCAGGAATCGATCTACGAGCAGGTGATCGCAAAGCTGAAGCGCCGCATGGGCACCCTGCGCGTCGGCGATCCGCTGGACAAGAACACCGACGTGGGAGCGATCAACTCCAAGGCGCAGCTCGATCGGATCACGGAGCTCGTCGCCGCGGGCGAGGAGGAGGGGGCGGAGATCTTCCAGCCTCCCTGCCGCCTGCCCGAGAAGGGCTGGTGGTTTGCGCCCACCGTGTTCACCAACGTGGCGCAGAGCTACCGCATCGCGCAGGAGGAGATCTTCGGGCCGGTGCTGTCCGTGCTCACGTTCAGAACGCCGGACGAGGCGGTGGAGAAGGCGAACAACACGCCGTACGGGCTCTCTGCGGGCGTCTGGACCGAGAAGGGGTCGCGCATCCTCTCGATGGCGCAACAGCTGCGTGCGGGAGTGATCTGGGCCAACACCTACAACCGCTTCGACCCGGGCTCGCCGTTCGGCGGATACAAGGAATCGGGCTTCGGGCGGGAGGGCGGCCTGCACGGGCTCGAGCCGTACCTGAGGTTCGAATGACGCGCGCGACGTTGATGTGGCCACCCCTGACCACCATCCACGCTAATGCGTCGAGATTTGACGCGTACGAGGCGGTGCGCTGCTCCTTCGTCGCGTGGTCGCCGCACCTCTCCGTCTTAGAGCAAGAGCACGCGAATGCCTCGCCGAAAAGGACGAAAGCGTGAGGCTTCCGGTCAAGAAGACCTACAAGCTCTACATCGGAGGCGCCTTCCCGCGCTCCGAGTCGGGCCGCTCGTACGAGGTCGAGGGCGCCAACGTCGCCCGCGCGTCGAGGAAAGACGTCCGTGACGCCGTCCGCGCGGCCCGCGAAGCGCTGCCCAAATGGGCCTCGATGACCGCCTACAACCGCGGACAGGTTCTCTACAGGGTCGCCGAGATCATGGAGGGCCGCCGGGCCCAGTTCGCCGAGCTGGTCGGGGGCGAGGCCGAGGTAGACGAGGCAATCGATTCGTGGGTCTGGTACGCGGGGTGGGCGGACAAGCTCGCGCAGGTGCTCGGCTCGTCGAACCCGGTGGCGGGGCCGTACTTCAACTTCACCGTGCCCGAGCCGACTGGGGTCGTCGCCGTGGTCGCTCCGGAAGAACCTCCCTTGGCCGGACTCGTGTCACGACTCGCGCCCGCGATTGTCGGCGGGAACACGGTCGTCCTCGTCGCCTCGGAGCAACGCCCGCTCGCGGCGATCACCCTCAGCGAGGTGCTCGCCACCTCGGATGTGCCCGCCGGTGCGGTCAACGTGCTCACCGGCCGCAAGAGCGAGCTCGGCCCGGTCCTTGCGGGGCACATGGACGTGAACGCGATCGACCTGGAAGGCGTGGACGGCGACCGCCGCGAGCTCGAGCAGCTGGCTGCGGACAACGTCAAGCGAGTGGTGCGAAACGGCGAAGGGCAATCGCCTTGGCATGCCGCCGCTTTCCTCGAGCTGAAGACCGTCTGGCACCCGATCGGGGTCTAAGGGGCCTAGACTGAGACTTCGCATGGCTCTGCGGACCGAGGCGCTCGCCAAGACAATCGACCAGACGCTGCTCGACGATGCCGCGTCAACGCAAGAGGTCGAGGCGCTCTGCCGTCAGGCGGGCGAGCTTCATCTCGCCTCCGTGTGCGTCCTGCCTCTTCACGTAGCCGCGGCAGCGGAGGAGCTCGGCCGCAGTGACGTGAAAGTCTGCGCGGTCGTGGGCTTTCCGGCCGGAGCGGAGAGCGCGGCGGCGAAGATCGCCCAGGCCGAGCGCGCGCTCGCCGACGGAGCCGGGGAGCTCGAGTTCGTCATGAACGTGGACGCCCTCAGGCGAGGCGACCTCCGCCTCGTGCGCGATGAGCTCGTCGCGTTCGCCCGCAGGATTCGGATGAAGACCGCGAACGGCGGTCGCGGCGCCCTCGTCCTCAAGGCGATCGTGTCGACCGGGCAGCTCGACGACAAGCTCAAGCAGCTCGCCTGCCGAATCATCGAGCGGGCCGAGATCGACTTCGCGCAGACCTCGACCGGGCACGAGGGCCCGCCCGCGACGGTCCACGACGTCGAGCTTCTCCGCGACGCTCTCTCGGAAAGCGTTGGCATCAAGGCCTGCGGCGGCTTCCACACGATCGACGATGTCCAGGTGATGGTGAACGCCGGGGCGGGACGAATCGGCTCCGAGATCGCCGTCCACCTTCTCGACCCCTCCGCCGCCCTCGCACGAGCCTGATGGGCCGTTTCAGTCAGGCCATCTCCGAAGGGGACGGGATTTCGATCGTCCCGCGCCTGGACGCAGACGTTGCCACCATCGCCGTGACAGCCGAAGAGGCGGGCGCGGAGGCTATTGCGGTCTCCACGGGCGAGGCCGAGGAGGCGCGCGGAGCCACTTCGCTCCCGCTGATCGTCGATGGGGGGATCTACGACCGGCAGAACGTGGAACGGCTCGAGCCAATGGGAGCCGACGGCTGGATCGTCGTCGTGGACTCCGATGGCCGCGAAGGCGAACGCGTCGACGAACTCCTTCCGATCGCGATGGCGCTCGGAGTCGATTGCGCGATCGAGGTCCGGGATGCCGAGAACCTGGCAGAGGTTCTCGCTCGCTTCGATCCCGAGATACTCGTCATCGCAGATCCCCGCCCAGACAGCGCCGAGGAGGAGCTCGACCACATCCTCGATCTTCTTCCGGACGTGCCCGCAGGGAAGCTCGTCATCGCCCGCCTCCGCTCGGAGATGCTGCCCGAGCAGGTCGTCGCGCTCGAGCGTGCCGGGGTGGACGCTGTGCTGGTGGGCGCCGAGGTCTTCTCGGACGTCCTCGCGGAGCTGACCGGACGCCAATAGCCGGGGACGCCAGTAGCCGCGGGGCGCCTCGCTGCTTTTGCGATCATTGGTGCGATGCCACGACTGACCCGCTGGCTCCCCCTGCTCCTCGTCGCGCTCGCTGCTGGCTGCGGCGGAGGCAACGATTCGAAGCAGGGCGCCGCTCAGACCAGCACGGGTGGCAACCAGACGGCGAGCGCACCGGTCTGCCCGGCGGCCTGGAAGCCCGGCTGGCAGAAGCTCGCCAACCGGATCGACGCGCCTGTCTACTGCCCGAGCTGGATGCCCGAGCCCTTGACCGGCCAGATCGGCGGGCGGTGGCACGCGATGAAGTCGGTGCTCAAGGACCGGAGCTACCTGATGGGCTTTCTCTGGTACGAGACGAACGTCGCGGAGACGCACGTCAATCTCCGCGGCTACCCGGGGCGCACCGCCGTTCCGACCTGTAACGGCAAGCCGTGCTTCGACGACCCGGGTGTGAAGAAGACGATCGCGGGCCTGGAGATCCAGGTCTACAACGTGAATCGGGGCGCCGACACCTGGCACGTCCTCTACGCCTGGCACACCGACGGCTCTCTCTACGCCGTCAGCCAACACGTCGTGCCGCAATTCGGGATCTCGTACGGCCAGGTGACCGAGAATCTCGACCGGATCGTGCGCGGCCTGGTCAGGATCGACCCGCGCCAGTCCTGACGTGCGCCTGACCCGGAGGCAGTTCGTCGCCGGCGGGACCGGCGCGCTCGCCGCGGCGGGCGTCTACGCGCTCGTCGACCGATTCGCTCTCGGGTCGGCCGACTCCCCGACGCGCGTGCTCCCCTCGGAGCAGCACGCGCTCGGGAAGCTCGAGACCGTGGTGGACAACGGCGTCGAGGTGGTGGTTCCTCCGCTTCATCACGAGGTGGTGACGGCCACCGTCGCCGTCGGCCCCACGAAGGCTGCGCTTCTCGAGGCGAAGGAGGCGCTCGAGGCGGTGTTGGCCCGGGCAGACCAGCGGTATGGCCCGGCGCCCGCCGGGCTCTCGGTCAGCGTGGGGTGGGGACTTCCATACTTCGAGCGCTACGTGCCCGGGCCCGCGCGCGAGCGACTCCCGCTGGACGTACGCGCCTCGAAGAAGGCCGGACGGCGCGTGCTCGCGCTCATCGACGCGATCCGCTTCCCGAGCGATCCGGACGAGCTCATCCTCGAGGCCAACGACGTCGCCTTCTTCTTCCGAAGCGACAGCCGCGACCACATCGCCACGGTCTCGTCGGAGATCTTCGACGAGGTGGGGGACGCCTTCGAGCTCACGAGCATCCGGCGGGGCTTCATGGGCGGCGGCTTTCACGGTGGGCGGAGCCTGCCGAAGCAGATGGCGCTCGCAGCGGGAGTGCCGGGCGCCGAGCTGATCCCGGATTCGGCCGAGCTCTTCCTCGGCTTCACCTCGACCCAGAAGGCGGGCCTGGGCCCTCCCGGGATCGCCAACTTCGAGACGCTCCCGGGTTACACCGACCAGTGGCCCGACGGCTACTTCCTCGGCGGGACGGCGATGCACCTGTCGCACATCTTCGAGGACATCGAGGCCTGGTACCTGAACTTCGACTACGGCGAGCGGGTCTCGACCACCTTCAGGCCCGGGCTCGACGTGCCGGAGGGGACGCAGACCGTTCCACAGGACGCGGCGGACGCGGACGGCGTGCTCGCGGTGCATGCCGAGGCTCGCCGCTACTACGCCGTCGGTCACAGCTCCGGGATCCAGCCGGCCTCCCGCCTTGGACACGACGTCCTCGCGCACGACGGGCGGCACTTTCCGAAGGGGACGGCGGTCCCGCAGCGGGCCGACTTCAACACGCTCGACAACCCGTTCTTCTGGAGCTCCCGTCCGGAGGTGGACGGCCAGAGCGACGAGCCGGCGGCCGGCCTCCACTTCGCCGTCTTCACGCCGACGGCCGACGACTTCCACCGCGCAAGGCTGGCGATGGACGGGATCCTCCCGGACGGCTCGAGCATCCCGCTCGACCCCCGCTCGCGCCAGCAAGGCTTCAACTCGATCCTGCGTACCACGCACCGGCAGAACTTCCTCGTGCCGCCGCGGCGCCACCGGGCCTTCCCTCTCGTCGAGCTCCTCTAAGAGAGCCGCTGCTTGAGGCGGATATATCGAGCCAACACACGATCGCGGCGCGAGGCCACGCGCTCGCCCAAGTTCAGCCGAGGAGGCCGCCTAGCATCCAGGGGCCGATGATGATGAGCGCGGCGATGAAGTGGTCGCCCCTCCCTGCTCCAGCGTACGCCGTCGGTTTACCTGTTCGGCCGAAATCGCGGCGCAGCCGAAGATTTCGGCCGATTAACTAGCCGAAGAAAGCGCGGGCGACGTCGTACCAGCCGGGCGGGACCGTCTTCAGCTCGGCGACCGCGGCGGCGAGCGGAACCTCGCCGATGGAGTCGCCCTGGAGCGCGGCCATCGTCCCCCAGCGCTCCTCGTGCACGAGGTCGGCGGCCTTGAGGCCGTACCGAGTCGCCAGCACCCGGTCGCGCGGGGTGGGAGAGCCCCCCCGCTGGACGTGGCCGAGGACCGTCACGCGCGTCTCGAAGCCGGTGCGCTCCTCGATCTCGCGTGCGAGGGCGTCGCCGACTCCTCCGAGGCGAACGTGGCCGAACTGATCCGAGGCACGCGCTTCTTCGGCGACCTGACGCGTCTCGCCCGAGGCGTAGGTGAGCTCGTACCCTTCGCTGACCACGACGATGGAGAAGTCCTTCCCGCGCTCATGGCGACGGCGGAGCTCGTCACAAGCGTCCTCGACGGTTATGGGCTGCTCCGGGATGAGGATGACGTCGGCGCCACCGGCGATCCCGCTCATGACGGCGATCCAGCCGGTGTGGCGGCCCATCACCTCGAGCACCATCACGCGGTTGTGGGACTCGGCGGTCGTGTGCAGCCGGTCGATCGCCTCCGTCGCGATCCAGACCGCCGTGTCGAAGCCGAACGTGTAGTCCGTTGCCGAGAGGTCGTTGTCGATCGTCTTCGGCACGCCCACGACGGGGAAGCCGTGCTCCTCGTGGAGGCGCGCCGCCACTCCGAGGGTGTCCTCTCCGCCGATGGCGACGAGGGCGGTCAGCCCCGCCGACTCGAAGTTCGAGAGCACGCGCTCGACGCCGTCGTCCGTCTTGTAGGGGTTCGTGCGAGTCGTTCCGAGGATCGTCCCGCCGCGGGGAAGGATTCCGGAGATCTCGCGCGGCCCGAGCTCCGTGAAACGGCCGTCGACCAGGCCGCGCCAGCCGTCGCGGACCCCGACGACCTCGTGCCCGCGGGTCAGCGAACGGCGCGTCACGGCCCGGATGACGGCGTTCAGGCCAGGACAGTCCCCGCCTCCAGTGAGAACGCCTACTCGCGCCAATGCTCTAACTTCGCGCGGGGTCGAACGTCTCTTCCGTCAAGGAGGGGAAACCGATGCCGAAGGCGGGAATCGAACCCGCACGGGGCAGAGCCCCACTGGATTTTGAGTCCAGCGCGTCTTCCAGTTCCGCCACTTCGGCGCGGTCCATGCCCCGACCATGGTATCCGGGCCGGCTTGCTGGACGTGGCGCGCGGCGTCATAATCTCGCGCCAAGCAAAGGAGCGGCCCAGTCTGGCGTGCACGACGGTGCCCGCTCGCAGAGAATGTCGAGCGGTGCTTGCCAGGCAGCGCTGAAGAACTATCGGGCGAACGAGGAGGCGTAGTGACGAGAAGGAAGCTTTTGTCCGTGCTGGTCGTGGTGATCGGCGCCTTTGCTCTGCTCGCCGCGGGGTGCGGCGGCGGCAACGAGAGCGAGGGCACCGGCACGTCCGGCGGTACAGGTGGGGGGACGAAGACGGTCAAGATCGTCTCCGACCTTCCGCTCCAGGGCTCGTCCGCAGCCCAGACGGAGCAGATGAACAACGCCACCAAGCTCTATCTGCAGGAGATCGGGAACAAGGTCGGCAACTACACGATCCAGTTCGAGGCCTTCGACGACTCGACGGCCGCGAAGGGCGCCTGGGACGAGGCGACCTGTGCGGCGAACGCTCGCAAGTACGTCGAGGACGAGTCGATCATCGGCGTGCTCGGAACGTTCAACTCCGGCTGCGCGAAGATCGAGGTGCCGATCGCGAACGAGGCCTCACTCGCATACATCAGCCCCGCGAACACGGCCGTCGGTTTGACTCACGCCGGCCCCGGTTCCGAAAGCGGCGAGCCCGAGAAGTACTACCCGAGCGGCACGCGCAACTACGCCCGTGTCGTGACCTCGGACGACGTCCAGGGGCAGATCGACGCGACCTACATGAAGGACAAGCTCGGTGTCACCAAGGTGTTCATCCTCGATGACAAGGACGCCTACGGAAAGGGCGTCGCCGACGCCTTCGAAGCCGCGGCCAAGGACATCGGGCTCGAGGTCGCCGGCCACGAGGGTTGGGACGCGAACGCGCAGAACTACAAGGCCCTGATGACGAGCATCAAGTCGACGGGGGCGGACGGCATCTTCATCGGCGGTATTTCCTGCTTCAACGGCGGCCAGCTGGTCAAGGACAAGGTCGCGGTCGTGGGAGACAACGACACGGTGAAGACCGTTGTCTCGGACGGCTTCGTCCAGGCCTCCCTCTTCGACGAGGCCGGGGCGGACAACGTCGAGGGCATCTACGGCAGCGCTCCGACCCTGAACCCGGACGACCTTCCGGGCGCGGGCAAGGAGTTCAACGCCAAGGTCGAGCAGCAGTTCGGTAAGCCCGAGGTGTACACCGCGTACGCCGTCGCAGCGCTGCAGATGATGCTGGCGGCGTTGGAGAAGTCGGACGGCTCGCGCGAAGGCGTGACGGCCGCTCTCGCCGGTGCGTCGGCGGACACCGTCGTCGGACCGATCACCTTCGACGAGAATGGTGACCCGGTGGACAAGTTCGAGTCCATCTTCCAGGGCAAGGGTGGTAACTGGACGTTCGTGGAGCAGTTCAAGGCTGCCTCCTAGCTTCTAGAACAGCAGTTGACAAGAGAGGGCCGGCGGTTGTGCCGGCCCTCTCTCTGCGTCATAGTCTGCGCCCGTGGCGACCGCTGACACGACGGCGCGACCCCTCCCGACGCGGCGAATCCCCGTCTCTCAATGGCTCCTGTGGATCTTCGGCGCCATCCTCCTGATCGCCACCTTCGGCTGGCTGCTGAGGGAGTTCATCGAGTCGCCCAGCCGCTTCATCGAGGTCGGCCTCATCGGAGTCACCAACGGCTCCATCTACGCCCTCGTCGCGCTGGGCTACACGCTCGTCTACGGGATCATCGAACTGATCAACTTCGCCCACGGCGACAACTTCATGCTCGGGTCGTTCGAGACGCATTCGATCGTCACCGAGGGCGCCTTTCAGCTTCCGCTCTACCCGACGACGCTCGTGCTCGGGATTCCACTCGGGACGACCGCGGTGGCGTCGTCGTCCGGGGCCCAGCGGGCCTACTCGATTGCGATGGCGCTCTTCTTCTCGATGCTCCTCTGCATGACGATCAACGTCACCATCGAGCGGCTGGGCTACAAGCCACTCCGGAACCAGCCGCGACTGGCTCCGTTGATCACGGCGATCGGCTTCTCGTTCCTGCTCCAGAACATCGGACTCATCTGGAAGGACGCGAGCCCGCAGCCGGTGCCCGACATCTTCCCCCAGGGGAACCTGATCTCGACGCACGGAGTCACGTACGACTGGGGCGCTTTCATCGTCATCGTGATCACCATCCCCCTGCTGCTCGTCCTCTCCTGGCTCGTCCGGAGCACGAAGGCGGGGAAGGCGATGCGAGCGACGGCACAGGACCAGGATGCCGCCGGAATGATGGGCATCAACGTCGACCGCACGATCTCGTTCACCTTCGCGCTCGGCGGTGCGCTCGCGGGCGCCGCAGGAGCGATCTACGCCATGTACATCGGGAACACGAAGTTCGACCTGGGCTTCCGTCTCGGCCTCTTCGCGTTCACCGCGGCCGTGCTCGGGGGGATCGGAAACCTGAACGGCGCTGTGCTGGGAGGGATCTTGCTCGGCGAGATCGCGGCGCTCAACGACGCCGGCTTCCTCTTCAACCTCGGCGCCCGCTGGACGAATACGGTCGTCTTCTCGATCCTGATCCTGATCCTGGTCTTCAAGCCGTCCGGGCTCCTGGGCGAGCAGACGCCGGAGGGACAGTGACTACTCGCGCGGCCCGCTTGCGCGCCCCCGATCTGGGCTCGGAGACGACCCGGAAGTGGGCGTTGCCCGTCCTCGTGATAGCCGTGATCGTCGCCTACCCGCTGCTGATCGAGAACGTGGACTTCCTCCACAGCCTCTTCGTCGGCAGGCTCGGGATCGACATGGACGCCGCCTTCCAGATGGCCGTCTACGTCATGCTCGCGCTCGGGCTCAACATCGTCGTCGGCTACGCGGGCCTGCTCGACCTCGGTTACGTCGCCTTCTTCGCCCTCGGCGCCTACACGCTCGGGTGGTTCGGCTCGAGCCTCTTCGCGGGGCAGAACATCCACTTCCTCGACGTCGGCAACAAGGAGATCCCCGGGATCCACCTCAGCTTCTGGGTCGTCGTCCCCCTCGCCGGGCTCGTCTGCGCGATCGCGGGCATCATCATCGGCTGGCCGACTCTACGCCTGCGCGGCGACTACCTCGCGATCGTCACCCTCGGCTTCGGGGAGATCATCCCGGACGTCATGCGCAACGGCGACAGCATCGGCGGCCACAACCTCACGAACGGGGTTCGCGGGCTCACCCAGCTCGACCGGCCCGGGTTCGGTGAGACGGCCAACGACGCCACCGGCGGGTTCTTCCCCGACCGCTACAGCTCGCTTCCGAGCGAGCTCAAGCCCTGGTACTACACGATCCTGCTCATGTGCCTGATCACGATCTTCGTGAACCTGAGGCTGCGGGACTCGAAGATGGGCCGCGCCTGGATCGCCGTGCGCGAGGACGAGATTGCGGCGTCCGCCATGGGCGTGCCGCTCATGCGGACGAAGCTCTGGGCTTACGCGATCGGCGGGATCTTCGGCGGGCTCGCGGGAGCCGTCTACGGCTCCTTCATCAACGGGATCTTCCCGACGAGCTTCTCCTTCCAGATCTCGGTCATCGTGCTCGTGATGGTGATCGTCGGAGGCATGGGGAACGTCTGGGGCGTGATCGTGGGGGCGAGCCTGATCTCGTGGCTCAACTTCACCGGCCTCGGCAAAATCGGGAGCATCCTCAACGACGCCATCCCCGGGACCGCCCACGACGTCGAGATCACGAAGTACAAGTACGGGCTCTTCGGCTTGCTCCTGATCCTGATGATGCTCTTCCGTCCGGAAGGATTGATCCCTAGTGCGCGGCGCAAAGCGGAATTCGCAGGAGGAGAGGGCGAGGCGTCGCTCTACGACGCCCAGGCGTGATGGCTCAGAACGGCAACATCCTCGAGGCGATCCAGGTCCGGAAGGAGTTCGGTGGGCTGATCGCGGTCAACGACATCGACTTCGTCATTCCGCGCGGCAGCATCGTCAGCCTCATCGGGCCGAACGGCGCGGGCAAGACCACGTTCTTCAACACGATCACGGGCGTCTACAAGCCGACCGCGGGGGCCGTCTTCTTCGAGGACAAGCCGATCGTCGGCCTGCCGCCGCACAAGGTCACCGGGCTGGGAATGGCGCGGACCTTCCAGAACATCAGGCTCTTCCACAACATGACCGCGCTCGAAAACGTGCTCGTGGGAATGCACGGCCATGTCCGTGGCGGCGTGCTGCGCTCGATTCTGCGAACTCCGGGCCTGAAGCGGGAGGAGGCCGAGGCCGAGCAGCAGGGCCGGGAGCTGCTCGAGTTCTCGGGCCTGCGGCGCAAGGACGAGGAGTACGCGAAGAACCTCTCCTACGGGGACCAGCGTCGTCTGGAGGTGGCGAGGGCTCTCGCTACCGAGCCGAAGCTGCTGCTTCTCGACGAGCCGACCGCGGGGATGAACCCCGATGAGACCGCGACGTTCACGGCCTTCGTCGCCAAGCTACGCGAAGAGCAGAACATGACCGTGCTCCTGATCGAGCACGACATGAAGGTCGTCATGGGGATCTCCGACCGCGTTACCGTCCTCGACTACGGCGAGAAGATCGCGGAGGGCGCCCCGAAGGAAGTGCAGGGGAACCCACGGGTGATCGAGGCCTACCTCGGGACGGGAGCCACCGGATGAACGCAACGACTGGCAACGGCAAGGTCATCCTGGAGCTGACCGACGTCCACACCTTCTACGGGACGATCGAGGCCCTCAAGGGCATCTCCCTCGAGGTTCGAGAGGGGGAAATCGTGACACTGATCGGGGCGAACGGTGCCGGGAAGTCGACGACGCTGCGTTCGATCAACGGGCTCAACCATCCGAGTGAGGGCACGATTCGGTTCCGGGGAGTCGACATCACGAACACCGCGTCCCACGAGATCGTCCGCATGGGCATCTCGCAGTCGCCGGAAGGCCGCCGGATCTTCCCCCGCATGAGCGTCCTCGAGAACCTCGAGATGGGCGCCTACCAGCGCGAGAACCGTGCCGAGATCAACGAGGATCTTGAGCGCGTCTACACCCTCTTTCCGAGGCTGCAGGAGCGACGGACCCAGAAGGCCGGAACCATGTCCGGCGGCGAGCAGCAGATGCTGGCCATGGGGCGCGCGCTCATGGCCCGTCCGAAGCTGCTTCTCCTCGACGAGCCCTCCATGGGCCTCGCGCCGATCTTCGTCGAGAAGATCTTCGAGATCGTCAAGGAGATCAACGACCAGGGCACGCCGATCCTGCTCGTGGAGCAGAACGCGCTCATGGCGCTCGACATCGCCAATCGCGGCTACGTCCTCGAGACGGGCCATGTCGCGCTGGCCGACGACGCCAAGGCGCTCCGCGACAACGAGCAGGTAAGGAAGACCTATCTGGGCGAGGAATAGGCGCGCCTCGGGCGCGTAGACTCGAAGAGTGCCGAAGACGCTCACCGGAGCCGAGCTCCAGCTCGACGACGGCCCCGCGCGCGACTCCGAGCTCTTCCTCGTGGACGGGAACAACCTCGCGTA
>JBKPFG010000095.1:0-4408 GCA_046728735.1 Actinomycetota bacterium
CCCCCCCCCCGGGCCCGGGGCGGTAGGCGGCGGGCCCGCGGTCCAGGGTGGGTGGGGGGGTGGGGGGGGCCCCGGGGGCGGCCCCCCCACTGCGTCAATGAAGGGGGCTCTTGGAGGAAACCAGGTTTCCCCCACGGGAGCGAGGCGGAGGCGAGCGACGCTCATCCCCACGACGGCTCCGTCACCGGGCGAAAGGCCATCTCGAGAATCCGGTGGTTCCGGGGCCTGGTCAGGACGAAGAGGACGACCTCGGCGACGTTGTCGGCCGTCATCATCCCGGCGAGCTCAGGCATGTCCTGGGTGCGGCCGCGCCCCATTGCGAAGTCGGTCGCGACGCCGCCCGGGCAGACGTTCGTGCACCGCACGCCCTGCTCTCGCAGCTCGTGGTCGAGGGCCCGCGTGAAGCCGACCTGGGCGAACTTGGACGAGCAGTACACGGCCTCGAACGGCAGGCCCCGCCGCCCTGCCTCAGAAGCCAGCGTGACGATGTCGGCCGCGTCGCTCTCGAGGAGATAGGGGAGCACCGCGCGGACGGCGTAGAGCGTCCCCTTGACGTTGACGTCGATCATCTCCTCGAGCTGGTCCGGCGGAAGCTCGAGGAAGGGCCCGTACGCGCCGACTCCGGCGTTCGCCACGAGGATGTCGATCCCGCCGAACCGCTCGGCGGCCTCGGAGGCGAGCGCTTCGAGATCCTCGCGCCGCCGGACGTCGCAGGGGCGGGCGACCGCGTCCGGAATGCCGAGGTCGTCCCCACTCCGCGATGCGAGGGCCAGTCGCGCTCCCTGAGCGTCGAGCGCGCGAGCGACGGCTGCCCCGATTCCCCGGCTCGCCCCGGTGACGAGCGCGACCTTTTTGTCCAGCGATGTCATGCGTCCTCCAGAGGTCGTAGGGCCGGGTAGAGCGAGCGAAACCTGTCGTAAGCAGCAGCGTACGGCTCGATCCACTCCGGCTCCGGCTCGATGATGCCCGTCGCCCGCACGGTGGCCGAGACGGCTTGATGGACGTCGGAGAAGACGCCGCCGGCGACGCCCCCGAGGAGTGCGGCTCCGAAGGCAGCACCTTCCTCCGCGGCGGTGCGCTCGAGCGGCAGCCCAAGCACGGACGCCACGATCCGAAGCCAGAGGTCGCTGTGCGCTCCGCCGCCCGAGACGCGCGCAACCTCGGCGTCGACGCCGATCGAGCGAAGGATCTCGAGGCAGTCCCGCAGTCCGAAGGCGACGCCTTCGAGGACCGCGCGGACGAGGGCGCCGCGGTCGTGGCGGAGCTCGAGGCCCACGAAGGCGCCCCGCGCAGCCGGGTCGACGTGCGGCGTCCGCTCGCCGGCGAGGTAGGGCAGGAACATCAGGCCCTCGACTCCCGGCGGCCACCGCTCGGCCTCCGCGACGAGCTTCCCGTACGGCTCGTCGGGCGCCACTACCTGCCGCAACCAGCGGAACGAGCCGGCCGCCGAGAGCATCACGCCCATCGCGTGCCACCCGCCGGGAACGGCATGACAGAACGCGTGGACGCGACCCTCGGGATCCGTGTCGTAACCCGGTAACGCTGCGAAGACGACGCCTGACGTTCCGAGGACGACCGAGAGCGGGCCCGGACGGTCGACGCCGGCTCCAAGAGCGCCCGCCGCCTGGTCCCCGGCCCCTGCCGCGACAGGGATCCCGTCCCCGGCGTGGCCGGAGACTGTCGGAGACTCGAGCAGTGAGGGGAGCCACTGCGAGGGGAGCTCGAGCGCACCGAGCAGGTCGTCGCTCCAACGACGGTGGGCGACGTCGAGCAGGAGCATGCCGGACGCGTCGGCCACGTCGGTCGCGTGCTTTCCCGTCAGGCGCAGACGCACGTAATCCTTCGGCAGGAGCACGTGGGCGATCCGCGCGTACGTCTCGGGCTCACGATGACGAAGCCAGAGGAGCTTCGGCGCGGTGAAACCCGGCAGCGCACGGTTGCCGGTCAGCCGGATGAGCTCCCGCAACCCGACTCTGGCCTCGATCTCGGCGCACTCGGCAGCCGTGCGCTGGTCGTTCCAGAGGATGGCCGGCCGCAGCACGCGCTCCTGCTCGTCGAGGACGACGAGCCCGTGCATCTGCCCGGAGAGGCCGATCCCCGCGACCCCCTCCCCGCCCAGCTTCGCCGCAGCGGCCTCGGCGGCGCGCCACCAGTCCTCCGGATCCTGCTCCGCCCACCCGGGCTGAGGAATGGAGAGTGGATACGACTCCTCGGCTCGCGCGAGCACCTCGCCCTCGGGCGACAGCCTGAGCCCCTTGACGCCGCTCGTCCCGACGTCGAGGCCGACGAGCGACGTCATTCCAGGGCGAGGCCGGCCGCGACGATCGCCTCACGCGCGACGCGGTCGTCTTCGTCGCCGGGCAGGCCGCTCACGCCGACCGCGCCGACGCGGGTCCCGTCCTCGAACGCCGCGACGCCGCCCTTGAAGAATGTGAAGAAGGGATCGAAGCTCGCGAGCTCTCCGGGATCGCTCCCGACGGCCGCCGCCAGCTCGCGGGTCGAGCGGAACTTGCCACGCGCCGCCGTGTAGGCCTTCCGCTGCGCGTTGAGCCGCGTATCCGGCTCGGCGCCGTCCATGGTCGCGGCAGCGACGAGCTCGCCGTGCGCGTCAGCGACGAACACCGACAAAGGCCCAGGCGCGCCGTCGAGGACCGCGTCGACCAGAGCGCGTGCCTGATCCAGCCTCATTCGCCGCCGAGGGCCTGGTAGACCAGCTCGTACGCGCTGACGGCGTCCTTCGCCTGCTGCGCCTTGCGGAGCGCAGCGTCCTCGATGCGTGCGGCCACCGAGTCGATGAAGCGCCACTGGAGCACGCTGCGGCGAACGGCCGCGACCTGATCCTCGGTGTACGGATAGAGGTCGAAACCGAGGCGCTCGCCCTCCTGCCCGTAGCCCGCGCGCCGCAGCTCGACTGCGAGCTCGAGCGTCTCCATGAAGGCCGTGGCGCCGACCATGTTGTCGTCGTCGAAGAGCCCCCAGCCGGAGTTCGCGTGCTGGTGGCCGAGCAGCCCCTCGGCGGCGAGCATCGCCGCATATTCGGCGAGGTTCTCGCCATTCATGATCAGGTGCTGCCAGTCCATGTTGACCTTGACGTTGTCGAGCCCCTCGCCGCGGAGCTTGTGGATCACGTGCAGGGTCATCCCGATGTTTCGCATGAAGATCTTCATCGCCGGCTCGGAGTTCTTGTGCTCGAGGAACAGCAGGACGCCGTGCTCGCGGCAGCGCTCGGCGGCCTCGCCGATTCCCTCCACCAGCCAGGCCCAACTCTCCGCGTAGGGCGTCTGGAAGGGATAGTTGTAGCCCTCGATCCCGGGCCAGACGATGAAGTGCGCCCCGATCGAGCCTGCGAAGTCGGCCGCCGCGACCGTCCGCCGGCGGGCTTCAGCGCGGGTTTCGGGATCCGGCGACGTGAGGCCGCCCTTCCCGAAGCGGGAGTCCAGGTGCAGACCGGTGGCGATGCAGTAGATGTCGTGCTCGCCGAGGGCCGCACGAACCTCGTCGAGGTTCTCCTCCCTCAATTCCTGCGGGTAGTGGAACTCGTAGCCGTCGATGAGATCGCCGAGCCCGTCCACTGCGCGCTTGACCCGCTCGGCCGTCGACTGTCCGGCCCACTGCGGCTGGTAGCCCGACGGGATGAACCGCGTCACCATCGGGCCAAAGGCCCAGATCCCCAGGCTGGTCTTCATCGGTACTCGATCACCTCCCTCTTCTGGCTCGCCGCGGAACGCAGGACCGCGTCGCAGACCTCGGCGCAGCGGTAGCCGTCCTCGAAGGTGGCGCCGTGGGGCGCGACCGAGCCTCCTGCCGCAATTGCCTCGAGGAGGACCTGGACCTCGAGCGTAAACGTGTCGCCCCAGCCGAGGCCGTGCCCGGGCGGCCACCAGTCCCCCGTCACGCGCTCGCTCCGGTAGGCGCCGCCGTCGGACACGGAGAGCTCGTCGAAGCGCTCCAGATCGAACGCGATCGAACCGCGCGAACCGTTCAGCTCGAACGTGTTCTGGTTCACCCGGCCGAGGGCCAGCCTGGAGGACTCGAGCGTGCCGATGGCGCCGTTCTCGAATTCGACCGTTGCGACGAATGCGTCGTCGACTTCGTGCCCCTCGACGTACGTGCGCACGGTCGCCGACACTGCGGCCACCTCACCGCAGAGGTAACGGGCGAGGTCGACGATGTGCGCGCCGAGGTCACCGAGCGCGCCGCTGCCGGCCTGGGCGCGGTCGAAACGCCAGATGTCGGTTGGAGCTTCCCATCCCCAGGACTGGAGATACCGGGCGCGGAAATGGACGAGCTCGCCGAGCATGCCGGAGTCCACAAGCTCGCGCGCCCGGCGGATCGCCGGCACGAAGCGATAGTTGAACCCGCACATGTGGACGACGCCCGCGTCCTCTGCCGCCCGCCACATCCGGTG
>JBKPFG010000229.1:0-10561 GCA_046728735.1 Actinomycetota bacterium
CCACGACGTCGGCCGGGGTGTGCGGCTCGACGCCGTAGAAGCGTTCGCGGGCGGGCAGATCCAGATCGCGCCAGCGCTCGCTCGTGACAAGAAGCGGCCGCTCGAGACCGAGCTCGCCGAGGAGCGGCTCGAGCTCGGCGAGTCCCCAGCGAACGACTACGAGAGTCGCTCCTTCGCGAAGGCGAGAAAAGCATCCCCCGCGCGCGTGTGGGACCGCCCACGCGCCCGAACGATGTAGATCTGGCGGGCCGGTTCGATGCCCTCGACCTGGGCAGCCGCGAGCCTCCCGGCCGCCAGCTCGCCCTCGATCGCCGTCCGGGAGATGAACGAGACGCCGTAACCCGCCGCCACCGCGCTCTTGACGGACTCCTGCAGGCCGAGCTCCAGCTTCGGCTCGACTCCCCGCAGACGCAGTCCGGCGCGGCGAAGCTCTTCTTCCACCACCTGGCGAACCCCCGCTCCCTCCTGCATGACGATCAACGTCTCGTTCCTGAGCTCGTCGACGCTGATCGTCCCACCCGCGGCCGCGTGCCCGGGAGGCACTGCGAGAACGATCTCGTCGCGGGCGAGCGGCTCGAACTCGAGCGACCGGTGACGGCGGAGGGCGCCGACGACACCGAGCTCGAGCTGCCGCACGGCGACCTTGTCGATCACCGTCTGCGTGTCCCAGATCGACAGGGCAACATGAAGATCGGAATGCTCGGCCTGGAACTCGCAGAGGAGCAGCGGGACGAGGTGGGCGCCGGGACCGGTAGAGGCGCCGATCGCGAGCGTCCCGGCAATGCGACCGTCGTCAGCGGCCACCTCCTCGAGCAGTTGCTCCTCGAGCGCGAGCAAGCGCTGGGCGCTTCGGTAGAGGCGCTCCCCGGACTCGGTCGGCTCCACCCGGCGGCCCGAGCGGTCGAGGAGCGTCTGGCCGACGCGCTCCTCGAGCGCCCGCACCTGCAGGCTGACGGCCGGCTGGGTCACCCCGAGCTGCTCGGCCGCCTGTGAAAAGCTCTTCTTCTCGACGACCGCGCAGAAGGCTTGAAGCTGCCGGGTATCCATAAGGATTGATTATGCAGAGTGTTGAAGAGATTCGGGCTCGAGCGGCCGAACTCCCGGCCTACGACCGGCGCCCCGTCGACGGAGTGCTGCGCGCGCTGGACGTCGTGATCGCCGCGGGAGGGCTCGTCCTGCTCTCGCCTGTGCTCGTGCTCGTCGGCCTGGCGATCCTGCTCACATCGGGCCGTCCGCTGCTCTACCGAGGCCTGCGCGTGGGTCTAGATGGCCGCCTCTTCGAGATGTACAAGTTCAGGACGCTGGCCCCGGACGCCGAAAGCCGCCTCGGCCCCTACTACGGCGAGGAGCTCTCAATCCGGACCGTGACCGAGCTGACGAAGCTGGGAGCCTGGCTCCGTGCGGCGCAGCTCGACGAGCTGCCGCAGCTCTGGAACGTGCTCCGGGGAGAGATGTCCATGGTCGGGCCGCGGCCCATCCGGCCCACGCTCTTCGAGCAGGTCGCCCGCGAGACTCCTGAGTCCTGGCAGCGGCTCGTCATCCGACCTGGGCTGAGCGGGCTCGCCCAGACGAGGATCGGGCGCGATGAGGCCTGGGCGGAAAAGCTCGCGCACGACCTCGAGTACATCGCCGAGCGCTCGGTGGGCCTCTACCTGCGCGGCGTGTGCGCGATGATCTGGAGCTTCCTCGTGCACGTGGCGCTGGCAGTGGCGGGGCACACGCCGGCCCACAACTAAAGGAGCGTCTGGCGAAACATCAGCTGTGCCGGCGGAGGCGCGCTGGCTCGCCCCGTTGCAGTAGCCGCAGCCTCGGACGACCAGCGCGTCCCGTCGACGAGCGAAGTTCCGCCAAACACTCCTAGACTCCTCCGCCATGTGTGGGATCTGCGGGCTCGTCGCCCTCGACGGCAGCGAGGTCGATGCAAGCGGGCTCGCGGCCATGAGCCGGACGCTCCGGCACCGCGGCCCCGACAGCGACGGGAGCTTCGTCGAGGGGCCGGTCGCACTTGCGGCGCGACGGCTTTCGGTGATCGATCTCGCCGGCGGCGACCAACCCCTCGAGAACGAGGACGGGACCATCCGCGTGATCCAGAACGGCGAGATCTACAACCACCGCGAGCTTCGCGCGGAGCTGGAGCGGCGCGGCCACGAGTTCACGACGGCTAGCGACACCGAGGCGCTCGTCCATCTCTACGAGGAGCACGGGACGGGGTTCGTGAGGCGGCTGCGCGGCATGTTCGCGCTCGCGCTCTGGGATTCCAGGCGCCGCCGCCTCGTGCTCGCCCGCGACCCCTTCGGCATCAAGCCGCTCTACTACCGCAGCGAGCGCGGCGTGCTCGCGTTTGCCTCGGAGCTCCGCGCGCTTCCCGCGGGCGAAATCGACCTGAACGCGTTGCAGGCTTTTGTCGCGCTCAACTACGTGCCCGCGCCACTTTCCATTCGATCTGGCACGAGCAAGCTTCCACCGGGTCACATGGTCATCTGGGAGGGGTCCGGCGAGCCCAGGCTGCAGCGCTTCGCCCGCCCGAAGCCTTCCGCAGCCGGCGACACCCGTGCCGAGGACGAGGCCGAGCTCTGTGAGGAGCTGCGGGCGCGTATGCGCGACTCGGTCCGGGCCCATCTGATCGCCGACGTGCCCGTCGGCGTCCTTCTCTCAGGGGGGGTGGACTCGGGCGCGCTGACCGCGTTCGCAGCTGCCGAATCGACCGACAGGATCAAGACGTTCTCGATCGGCTTCGAGGAGGACTCCTTCGACGAGCTCGCCGATGCGAGGCGGGTGGCCGAGCGCTACCGCACCGATCATCACGAGCTCACAATCCGCCCCGACGCGGAGCTTCTACCCAGGGTGGCCGCGGCCTTCGACGAGCCGTTCGCAGACTCGTCGGCGCTCCCGGCCTACCTTCTCTCCGAGCTGGCTTCGGGACACATGAAGGCCGTCCTCTCCGGAGAGGGGGGAGACGAGCTCTTCGGCGGCTACTACACGTACCTCGCAGACGTGCTCGCGCCGCGCCTCGGGCCCCTGACGACGGTTCTGTCGCCGCTTGTTGACGCGCTGCCGAGCTCCGAGCGGAGGGCGAGCTTCGACTACGGAGCAAAGAGGTTCGTCCACGCCGCGCGCCTGCCGCCGCTCGAGCGCCATTGCGGCTGGAAGGAGATCTTCTCGGTCGACGCTCGCGCGGAGCTGCTGCGACCCGGGCTCCACGCCGCCTATGACGCCCTCGAAGGCTCGCGCACCCGCTACTCCGAGACCGAAGCCTCCGAGGAGCTCGCCCGGCTCCAGGATGTCGACCTCGGCGGTTACCTCGTCGACGATCTGCTCGTGAAGACGGATCGGGCCGCGATGGCCCATTCCCTCGAAGCGCGCGTTCCCTACCTGGACGAGGTCGTGGCGAGCTTCGCGCTTGCGCTCCCGACGAAGCTCAAGATCCGAGGCCTGGCGAAGAAACGGCTCCTGCGCCGGGCCGTCGAGCCGCTCCTGCCTCGCTCGGTCGTCCACGGGAGGAAGCGCGGGTTCTCGATTCCCGCCGCGGCCTGGCTCCGCGGCCCGCTGCTCCCGTTCGCGCGCGAGACGCTCTCGCCCCAGAACGTCAGGCGCCAAGGGTTCTTCGAGCCTGCTGCCGTCTCCAGATTGCTCGACGACCACGTCGCCGGGCGCGAAGACGTCTCGCGTCAGCTCTGGTGCCTGCTCGCCTTCACGCTCTGGCAGGAGCAGACGCCGGCCGCCAAGATCGCCCTCGCGGCGTGAGGATCTGGATCGACATCACGGCACCGGCCCACGTGCTGGTGTTCAGGCCGTTGATCGCCCTTCTCCATGAACGCGGCGACGAGGTCGAGGTCACGGCGCGCGAGTACGCGCAGACCGTGCAGCTTCTGCACCTGCACGGGATCGAGGCGGAACTGATCGGCCGCCACGGCGGACGCTCCCGCGTGGGGAAGCTCGCTGCGATGGCGGAGCGCCTCCCGAAGCTGCGGCGCTGGGCGCGGGGACGGGCCTTCGACGCAGCTCTCGCCCACGGCTCGCACTACCTGACGATGACCGCGCGCTCGCTCGGCATCCCGAGCTCCACGACGTTCGACTACGAGTTCGCGACGCTCCAGCACCAGTTCGGCTGCCGCGCAGCAACCTACGTGGTCGTCCCGGAGGCGATTCCGCCGGACCGGTTCGAGCGCTACGGTGTGCGCCCGCCGAAGCTCCGCCGCTACCCGGGCCTGAAGGAGGAGTACTACCTCGCCGACTTCGAGCCCGATCCGAGCGTTCTCGATCACTTTGCGGTCGACCCGGAGCAGGTCCTGGTGACTGTTCGCACTCCGCCGGCAGTCGCGCTCTACCACCGCCACTCCAATCCCCTCTTCCCAGACGTCCTCGAGCGCATCGCCGAGGAGGACGGTGTCCAGGCCGTCGTCCTGCCGCGCACCGACGAGCAGCGCGACTTCGTGCGGAGCCTCGGCTATTCATCCGTCCAGGTGCCCGATCAGGCCGTGGACGCGCAGAGCCTGATCGCGTACTCGGACCTGGTCGTCGGCGCCGGTGGGACGATCAACCGTGAGGCCGCCGCCCTCGGGATCCCGGTCTACACCACGTTCAGCGCCCGGCTGGGCGGCGTCGACGAGGCGCTCATCCGAGAGGGACGGCTGCGGCCGCTCACGGATCCGCGCACTCTCGAGCTCGTCAAGCGTCTTGCCGAGGCGGCCCCGGTCAAGCGAAACCCCGCCGACCTGCTCGACCTGCTGATGCCCGTTTAGAATCGCCGCTCGGACAGGGTTCAAGAGAGGGGGAACGATGAAACGATGGCTGCTCGCTGCGGTGGCCACCGTCGCCGTCCTGGGAGCGACGGCCACCGCAGTTGCAGATCCACCGGGGCCCGTGGGCGCCGGCGACGAGGTCATCAACCTCGCCGGAGGATTCGGCTACTCGATCATCTCGACGGCCTGCACCGATTCGGTGACGTCGACCGAGAGCGGCGCGACGTTCGACATGCCGGAGGACTTCGACGCCAACGTCGTCTTCACCATGCGGGGCGAGACCTGGCTGCTCTCGAACCACGAGCTGACCCAACCGCGCACCGGGGACTTCCAGGGGGACGCGGGGAAGTGTCACGTGGACGAGCAGACTCCGGGAGACGACGACTCCGACGGCTGGGGCTCGGTTTCCAGGATCGTGCTCGGTAGCGACGGGACGACCGTGCTGCGGCGCGAGCTGATCACGACCGGCCTTCACGACAACTGCGCCGGGGCGATGACGCCCTGGAACACGTACCTCACCAATGAGGAGTTCCCGTTCCTCAGTGACCCCGAGCTGCGGTCGGGGTGGGTCTGGGAAATCGACCCGGCAACGGGAGCCGAGAAGCGCCTCACGGGCATGGGCCGCTTCAGCCACGAGCAGGAGGCCTTTGCCGCCAATGGAAGCTGGTACCTCACCGACGACCGCGGCAACTACCAGTTCATCTACAAGTTCGTCCCGGACCGCCGGAACGATCTGACCAGCGGGAAGCTCTACGGCCTGCTCTTCAACCGGACGACGAATACAGGCAGGTGGGTGGGGCCCCTCGATCCGTTCGCACCCGAGGCAGACATGATCGCCCAGTCCGGGCAGGCCCCCGATGCGACGAACTCGTTCGCCAAGGCGGAGGGGATCGTCGCCGCGGCCAGCTCCTCGACCGGGGGCGGCAACGCCGTCGTCATGAGCGAATCAGGCTTCGGCTCCGATCCGGGTCGTATCTGGAGGCTGACGGACCTCCCGACGAACCACGTCAAGGGGAAGGTGCTCGTCGAGGGCGACTTCGGCCGACTCAGCAGGCCCGACAACCTGCGCTACACCGAAGCCGGCGATCTCTTCCTGATGGAGGATCACGGGTCGTCCGAGTTCGCACTGGCCGGCGGATCGAACGAGATCTGGGTGCTGCCGCGAGGCCAAAAGGGGGCCGAGAAGCTCGTTCTCTTCGCCTCCATGCCTCACCACTTCGAGCCGACGGGACCGTGGTTCAGCAACGACAACCGGTTGCTGTATCTGTCGGTGCAAGCCGACCCGCCGTTCCAGAGCCGTGTGATCGTCATCCGGCGCGAAGGCGGCACCTTCACCCAGCCCTACGACCACTAACGAGCAGAAGGAGGAACGTCCACGGGGGGCCGGCGCGAGCCGGCCCTCGTGCTTCAGCTACTGGACCGCGCCGGGCTCGTGCTCGACCGCGCACGCACGTTGGGGGCGCGCACCATGGCGCCGAGTCGGGCGACGAGCTCCACCGTCTCACCCGCCTCGACGAGGCGCTCGAGCTCGCTGAGCTCTTCCTCCAGCCAGAGCGGATCCACCGGCTGGGTCGCGCACCGCAGGATCTTCGCATGCGCTGTCGGGACCGCGTCCTCCCCGTCCCCCCAGAGCTCCTCGTGGAGCTTCTCCCCCGGCCGGACGCCGATGAACTCGATCGCGATGTCGCGATCGGGCTCCTTGCCGGAGAGGCGGATCATGTTGTGCGCCAGGTCGAGGATCCGCACCGGCGTCCCCATGTCGAGGACGTAGACGTCCCCGCTCTCCCCGATGGCGCCGGCCTGGATGATCAGCTGCACCGACTCCGGAATGGTCATGAAGTAACGCGTCATGTCCGGGTGAGTGACCGTCACCGGGCCGCCGCGGGCGATCTGGCGGCGGAAGAGGGGGATGACACTCCCCGAGGAGCCGAGGACATTCCCGAACCGGACTGAGATGAAGTGGGTGCCGTTCTGTTCACGCGCGGCCGCCGCCTCCACGATCCACTCGCAGACGGCTTTCGTCTGGCCGAGGACGTTCTTGGGGTTGACGGCCTTGTCCGTCGAGACGAGCACGAAGCGCTTGGCGCCGAACTCGGAGGCGACGTCTGCCATCACCGTCGTCGAGAAGACGTTGTTGCGCACCGACTCGAGCGGGTTCTCCTCCATCAGCGGCACGTGCTTGTAGGCCGCGGCGTGGAAGACGACGCCCGGACGGAACCGCTCGAAGAGCCGGCGCATCTTGGCCCGGTCCTTGGCGTCGGCCAGCACGGGAACCGTCGACGTATAGCTCCGCTCGAGCGCGAGCTCACGCTCGATGTCGACGAGGGCGTTCTCGCCATGGTCGACGAGGATGATGCGGTCGGCGCCGACCGCTGCGATCTGGCGACAGAGCTCCGAGCCGATCGAGCCGCCGGCGCCTGACACGAGCACGGTCTCACCGGTGAGGTAAGAGGCGATCGAGGCCAGGTCGAGCTCGACGGCTTCCCGTCCGAGGACGTCCTCCACCTGCACCTCGCGAAGCTGACGGGACAGG
Source organism: Actinomycetota bacterium (assembly GCA_046728735.1). Classification (GTDB taxonomy): domain Bacteria; phylum Actinomycetota; class Thermoleophilia; order Gaiellales; family Gaiellaceae; genus JAIBJP01. Next base: position 7,276 of record JBKPFG010000229.1, read on the forward strand.
TTGAGATCGCCGCTGATCAACTCGTGCACCGCCGGCAGCGTCTTCACCGCCACACCCGCGTCACGGCACACGTTCACGATCTGCTGGCGCGTCTCGCCCGCGGCGGACGGGATGGCGATGATGACCTCGTCAGGCCTGTTGTCGGCGATCAGCGCTGCGAGATCGGCCGTGCTCCCAAGCACGCGAACGCCGTGCACGCGCAGGTTGCGCTTGCGCGAGTCGTCGTCGACGAGCCCGATCGGGGTGTAGGCGAGCGTCGGGTTCTTCTGTATCTCGCGGAGGATGAGCTGCCCCGCGTCTCCGGCGCCGACGACGAGCACCTCCTTGCCGCGGGCGACGAAGCGCGTCCGACCCGGGCGCTCCATCAGCGTCCGCGCGAGCAGGCGCACGCCGGTGACAAGAGCCAGTAGGAGCAGCAGGTCGCTGACGAAGACCGACCGCGGCAGGCGTACGTTCTCGACCGGCTCGACGAGATAGATGACGATGAAGACGAGGATCGAGGCGAGCACGACCCCGCGCACGATGCTCCACATGTCTCGGACGGAGACGTAGCGCCACCAGTGATTGTAGAAGCCCGAGAGGACGAAGACCGCGATCTTCAACCCGACGACGATGAAAATGGTCTTCCAGAGCAGGTCGACGTACCGGCTCGGGATCTCGAAATCGAAGCGAAGAGCGAACGCGAGGTACCAGGCGAGCGCGATCAGGCAGGCGTCGACCACCAGATGGAAGACGCGCCGGCGGTTGAACCACCTCACGATGCGGCCCTCAGGGCAAGAGCGGAGCGGACGCATTGGACGACCTCTGCCTGCTGCTCCACGCTGATCGCCGGCCAGAGGGGAAGCGCGACAGTCTCCCGCGAGGCGCGCTCGGTCTCCGGCAGGCTCGTGCTCTCGAGCGAGGCGAAGGCAGGCTGCTGGTGCAGAGGCGTCGAGTAGTAGGTCGCGCAGCCGATCTCCTGCGCGCGCAGAGCGGACACGACTCGATCGCGCTCGCGGGTACGCACGCAGTAGACGTGGTAGACGTGCCCGGGCTCGTGAGCCGGAAGCTCGCAGACCTCGCCCAGGCCGAGATCGGCGTAGCGCGCGGCCGCCGCGCGACGGGACTCGTTCCACTCGTCCACGTGTGAGAGGAACACCCGCAGGACCGCGGCCTGGAGCTCGTCGAGCCGCGAGTTGTAGCCGACTGCGTCGAAGCGCTCCTTGTCACGCGAGCCGTGGAAGCGGAGGAGGCGCACCCGGTCGGCCAGCTCAGAGTCCTGCGTGGTGACGAGGCCCCCGTCGCCGAAGCCGAAGAGGTTCTTGGTCGGATAGAAGCTGAAGGTTCCCGCGTGCCCGAGGGCACCCACGCGCCGGCCCGCCAGGGTCGCGCCGAATGCCTGGGCCGCGTCCTCCAGCACCGGGATCCCCTCGGGAAGCTCGCCGAGCGGCGCGGGGCGCCCGTAGAGGTGGACGGCGAGAATCGCCTTCGTGCGCGGTGTGACCCGCCTCGCGACGTCGGCCGGATCGAGATTGAGGGTGGCTGGGTCGATATCCGCGAACACGGGCGTGGCCCCTCGCCGCGCGATCGACTCGGCCGTCGCGTAGAACGTGAACGAAGGGCAGACGACCTCGTCGCCGGGGCCGACCCCGAGAGCGTCCAGAACGAGGACGAGCGCATCGGTTCCGTTCGCGACCCCGACGGCGTCGGCAGCGCCGAGGTAGGCGGCGGCCTCCTCTTCGAACGCCCGCACCTCGGGCCCGAGGATGAACTGGCCCCGCTCGAGCACCTCGTCGACCGCCTTCTGTACGTCATCGCGTAGCGGGAGGTACTGCGCTTTGACGTCTGTGAACGGGATGGACACGGCGGGCCAGTCTAACCTTCGGCCGAGCGCTCCAGAGAGCGCTTGCGGGCTCGTCGCTGCACGGTTCGCGCGACAATCGCGAGCGCGGCGAGCGCCACGGCAGCGATCACCAGGTAGTCGGCGTAGCGCCACCCTTCGTGGAAGCGCTCCCACCCGGACCCGAGCGCCAGCCCAACCCCGGCGAGGCCAAAGCACCAGGGGATCGTCCCCAGGAAGGAGAGCACGGTGAAGCGGCCGAGAGGCATTCCGATCACCCCGGCGGGGATGGAGATGAACGAGCGGACGACGGGCACCATCCGAGAGAGGAAGACTGCGGCGTCCCCGTAGCGGTCGAACCACGCCTCCGCACGCCCAAGGCGGTCGGGCGTGACGTGTACCCAACGGCCGTGGCGCTCGAGGAAGGGCCGGCCTCCGAGCGTCCCGATCGTCCAGCCGAGCACCGAGCCAAGCGTGTAGCCGAGCACCCCGGCCATCGCCATCGCGACGTAGGCCCAGCCCGTCGACTCGATCTCCATGCCGAAGAGCGTGACCGTCTGGCCGGCAATCGCCCCGGCGGCCAACGCTCCGGCGTAGACCATCACGAGCTCGCTCGCCGCAGGCAGCACCGCATCGATGAGCATGAGGAGGAAGACGGCGTACAGCCCGTAGTCGCCGATCGCGGAGGTGATCGTGCCCGAGATGCCGTGCATCCGCCGAGTGTAGTCGGGCGACGCGGCGGGCTAGGAGATTCTGCGCACGCGGAAGCCCTTCGGCTGGGCGATCCGCCCGAGGGTGTTCGTAGCCTGAACGGTGGCGACGAATCTTCCGCCGCGCACGACCGAGCCATCGTCGTTACGCCCGTTCCAGATCACCGCGTACCCGCCGGGAGCGAGACTCCGCCGCGGAACGAGAGTGCGGACCACGCCTCGGTGCCGCCGGGAGATCGTGACCCTGACATCGGCGGTGTGGGTGAGCCTGAAGCCGACGCGCTGGCGACCGCCCACGTGGCGGCGAACGCGCATGACGCTCTTCGAGACCGTGACGTAGCCGAGGGTGTTGTTGACGCGGAAGCGCCGCTCCATTCGGCTCGAGCGGCCCTGCGAGTCGACCGCGTTGGCGATCCACCGCCACCTGCCCGCCATGAGGCCGGGGTTGGACATGTACTTCTTCAGCGTTCCCGGAGAGCGCGAGCATCAAGAACGGGCGGAGCGAGGATCAGTTCCAGGCGCGGACGTCTCGATACAGCGTGTCGCGCTGCACCGCGGTCTTGCCCAGAGCCTTGATCGCCCGCACGAAGTCCTCGGCGGTGGCACGGTGAGTCGTCCCGGCCGCCGAGACGACGTTCTCCTCGATCATGACGGAGCCCATGTCGTCGGCTCCGAACGACAGGGCGACCTGGCCCACCTTCATCCCCTGAGTCACCCAGCTCGACTGGATGTGGTCGACGTTGTCGAGGTAGATGCG
>JBKPFG010000233.1:0-3519 GCA_046728735.1 Actinomycetota bacterium
AACCTACCCCGTATCGGACAAGCGGAAGGTGTTCTGCTTCGACAAAAAGCTAACGGACTGCGTCCTCCGCGTGTGGCACCCACGGCTGGAGAAGTACCGGTTCTACTGGGGGCTGTCCGTCGACGTCACCCGCGTTCATGGAGGAGGCGGCGGATAGGTGAGCCCGGTGACGCTACTGGTTCGTACATGAGCCCAGTACGTTAGCGAAGGATGTATATGGCCTGAAGTCGCCATAGCCTTGGACCGTGGGTAGGCCATGAACTGGTTGATGCGCGTCAGCGTCGTGACATCCATCATCTCGCTCGGTGCGTGGGCGTTGATCGCAGTTTGGACAATTGTCGACGTAAACGAGGTGGCCGTGACATGGCAAAGAATCTCTGTTGTTCTGGCGCTGGTCTCGGGTCTGGTGATGCTCGCACTGCTCGTGTACCGGGCCTGGGAGCGGCTCGGACACTAGGGCAGCTGGGCGCGTGAGGCCGGTCACTATTCGGGAACGCAATGGTAGTGGGCAGTGTTAGCGTCCGTCCCGTGAGGCCGGATGAACTCGAGCGCCGACTCCGGAAGCGCCTCGATGCCCTCGGGCCGGCTCCCCGCGCCGAGCTTCTCCACGTCCTCATGCTCCCCGACCTCGAACGCGCCGAACGGATCGGCGAGTTCTGGAGCTATCCGCAGAGCCGCGCCTTCGCCGAGCTGCTGATCGACTGCGAGGAGGATCGGACGCTCTAGAGCGGTACTCGTCGGGATGTTACGGAAGGCTGAGCGAGGTCGCTAGAGGACACGCGCGTATCGTCTTGGGCATTGATGTACCGCTTCAGTTCCCGAGCGGAATGACGCTCGAGACGGATGTCGCACCGACGGTATGGGTCGACGAGAGCCTCATGCCGATCCGCGCCTCGGGCGAAGGAGCGCTCGTCGGGGAGATCATCCCGACGGGGTTCGAGGCTTACACGAGGATCCTCCACCCGGCACGCCGCCGGACCGGCGATCGCTACGAGCCGGTCACCTGGGCGCAGCTCGCTCGGGAACGTGGCAAGACGATGCACCCGGAGGTGCAACTGAAGGCGCTCCTCGAAGACGAGTTCCGAGAGCCTCCTCCTTGGGGTGAACTGCCGGAAGAGGCTTCGATCTCCGAACCGTTTCGAAGGCCGCTCGTCGACGTCCTTCGTCGGTTCACCGCGACGCCCGATCGATGTTGGTGCTGCATCTGGGACGGGTACGGCTCGTGGTTCGCCGGGATTGCTTTGACGCGTGTGGACGACGACTCGCCCGCGGCGATGCGCCAGCGCAGGCGCGAGGCCAAGCGCCGCGCCGAGCGGGAGCGAGCCATCGTCAAGGCGATCCCGAAGGCCTCGATCATGGGCGGCATGCGGGAATGCCTCGTCTTCACCGGATCGATCGACGCGATCCCCGGACTGGAGATCGGGGGCATGTCACATACGCCGAACTGGTGGTGGCCGGACGATCGGGCGTGGATCGTCGTGAGCGAGCTCGACGCACCGTCGACCTACGTCGGGGGTTCGGCTGAGCTGATGCGGGCCATCTTCGACGAGCCGAGGCTTGAGGCTGTCCCCAGCGATCCCACCCACCGCTTGGACTGGGACGGCGATCGGATTAACGCGCCGGAGGGTCCATGACTGGTCGGGATGGTCTGGTGGACCGCCGCGTGTTCCGGTGGGCCGACAAACCGACACTAGCCATATTCGCCGAAGCTCTAATCGACTGCGAGGAGGAGCGGACGCTCAGGGCCGTACTCGTCGGGATGCTTCGGGAGATGGAGCGGAAGTGGCCTGGTGGAGGTGAGGGGATTTGAACCCCTGACCCCTGCCGTGCGAAGGCAGTGCCGCCGAATACCCCTACCTGCGGGTTTCTCTATCTCCGCTGGTCAGGCCGCAACAGGGGTTCAGTCTCTTACCGTCTAGTTCTGTCCATCGCTAGGTCTTTTGCTGTCGCGGTGCTGCCACGGCGTGCCCCCGCTTCAGCGGCGTGTGAGTTCGGGTCTGGGCACCTTTCCCTTACCGCGGGATCGGGGAGGGAGGCCAGCGCCCAGGCGGCCGGTAGTCTCGTGCTATCAGTCTTCACGTTCTGCGGCTCTCGTCGAGCGGTTCATGCCTCAGCTAGGCCTCTCACCTGTGGTCTTGCTCGAATAACCGTTCGTTAGATGGATTTCACCTGGCGGACGTTTGGCTGCCCTATCGGCCGGTTAGCCTACGGAATACGCATGACGCGGCCTCAGTCGATGAGGACGGGGAGGTGATCGCGGAGGCCAAGGGAGGGGCGGCGTCGGGCGCAATCCGATGAACCGACGAAAGGAAGTGAATCCATGAGGGCACGAATCTTGGCAACCGCGGTCATGGCGTTGGCGTTGGTTGGGCTGATGTCGGGGGCCGCATTAGCAGACAGCCCGCACTTCATCCGTGCGACCGGTTCGCTCAACAACGACGGATCGCTGACAGTCAACTTCAAAGAAGCCGGTCTGGGCACGAACCAGAACATTGACTACGTGCTCAGCGCCGACGGGACGGCCACGTGGGTGTGCGTGAACCGCGGCGGTGCCAACCCGAGCGCCCGGAACAAGACCACGGTTAACGGGCCAGTCACCGCGACAGGGACGTTCAACTCAGGAAAGAACGGTCAGGTGACGGCGTCTCTGACGGTTAATCCACCGCCGTCGGACATTTCGTGTCCGAAGGGACAGAGTCTTGAGCTCGCGTCTGCGTCATACACCAACGTGGTGCTGACGGACACGACGAACGGGGTCTTCATCGAGCTCGGCGACTTCGCGACCGGATGTCTGCTCCCCAACGTCAGGGGCGCGTGCGACTAACACGAACTCCGATGTGCGAAAGGGCCCCGCAAGGGGCCCTTTCGCGTTGGTAGGCATTGCTGCAATCACTTCGGCCCTGCCCAATGCTGATCGAACGGGATAAGGACAAGGTGGCGCGGGCGGTGCATCGGATCGGTGAGTTCTGGAGCTACCCGCAGAGCCGCGCCTTCGCCGAGCTGCTGATCGACTGCGAGGAGGATCGGACGCTCCGGGCAGTGTTGGTCGGGATGCTGCACGAGGGCTTGAGGCGCGAGCAGGCATGGCGGCGTGAGAAACCCTTGCGGCTAGTCGCCGATCACCGATCGAGATTCGGGCGGCGGCGATTCCTCGGTCTGGGCCTCGCTGACCTTCGCAATCGCACGCGATCCCGCAAGTATCAGAAGGATCGCTTCCACCGTCTCGAGCGCCAAGAGCACGTCGTACTGCCATCCACCGAAGTGAGGTGCGATGGCGAGGACATTCCCAGCGACCCCGATGGCCGCAACGAGCCCCACCGCCAGGAACGTGCCGCCAGCGGGACCAGCCCGGTCACGCTTCAAGAACCAGATCCCGACCACCGCCACCAAGGCGCCGCCCCACCAGTTGAGGAGGAAGGGGATCAGCAATCGCCACGGGAGTCCGTGCGAGAAGATGAATTCCGGCCGTTGGTCCCCGAAAAGCGGCAGGAGAGGAATCGCCAATCCTACGATGACGGC
>JBKPFG010000008.1:0-3100 GCA_046728735.1 Actinomycetota bacterium
GGGAGCGCCGGGATCTCCGAGGTGGGCTCGAGCGGGAGGGCGAGCTGCCTTTCGGCGCCGCGGGATCCGGCACTCGTCGAGCGCGCGGCCAACCCGAGTCGCCACAGGAGCTGGCGCCGCGGCCAACCGAATGAGTCGCACGCACCCGAGGCGACGAGGGCTTCGAGCCCAGGCCGGTCGAGCGGCGCGCGCTGCGCCAGGTCGATCACGCTGCGGAAGGGACCTGCCTCCTCGCGTTCCGTGACGAAGGCCCTGGCCGGCTCCTCCCCCAACCCCTTGATGTACCCGAGCCCGACCCGGACGGCGTCTCCCTCGATGCGGCAGCGCTCAGCGCTCCTGTTCACGTCGGGCGGAAGCACCTCCACGCCCCGTCGCTGCGCGTCCCGCACGAGGCTCGCGGGCGGATAGAACCCCATCGGCTGGGCATTCAGGAGCGCGCAGAGAAACTCGCCCGGGTAGTAGTGGCGCAGCCAGGCCGACTGGTAGGCGAGAAGCGCGAAAGCTGCGGCATGCGATTTGGGGAACCCGAATGCGGCAAAACCGTTGATCTTCGTGAAGACGAGCTCCGCGATCTCGCGGTCGACGCCCTTCCCGGCCGCGCCCTCGTAGAAGCGGTCCCGGTAGGCCTCGATGGCGTCGGCGCTGCGCTTGCGGCTCATCGCTCGCCGCAGGCCCTCCGCCTCCCCCACGCTGAAGCCCGCGAGCGCCATGGACACTTCCAGCACCTGCTCCTGGAAGATGATCGCGCCGAGGGTGTCCTCGAGGCACTCGGCGAGGAGCGGGTGGTCGTAGGGGACCACGTAGCCGGGATCCTCGCGCTTGCGCTGCCGGCGCTCGACGTACGGATGCACCGCCTTCCCCTGGATCGGCCCGGGCCGCACGAGCGCCACCTGGACGGTGAGGTCGTCGAGGTTCTCGGGTCGGGTGCGCAGGAGGCTCTGCATCTGCGCACGGCTCTCGATCTGGAAGAGCCCGACCGTGTCCGCGTCCTGGATCTCTCTGTAGACGGCACCGTCGTCGAGCGGAATGCGCGAAAGGTCGATCGTCTCTCCGCGCAGGCGGACGATCTGGTCGACGCACTCCTCGACGGCGGACAGCATCCCGAGCCCCAGGAGGTCGATCTTGAGGAAGCCCGCGTCGGCACACGAGTCCTTGTCCCACTGGCAGTTGCGCCGTCCCTTCATGGCCGCGAGCTCGACGGGAACGATCTCCACGAGCGGCCGGGTCGAGATGACCATGCCGCCCGGGTGCTGGGAAAGGTGGCGTGGGAGACCGCCGATCTCCGCTGCCAGCTCCCCGAGCGCCCGCCAGCGCGGCGAGCGCAGCTTCGCCTCTGCGCCGGGAAGATGCTCGATCTCCTCGGCCACGCGGCGAGGGCTGCCCTCGGTCAGGCGGGCCAGGCGCTCGAGCTCCGCCGGGGGAAGGCCGAGCGCCTTGCCGACGTCGCGGATCGCGCCGCGCGAACGGTAGGTGGAAAAGCTGGCCACGAGGGCGGTGTGCTCCGGGCCGTACTTCTCGATCACGGCCACGATCAGCTTCTCGCGGATGTCGCGCGGGAAATCGAGGTCGATGTCGGGCACGGCGACCAGCTCGCGGTTGAGGAAGCGCCCGAGCGCGAGACCGGCGGAGACCGGGTCGACGTGCGAGAGGCCGGTGAGGAAGCAGACGATCGAGCCAACCGAGCTTCCCCTCCCGCGCCCGGGTGGCAACAGGTGTCGCGGGGAGCGGGGCCCGCGCACTTCGTAGGAAACCTCGCGAGCGAGCTCGAGCACCTCCCAGTGCAGGAGGAAGAAGCCCGAGAGGCCGAGCTCGCCGATCAGGGCGAGCTCCTCTCGCAATCTGGTTTCCGCCCGGTTGCGAAGGTGGGTCGGCGCATTCCTGTACCGCTCCCGGAAGGCGCGGTCACAGACCCGCTGCAGCTGGACGTCGGCCGGGTCGAGCCCGTCCGAGAAGTCCGGGGAGCGGTAGCCGAGCTCCTGGGTGAGGTCGAACTCGAGCCGCTCGGCGAGCTCGACCGTCGCGCGCACGGCAGCAGGATCGTCGGGAAACCTGGAGGCCGCATCCTCCGGCGCGAAGAGGACTCGCTCTTCGTTGCCGTGGCGCTCCGCTTCGCAGGCCTCGAGCGGCACCCTGTGCTTGACGGCGACCAGCACGTCTTGGAGGTGCGCCCGCCGAGCGTGGTGCGCATGCGGGTCGCCCGTGGCGATCGTGCGGACACCGAGCTCGCCTGCGAGCTGACGCAGGGCGGTGTTACGGCGGGAGTCTCCGCGTGAATAAGGTCGCTGGAGCTCGACGAAGAAGCGCTCGGGGCCGAAGGCGCGGGCGAGCGAGGCGGCCGCATTGGGGTTCCTGACCGCGAGCCCGTGCCGCGCACAGCCAGAGAGGCAGACGAGACCCTCGTTGCGCTCGGCGAGGAGAGCCGGGTCCAGGTGGGGGTTCAGGCGCTCGTGCGCGTGTGCCGCGGTGAGGAGGCGGCAGAGGTTGGCGTAGCCACGCGGGGTCTCGACGAGGAGCGTGACGTGCGAGCCGTCGGCGAGGGTGGCCTCGGCGCCCGTGATCGGCCGCAGGCCGACCGCCTTGGCCGCGTGGGCGAACTCGAGCGAACCGTAGACGCCGTCGTGGTCGGTGAGCGCGAGCGCCTGGTAGCCGAGCTCGGCGGCGCGAATCGCGAGCTCCTCGGGCAGCGAGGCGCCGTCGAGGAAGGAGTAGGCGGAGTGCGCGTGGAGCTCGACGTAGCTCATCCGTCACATTCCACGAGCCACGCGACGCGGCAGCTCGTACACGGTGAGGCGCGGCGCACCCAGCAGCTCCACTCCACCAGCAGAGTCGCGTCTGACTGAACGCGAATGCGTGCTCGAAAGCGGGTGGTGGTTCGGGGTGGCCCCAGGGACTACGCCTTCTGCCGGAACCACATCTTCTGCTCCAGGTCGTAGAAGACAGCGACGTTCTCGCCTGTCTCGAGGACGACGTCGAAGTAGCGCCGCCGCACCGGTTCTGAGGTCCACCAGCGGTCGAACACCCGCCACTCCTCCCGCACCGACGAGACGGCCACCCCGCCAACCGACGTCGGCACGTTCTCCGGCGCCTCGACGCGGGCGGG
>JBKPFG010000086.1:0-4553 GCA_046728735.1 Actinomycetota bacterium
GCTCGACCGCTCCGGGGGCCGTATCGTGGAGGGAGACGTGTCTCCCCGACGAGGCCAGCACCTGGGCGATGCCGCCGCCCATCTGCCCCGCGCCGACGACGAGGACGTGCTCGAAGCTCACGGCGGGGCAGCGTAGCCGGAACGCCCGAGCGCCTCGCGGTGTACTTCCCTCGAGATGATCAGGGCATTCGTCGCCGCGCTCGCGCTCGCCGTCGGAGCGGGCGGCAACGGCGCTCCGCCGACAGGGACACCCGCTTCCGAAAAGCCCCCCGCCACGGTGCTCGGAGTCACCTGGCACGCGAGCGGCCTGGCGAAGCCCAAGCTGACCCGCCTGAAGTCGCTCTCCCTGGAGCCCTTCGGCCGAGGGGTGCCGCTCGGCGTGGGCGGCGCCTCCGCGACGGCGCTCTCGCCCGACGGGCGGACGCTTGCGGTCGGGGACGGAGATCCGGGCGTCGAGCTCGTAGATCTCGAGCGGATGAGGAAAGTGGGAGCCGTGAAGCTCCCGCCTCCGGGGTGGGTGACCTTTCTCTCCTGGCAGCGCGGGTGTCTCTTCGCGGTCGTCTCCGGAGACCGGAGGAGCGCCGTCGCCGTGCTCGCTCCGGTCGGACGCCGGGTCCTGCAGCGCTATCGCCTGGCGCGACGGATCATCGGCGTCCAGGAAAGCCGCGGAACCGTCGTCCTGCTCACGGCGCCGCGGAAGGGGATCGGCCCGCTCGAGCTGACGGTCGTCGGCGGCAAGGGCATCGGGTCTGTGCGCGTCACCCAGATCTTCGGTGGGTCGCAGATGGAAAACGGAGAAGACGGCTACCGGGCGCGGGAAGTAACTCCCGGACTGGCGGTCGAGCCGGGCGAGCGCGCGTTCATCGTTCCGGCGGGGAAGACCGTCGCGGAGGTCAGCCTCCACGACCTCGCGGTCGAGTACCACACGCTCGCCGAGCCGGTCTCGCTCCTCGGTCGCCTCCGCAACTGGCTCGAGCCGAGCGCCGAGGCGAAGGTGCTCGACGGGCCGCAGCGCAAGGCCGAGTGGCTGGCCAGCGGGCTCATCGCCGTGACCGGGGCGGACTACACGACGGTGACGAGCGCAAGCGGGCTCGACGTCCAGGTCGACGCGGCCGGGCTCTCGTTGCTCGACCCCGACAATTGGTCGATTCGGCAGCTCAACGACGAGACGAGCGACTTCGTCTCGTTCAGAAGCTCGTTGCTCGCGTTCGGGGACACCTCGTGGGGGCATCCCACGCGCGGCCTCGGGGTCGTCGGCTACGACCTCGGCGGCCGAGAGCTCTTCCGCCGCTTCGCGGGCACGGCCGTGAACTGGGTCGAGCCCGTGGAAAGTCTCGCCTACGTCTCCCTGGACGAGCGGCGCCGCGCGGTCGTGGACGCCGCCAGCGGGCGTGTCTTCCGCGTCGTCAGAGGCCGGCCGCTCTCGCTCGTCGTGGACTAGTTACGTGCTGCGGGAGCCCTTGCGCAGGAGCTCGTCCAGCTGTACGCCGAGGAGGAAGATGGCCGAGGAGGTGAAGACGTACGCCGTGAGGACGAGGAACACCGTCAGCGTCCCCGCGGCCGTCTCGAAATTCGCCACCGAGCTGACCCACCACTTGAAGCCGATCGTGGCGAGGATCCACGTGCCCACCACCGCGACTGAGCCGGCGCTCGCCCAGCGCGGCTCCGGGTGCTCGGCGGGCGCATAACGGACGAGCAGGCCGAGGGCGACGCCCAGCAGGAGGATCGCGACGGGCCAGCGAGCGATGCCGAAGATGACATGTTCGACGCCGCCCGGCCGCGGGCCGAGGATGACGATCAGGACGCTCCCGACGACGCAGCAGATGATCGTCACCGCCAGCCCGATCGCGACGAGCAGCCGCCGCGACCAGGACCGGTCCTCCTCGACGTCGTGGATCTCGTTGAGCGCCTGCATAATCGTGAACACGGCCGCCGTCATGTCCCAGAGGAGCAAAGCGGCAGCGAAGGCAATGAGGCCGGCCGTCCCGGTGGAGAAGATCCTCTCCACCGAGTAGTCGATCGCGTGGTAGACGGGCTGGGTCGCGTGGCCCTGGATCGCGGGCGCGATCGAGTCACGCCACACCCCCTCGAGACCGAAGACGCTCAGGAGGGCCAGCCCGAGCAAGGTGAGGGGCACGAGCGCCACGAGCGCGCGGAAGGCGACCGCAGACGCGTAGGTCGTCAGGTGATGCTCTGCCGAAGCGGTGGCGAGGCGGCTGCCCAGAGCGCGCCCCTTCTGCGCCCATCCGCCTGCCGGCAGCGCGCGTGAGCGCGCAGAGGAGCTCGCGGCCCTGGCCATGGGGTGCGCGTACCCGCATCGCTCAGGGCTGGAACGGGCCGACCGCAAGACCGAGGTCGAGGGGCCCGAGTGCAGGCGCTTTCGAGTCCTCGACAATGAGGCCAAGCGTCCCGCTCACGTCGCCGTTGCGCCCGTCGTCGGTTTCGAAGCGCGCGAACACGTCCAGCTGGTAGAAGCTCGACTCCTCGAGGTCGACGGCCCAGTGCAATTCGCCGCTTTGAGGCAAGTCGAGCTTCGTCGTCAGCTGGTCGGTACATCCGAGCGGACGAATGGCGATGGCGCTGTCCTTCTCCAGTGTGGCACCGGGGACCGCGACGATGACGTGTTCCCCACTGCGGACCACGGTCGCCTGGTCCGGATACTGCGGGCCCCCCACATCCCCGCACGCACCTGTGCCTTGCCCTGTGTCCGGATCGACGTAGCTCACGCACGAAGAGCCGGGGACCGCTTGCTGCTTCCCCGCCGCACTGACGAGGAAGATGGGCGGCGGCTTCAGATCCGGCTCGTCCTTTACTGTCGAAACTGTGGGCTGCGCGAGCGTCGGCGACTCGCCGGACGACCCGGGGGCGTTCGTGCCGGAACCGCACGAGGCGAGCAGAGGCGCGACGAGAGCGACTGCGAACAGCCTCATACCGCTGAGACTGCGGCGCGAGCCGGCTTGTTCCCGGGCGGCTGCTAAACCTCGATGAGGAGAGCGTCGCCCTGGCCGCCGCCGGAGCAGATCGCGGCGAGGCCGAGCCCGCCTCCGTTTCTGCGCAGCTCATGGATCATCGTCGAAAGGATGCGCGCCCCCGAGGCTCCGATCGGGTGCCCGAGCGCGACGGCCCCGCCGTTGACGTTCACGCGTTCCGGGTCGGCGCCGAGCATCTCGGCCGAGTTGAGCACGACCGAGGAGAAGGCCTCGTTCAGCTCGACGCGCTCGACGTCGTCGATGGTCTTGCCGGCCTTCTCGAGCGCGATCCTGCCCGCCTTGGCCGGGGTGCGCGCGAGGTAGGCGAAGTCGTCCGCCACGTACCCCTGCGAGACGATCGTGGCGAGGACCTCGAGCCCGCGCTTCTTCGCGTATTCCTCGCTCGTGACGACGAGCGCGCCCGCACCGTCGTTGACCCCCGGAGCATTGCCGGCGGTCGTCGTCCCCTCCGGGTCGAAGACGGGCCGGAGCTGCGAGAGCTTCTCGTAGGAGGTGTCCCGCCGTGGCCCCTCGTCCTCGACGAAGTCGCCCACCCGCACGAGCTCGTCGTCGAAGAGGTGGTTGTCGATCGCGTGCACGGCACGCTCGTGGGAACGCAGGGCCCACCGGTCCTGATCCTCCCGCGAGATGCCGAGCTCACGGGAGACGAACGAGGCCTGCTCGACCATGTGCTTCCCGTCGAAGGTCGACGTGAGGCCGTCGTGGGTCATCAGGTCGATCAGCGTCCCGTCGCCGAGCCTGTACCCGAAGCGCGCCTGTTTGAGGATGTAGGGCGCGTTCGACATGGACTCCATCCCGCCGGCGACGACGACGCTGTGGCCTCCGGAGCGAATCATCAGGTCGGCGATCTCGACGGCCCGGATGCTCGAGGCGCAGACCTTGTTGATCGTGTCGGCGGGAACCTCCTTCGGGAGGCCGGCGCCCACTGCGGCTTGCCTCGCCGGCGCCTGTCCGGCGCCACCTTGGAGGACCTGGCCCATGAGGACGTACTCCACTTCGTCGACCGGCACGCCCGAGCGCTCGAGCGCCGCCCCGATCGCAACGGCGCCGAGCTGCGTCGCCTCGTAGTCCCTGAGGGCCCCTCCGAGCTTGCCGAAAGGCGTGCGCACTGCGGAAACGATCACTGAACGGGCCACGAAGCCAGCGTACCAGCGGGATTGAGGGCTACCGGGGCCGATAGGCCGACGCTTGACGGACGGCGGCGCGGTGGCCTACGCTCTGACGAGATGAGCCTCTCGATCCGCACCTGGTGGGCCTGGCGCCGCGAGCGGAACGGGAGCGTCGCCTGCTGACCTAGGCCCGGAAACCCCGTTCCGTTCGAAGACCTTCCGGCCGGAAGGTCTTTTCGTTTGTCATGACGATCGCGACCGACATCCACGCCGACCTCATCACCCCCCTCGGGGCCTACCTCCGGTTGCGGGCCTCCGGCGGGGCGAGCTTTCTCCTCGAGTCCGTCGAGAAAGGACGTCTCGGCCGCTACAGCCTCGTCGGCTCGGGCGCGCGACTCGTCTCGTTCGAGGATGCCGAGCAGGAGCTCGCCGCCGGCCATCCGGTCGTCGGCTA
>JBKPFG010000044.1:0-3112 GCA_046728735.1 Actinomycetota bacterium
CGACTGGATGGTCGCCGAGTTCAAGCGCGAGCAGGGCATCGACCTCGCGCAGGACCGGATGGCGCTCCAGCGTCTCTACGAAGCGGCGGAGAAGGCAAAGATCGAGCTCAGCTCGACGATGTCGACGCAGATCAACCTGCCGTTCGTGACCGCGACTCCCGAAGGGCCCAAGCATCTCGACCTCCAGCTAACCCGCGCGAAGCTCAACGAGCTGACCGCCGACCTGATCGAGCGCACCGTCGAGCCGACGAAGAAGTGCCTCGAGGACGCGGCCCTGACGAAGGAGAAGATCGACCACGTGATCCTCGTCGGGGGTATGACCCGCATGCCCGCCGTCCAGGACAAGGTGAAGGAGCTGATCGGCAAGGAGCCCCACAAGGGCGTCAACCCGGACGAGGTCGTCGCCGTCGGCGCGGCCATCCAGGCCGGAGTCCTCAAGGGCGAGGTCAAGGACGTCCTCCTGCTCGACGTCACGCCGCTCAGCCTCGGCATCGAGACCAAGGGCGGCGTTTTCAACGCCCTGATCGAGCGCAACACGACCATCCCGACGAAGAAGTCCCAGACGTACACGACGGCCGAGGACAACCAGCCTTCGGTCGAGATCCACGTACTCCAGGGCGAGTCGGAAATGGCCGCGTTCAACAAGACGCTGGGCAAGTTCCAGCTCGTCGGCATTCCGCCGGCCCCGCGCAACATGCCGCAGATCGACGTCACCTTCGACATCGACGCGAACGGCATCCTCAACGTCTCGGCGAAGGATCTGGGCACCGGCAACGAGCAGCAGATCCGCATCGAGGGCGGCTCCGGCCTCGACGAGAAGGAAGTGGAGCGCATGGTGCAGGAGGCCGAGTCCCACGCGGACGAGGCCCGGCGCCTGCGCGACCTTGCCGACGCCCGCAATCAGGCGGAGTCACTCGTCTACTCGACCGAGAAGAGCCTCAACGAGCACCGCGAGGCGCTCGACGAGGCGACCGTCTCGGAGATCGAGTCGAAGCTTGCCGAGGTGAAGTCGGCTCTCGACGGCGAGGATGCTTCCGCCGTCCGGACGAAGTCGGAGGACCTCATGCAGGCCTCCCACAAACTCGCCGAAGCCGTTTACCAGCGCGTCCAGTCGGAGCAGCAAGCAACCGCTAACGCATCCGCGTCTAGTCAGACGGACGGAGCCGACGAGAGCGACGACGAGGTCGTCGAGGAGGCCGACTACGAGGTCATCGACGAAGAGGCGAAGAAGTCCTAGCGATGACTGAGAAGGCTGACAGCAAGCCCAGCCGGACCGAACTGGAGAAGCAGGTCTCTTCTCTCGAGAAGCGCGCAGCGCTCCTCGAGAAGGAACGTGACGAGCGCACCGACGACCTGAAGCGGGTCGCGGCCGAGTTCGAGAACTACCGCAAGCGGGTTGCGCGCGACCAGCAGAGCCTGGCCGCGCGGGCCCACGAGCGGATCGTGAAGGAGCTGCTGCCGGTGCTCGACGACCTCGAGCGGGCGCTCGAAGCGGCGTCGGAGCATCAGGAGGCCAAGCTCGAAGAGGGCGTTCGTCTCGTCCACCGCGAGCTCCAGGAGGCGCTCGCCAAGGAGGGGCTCGAGGAGATCGAGACCAACGGGCGCTTCGATCCCCACGTTCACGAGGCGCTGCTCTCGCAGCCGTCCGAGCAGGACGACGGAGCGATCCTCGAGGTGCTGCAGAAGGGCTATCGTCTCGGCGACCGCGTGCTTCGGCCCGCCCGGGTCGTCGTCGCGCAGGGCGAGTGAGCTCGCTCATGCACCTGGGTCGTCGCTGGCCGGGGAGGCAAGGCCGCGGCGCGCATACGCGCTGGACGCGCGTCCAGTCACACGCGAGGCAAGCGCCGCAGCATCCCGCCGCTGCGTCTAACTGGACGCGTCAGCGTCGGAGCCCGGCTCCGCCGGGCTATAGGCGGAGGCGGCCAGGAGCATGAGGGATCTCTACGAAACCCTGGGCGTCAAGGAGGGCGCCTCGCAGGACGAGATCAAGAAGGCCTACCGCAAGCTCGCCCGCCAGTACCACCCGGACAAGAACCCCGGCGACAACGAGGCGGAGGAGCGCTTCAAGGAGGTGCAAGGCGCCTACGACGTCCTCTCCGATCGGGAGAAGCGCAAGCAGTACGACCAGCTCGGCTCACGGATGTTCAGCGGCGCGGGTGGCGCGCGGCAGGGCGGAGACTTCCAGTGGTCGGGCAACATCGGCGACCTCGGAGATCTCTCGGATCTCTTCGGCGGCCTCTTCGACAATTTCGGCTCTGCCCGGACGACCGCGCGAACGCGTCAGCGCGGCGAGAGGGGGCGCGACATCGAAGTCGTCGTCAACGTCTCCTTCGAGGACTCGCTCAAGGGAGCGACGATGAAGATCCCCGTCGAGCTCGAGACCACGTGCTCGGCGTGCCACGGGACGGGCGCCGAACCGGGAACCTCGCCCAAGATCTGCCCCGAGTGCCGGGGCCGAGGCGTCGTCTCCGAGAGCCAGGGGCTCTTCGCCCTCTCCACTCCGTGCCCGCGTTGCGGCGGCAACGGCACCGTGATCGAGCAGCCGTGCCGCAAGTGCAAGGGCTCCGGCCGTGAGCGCCGCACGAAGCGCTACACGGTCAAGATCCCGCCCGGAGTCAAGGACGGGACGCAGATCCGCCTCAAGGGCAAGGGCGAGGCGGGCTACGCAGGAGGACCTTCCGGGGATGTCATCGTCGTCACTCGCGTCGCACCCTCGCCGCTCTTTCGCCGGAAGGGCTCCGACCTCGTCATCGACGTACCCGTCACCTACGCGGAGGCCGCGCTCGGCGCCACCGTCGAGGTGCCGACGCCCGACGGCGGCCGGATCTCGCTGAAGGTGCCCCCGGGCTCGCAGGACGGCAAGCTGCTCAAGGTCAAGGGCCGCGGCGCGCCGAAGCTGAACGGTGGCGGGAAGGGCGACCTGCTCGCCCGCCTGCGCGTCTCCGTCCCCACCAAGCTGACGAAGGCCGAGCGCGAGGCGCTGGAGAACTTCCAGAAGGTCTCGCGCGAGGATCCACGGGAGAAGGTGTTCTCCTGACGCGGCGCCGACTCCGCATCGGAGGTCTGGCGGCTCTGGTGCTCGCAGTGGTGCTCTTCCTGACCGGGGTGCCCG
>JBKPFG010000194.1:0-6029 GCA_046728735.1 Actinomycetota bacterium
CGCCGGCGGCAAAAGCGTGATAGCTCTCGCGGGCGATCCGAAGGCGGTCGTTGGTGGCCACGATGCTCCTCCTTCCGTCGTGAGCTCATGATCTTCCTACCGAGACGCAAGTGCTCGGGATTGCGTCACACTTCGTTCACCGCTGCGCATGATCTGCATCGACCGCGCGTCCGCAAACGCGCGGGCAGAGCGGAGACGCGGCACAATGCGCCGGCTGGCGACATCGGCGACCGGAGGGCTCTCATGATGATCACCGAGCGTTCGAAGCGTGTCATTCCCTTCCGGCCACACGACGCGAAGCGGGTCGGCGACGGCTGCTTCTACCTCGACCTCATCGTCTGGCTGAACGGGGATCGCATCGAGCTCGGCGACGGGGTCGGCTTCAACTACGGCTGCTACGCCAACGGCTACGGGGGTCTCCGGATCGGCGACCGGACGATCGTCGGCCCGTACGTGATGATCCATACGGCCAATCACAAGATCGCTGCGGGTCAGCCGATCATCGAGCAGGGCTGGGCGGAGCGCCCAGTCGAGGTTGGCGCCGACTGCTGGATCGGGATGGGTGTCTGCGTCCTGCCCGGTGCCCGTATCGGAGACGGGTGCGTAGTCGGCGCTGGAAGTGTCGTCAGCGGCGAGCTGGAGCCCGGCTCGATCGCAGTCGGCAACCCGGCCCGCGTCATCAGACGGCGCTGATGCGCGTCCTCTTCCTTCAGCAGCAGCCGTGCATGCGGGCGCTCAAATACGCGGCGGGATTGCGCTCGGCGTTCGCATCGATCACGCTCGGCTTCGCCTATCAGGGCAAGACGCTGAGCAGCTGGTACGGGACGGGTGACGAGCTCTTCGACCGCTGGTGGGATCTCGGCTCTGACCCGATCAAGGGTCTGCGCACCGCTGTGGATGAATTTCGTCCCGATCTGATTCACAGCCACAACCTCCCCGACTCACTGACCGCGACCGCCCTGGAGCTGTTCGCTGGTCGTGTGCCCGTCGTCCACGACGTCCACGACCTCCAGAGCCTCAGGCGGACTCCTTACGAGCACGGTTTCCCGGAGCCGTACGAGCCGCTGGCGCTCGAGCGGCTTGCGGTTGAGGCCTGCTCGGCGCTCGTGACAGTGTCGGATGAGCTGTTGGCGGAGATCCAGGCCCGCTATCGGGTGACCGCGCCGACGCTCGTGTTTGCGAACTACGCGCTGCGGCGCGACCTGCCTCCGGTCCTACCGCCGCCCGAGCGGCGGAATGGCCACCCCCCGCGTCTCGTCTACCAGGGCACCGTCTCGACGAACGGCGGCCATTACGACCTGCGCGGAATCGTTCGCGCACTCGTGGGCGAGGGCGTTTCTCTGGATGTTTATCCATCCCGCACGGTGCCGGCGTACGCCGAGCTCGCCGCGGAACTGCCCGGCTTGCGCGTCCACCCAACGCTTCCGCCGTCGCGCTTGCTCGCCGCTCTGCCCGAGTACGACTTCGGCTGGGCCGGCTTCAACTCCGCTGTGAACGGGGCGCACCTCGATACGTGCCTACCGAACAAGGCCTACGAGTACCTCTGCTGTGGCCTTCCGGTGCTGACGTTGACGCACCGCGCGCTCTCACGGCTCGTCACCGAAGGCGGTCTCGGTCTCAGTCTCGCCGATATTGACGATCTCGTTGGTCAGCTATCCGTGGTCGATGTCGTCGCGCTCCGCCGCCGCATCGCAGCCATCCGCCTAGAGCTCACGGTGGAGGCCAACATCCACCGGCTCGCGGAGTTCTACGAGATGGTGACCTGAGCCCGCCGTTGAGCAACTCGCTTACGCGATCGGAGAGCGCCGCGGTGAGCCCCTAGCTCTCTGTCCCGGTGATGCCCTCCGCCTCGGAGAGGTTGCGTCCGATCCTCCGCGCGAGCCGCGGGAAAGCGAGCGTGATAGCGATCCCGACCGCTAGCCAGCCCGCGATGATGTATGGGAACAGGTTGTACGGGTGCGCGGGCCGCGGCCAGAGGTTCTTGTAGAGCGTGTAGACGAGTGCTGCCAGAGCGAGAATCGGGATGATGACGCGCCACATGGGCTCGCGGCGCCCGAGGTGGAGGAACTTCATCGCGCCGAGGTTCGTAACGACGTAGGCGACGAGCATGCTCAGCACGCCCAGCGTGCCCATGTAGAAGAAGGCGTTGACGGACGTCGTGCCGTTGAGGCGGAGCGCGACACCGACGACGATCGCGAAGGTCATGACGACCGCCAGCGACTTGTACGGCGAGCCTGTCCGCCTGGAGACGTCGCCGAGCTGCGTCGTGACGAACCCGTCGCGGCCGAGCGCGAAGAGAAGCCGGGCGGCGCCGACGGCGCAGCCGAGCCCGCTCGCGAACGCGCTCATCAGCGCTCCGAAGTTGATGGCGTCCGCCATTCCGCTCCCGACATAGGTCTTCGACAGGTCGGCGAGCGGCGCCGAGGAGCTCGAGAAGGCGTCGATGCCCTGCTTGTCGATGCCGAACCCGAGCGACTGGCCCAGCATGACGAGGGTGTAGAAGGCGCCGCAGAAGCCGACGGCGACGGCGATGGCGAGCGGAACGTTCCGGCGCGGGTTGTTGGTCTCCTCGCCGAGCGAGGCCGCGCCCTCGAAGCCGCCGAAGGACAGCAACCCGAACACGGACGCGAACGCGATAGCACCGATCGTCGTCCCACTCTCCGGGACGAACGGCTTGAGCGTGAAGTCCTGCCCGTTCGGGGCGCTGCCGCCGATCACCTTCGCGTAGATGATCACGATGAGGATCGCGACGAGCGTCACCGAGATGAACTCGAGGCTGAGGAGGCCCCGCGTCACCGCTCGGATGTCGTTGTACGCGAAGAACCAGAGGAATACCGCCGCGACGAGGGAGATGATCACCCACTCCGGGTTGTCCCAGATCCCGATCCCGCTGAAGAAGGACTCGCCGAAGAGCCCGATCTCGGCGAAGTTGGCGGCGAGGAAGCAGGTGTAGGTCGCGAGGAGCGCCCAGCAGGCGAAGAAGCCCGCACGCGGCCCGACCGTGACGCCGACGAGCGCGTACGCCGATCCCGCGTGGTTGAAGAAGCGCGTCAGGCGCACGAACGCGTAGGAGACGAGCGCGATCGCGATCGCCGCGAAGAGGAAAGCGAGCGGCACCGCGCGGCCGACGAGACCCGCAGGAGCGACGCCGTTCAGGGCCATCGCCGCGGTCGGCGCCATGATCCCGACCGAGATCGCAAGCGCTTCGAAGAGGCGCAGCTCACGCCGTAGCCGGCCGCGCGGGGGCTCTGCAGCCGCGGGTGCCTCGATCACGCTCATCCTCTGCCTCCTTTGACGAAGATCGACTCGGGAACGAACACCCCCACGACCCAATTCGGGGCGTCGACGACCTCGTGAATACGCAGGTCGGCCGCGACGCTGACAAGCGCGTAGCCCTCCTCGCGATCGAGCCCGTAGTGCTCACCGACGTAGGCGATTGTCGCGCGGACGGCGTCGCGCGCCGCCTCCATGAGATCCGGCCCGACGCCGGTACAAACGTGGTAGCTCGACTCCTCGGTCCGGGCGAGCGCGCCCGCGGGGACGTCGTACTGCGGCGCGGCGACGGAGAAATCGCGCCGCA
This sequence comes from Actinomycetota bacterium, assembly GCA_046728735.1. GTDB lineage: Bacteria > Actinomycetota > Thermoleophilia > Gaiellales > Gaiellaceae > JAIBJP01. The sequence continues at coordinate 3,581 of JBKPFG010000194.1, forward strand.
CCGACAGGCGGACGACGAGGTCCATCGCCGCCTCGATCGCCGTGCCGCAGACTTCCCCGTCACCCTGGGCGGCGTGCGTGTCACCGAGGGAGAAGAGCGCGCCGTCGACGCCGACCGGCAGGTAGAGCGTCGCGCCTGCCCGGAGGTGCTTCGTGTCCATGTTGCCGCCGAAGCGCGAGGGCGGGACGATCGAATGCTCACCGGGCTCCTCCGGCGCGACTCCGATCGTGCCCGGGAACGGACGGTACGGCAGCGCGATGCCCTCCGCGAAGCGCACGGTGGCGCTCTGTGCGTCGACCTCCGAGATGCGAAGCCAGGGCTCCGGATACTCATCGGCGAGGAGCCCGAAGCCGGGGATGATCGCCGTCCATCCCCACTCCGGTGCCCTGAACTCGAGAAGCTCGACGGCCAGCACGTCCCCCGGGCGCGCGCCTTTCACGTACACGGGCCCGCTCACCGGGTTGACGTGGGAGAAGTCGAGCTTCGCGACGTCGTCAGCGCCCGAGTCGCGGCCGATCTGCTCGTCGGACGCGTCGCGGACGTGCAGCTCGACCGTCTCGCCCGACTCGATTTCGAGCGCCGGCGCGAGCGCGTTGTCCCAGACATAGTTGAAGGCGTCCGGGCGGACCTCGTGGATGGAGACCGCGTCCATTTGGCCTAGCGCCTCAGTCCCGCTGAGCGCGGGCGGACGATTATCAGTGATCCGAAGGCGCCTTGGCAAGCCGCCGGTTAATGCTGGCGCGGTGTGCGAAGCCGACGCCCGGACTCGAACCAGACCCCTTCATTACGAGTCAACTGTCCGCCCGAGTCACCGCCAGTCACCTCACGTGCTTCGTTACGCCGAATCCTCTGGACTGGAGGTGACTCTCGGTGACCCGAGATGACAGCCTCGTAGACCCCTGGTAAGACCCCGACGAAGTTGTCCTTCCAGAAACCGAGACATCGGCATGGCTCTGGCCGCCTCGGCTCGTGGAGTGTCTCCCTCCATGGTAAGGAGGGGTGTCAAGATACGCCCGACGGCGGCCCTGGTTCGCAGGGGATCATCATCGACCGAGGCGGCCCCAATGCCACCGGAGCCATCATCAACCGGGGCGGCGGCCCTCAGGCCAGCGGCGTCACCCTGGACGGCCCCGGCCCTCGCGCTTAGCTCGCCCAGCAAGCTCCCTCCCAGAAGAGGCTCGGCTTCGGCCGGGCCTCTTTCACGTTCGAGCCCTCTAGCCACCACACCGGAACGTCGAGGAGGCTCCACCGATCAATCTAGACCGAGGACGCGAGCAACGAGCGCGTTTGCGCGTCCGTTGTGGTCGGGGCTGACCCAGTCAGGCGCTGGACTCGTCGAGAAGCTGCAAGAGAGTGTGCGCCGCGAGCTCGATCTCCTTGTGCCGCCACTCGGCCGCGCGGTAGTGGCAGGCAATCAAGCCGGTTCGATGGAGGCGGCGGAAGTCCCCATAGACGAATGCGTAACGCGCCTTCGTGTCGTCGGCAGGACCTTCGGTGAGGCCCAGGTGCCACTCGCCGTACTGCTCCCAGGGATGTGAGGCGAGGTAGGCGTTCTCCTCCTCCGCCTTCGGTTGAACTTCGCCCCAGTCGCTGTTCAAGACGTACTGGCGGCTCTCGATCAGCGCCCGCGCCCGTGCGACTGCGCGCTCGTTAACGGAGTACGAGGCCATCTGCAGATTGTGCCGCGAGCTGCCGCCACTAAGCGGTGAGTTCGTAGTCGAGCGTCAGTCGGTGGGTGCCATCGTCTTCCACGATGATCGCGCCTCGGCCCGCGATGCCCCGCAACTCGCTGGTGCCCGAATCGGGAACGATGCCGCCCTCGATTTCGGCTCCCTCGGCCGAGAGCAGGCCCGGGTGCTGCAGCACGAATGAGCCTTCCCGGCCCTCCCAGACGGTTTTTGCAAGCAGCGGCGCTGCTAAGCGTCCCGATGTACGGGTTTTGTAACGATGAGGCTTCGAACCCTCTTCGTGCTGGCCTGCGCTGCCGACAATCACCTTGCCTGCGAGCATGGCGCGACCTACGAAAGGGGTAGTACGTGAAGCTGCGCAGTCTCCTCCTCTTGCCGGCAGGCGAGGCCGAAGAGCACTCGCCTGAGCAACTGCCATCCGACCCGCCCGAAGGCGACCCACCCGGCGCCGACTGGGAGGTCCTCGCCGAGCTCGATCGCCTCCGCGGTGCAAACGCCGGCCTCTCGGCAGAGGCCAAACGGCAATCGCAGATTGGCGACGACTATGCGCGCGCCGCGAGTGATCTTCGCCTCAGGGTTGAGGAACTCGAGCGAGAAACTGTCATCGCACACTCGAACGCGCAATTCCTCCAGCGGCGCATGACCCAGGCGGAGGAGCGCGCCGGCGAGCTCGAAGAATTGACTGAATCGTTGCGTGCCCAGCGCGAGCGGCTGGAGACGTACTGCGAGCAACAGCGGGCACGCGCCGAGCGAAGTGAAAC
>JBKPFG010000024.1:0-8674 GCA_046728735.1 Actinomycetota bacterium
CCCGATCAGCGTGTGGTCGTTCGAGTAGACGACGGTGCCGTCCGGGCGCCAGAGCTTCACCCGGATGACGTGGTCCATCAGCTCCCGCTTGAAAAGCGCGTCCAGTTCCCGGATCCGCTGTTCGTCCCTCACCGGCGCAGCGAGGTCGCTCGGCCGCAGCCGCGCAGCGAGCGTCGCGGCAGCGCTGGTCGCGTCGGCGGTGAGCTCGTGCTCGGCGTCGACCTGCGCCTCGTGGCGGATGAACAGGAGCATGCCGGCGCCTGCGAGAGTCAGCGCGAGCGCGCTGTAGAGCGCGAAGCGCAGGACGAGTCGCGGCGGCTTCGCCGGAGCCGTTTGACCGGTCACGAGGTTTGTTATCGGAGTTGCGAGACCCTCGCTTGAGAGCGCGAGCACTAAGCTTTCGCGCATGGATCAAACGGCGCGCCACCTGCGCCTGCTGACCGAGACGATCGCGGCCGTCAACTCGACGCTCGACCTGGACGAGGTCTTCGATCTGATCGCCCGCAAAGTGGCGCAAGCGCTCGAGACGGACGCCTGCTTCGTCTACCTGTACGACGAGGTGGCCGACGAGCTCGTCCTGCGAGCTTCCTACGGGACCCGCGTCGAGGAGATGACTCGCGTGCCGAAGATGAGGCCCGGCGAGGGGATCACGGGCTCAGCCGCAGCCGAGCGCGCGCCGGTCATGATCGCGCGCGCCGCGCACCTCGATCCCCGCTTCAAGAGCTTTCCCAACCTGCGCGAGGAGCAGTACGAGTCGATCCTCGCCGTCCCGATCCTCGCGCGGGAGCGCCTCGAAGGTGCCCTCAACGTGCGCACGGAGGCGCCGAGGGAGTTCAACGAGAGCGAGATCGACCTGCTGATGGCGATCGCCGGGCAGGTCGCCCAGGCCATCGAGAACGCGAAGCTCTACGAGGCTGCCCAGCGGCGTGTCGCCGAGCTGGAGGCTCTCGCGTCCATCTCCGAGGCCGTCTCCGAGTCCCTCTACCTGGAGGAGTCGCTCGAGGCGATCGTGCAGCGGACGATGGAAGCGGTCGGCGCGACCGGGGCCGCCCTCGTGCTCGAGGACGGGACCGTCGCCTGGCCCGAGGGCCGCGCCGGGAAGCACGCGAAGAGGGTGCCGCTCCGTTGGAAAGGGCGCCAGATCGGCGAGCTCGTCTGCGATCGCGACGAGCCGTTCACGCCGGAGGAGGAACGCCTGCTGGCCTCGATCGCCCATCACGCCGCGGTCGCGGTCGAGCACGGCCGCGCGGTCATGCGCGGCGTCGTCGCCCAGGAGATCCACCACCGGGTCAAGAACAACCTCCAGACGGTCGCCTCCCTCCTGCGACTCCAGGCCCGGACCGAGACAGCGGAGCCGGACAAGGCGCTCGCGGACTCCGTCAACCGCATCCTCGCCATCGCTGCCGTGCACGAGGTGCTCACCGAGCGGCGGGACGAGGACGTCGACCTGGGTGAGCTCGTCGACCGCCTGCGGGCAATGCTCGTCCAGGGGCTCGGCGGCGGGAAGACCGTGCAGGCCGAGGTCGAGTCGATCCTCCTGCACGGCGGTCGCGCGACTGCGCTGGCGCTGGTCTTCAGCGAGCTGCTCCAGAATGCGCTCGAGCACGGGGGCGACGAGGTTCACGTCGGGCTCGGGCGTGAGAACGGGAAAGTACGCCTGACGGTGGCCGACAACGGCACGTGGTCGGGCGCTCAGGAGGGCACCGGGCTCTCGATCGTCCGCGCCCTCGTCCGCGACGAGCTGAAGGGCGAGCTCTCGCTGGCCGCCGAGGGCGGCCTGCGCGCAGAGGTGACCTTCCCGCCTTGACCTATTCCGTCGTCGACGCCAACGACTGGGAGGAACGGCGCAAGCCCGTCGCGCACGCCCTCGGGGCCCGGGCGATCCGGCTCAACCGCTTCGACAGCCAGCCCGGTCAGGCGGGCAAGGAGCACGACGAGCGGGAGACCGGCCAGGAAGAGATCTACATCCCTGTAGCCGGCCGCGGCTGGATCCGGATCGACGGCGAGGAGGTGGAGCTCGAGCCGGGTCGCTTCGTCCTCGTGAGCGCGGACTCGACGCGTCAGGTGGTCGCGTCCGACGAGGGCCTCTCGTACGTCGTCGTGGGCGCAGCCCCGTGAGGATTCTCCTCGCCGAGGACGAGACGATCATCCGTCTCGACCTCAAGGAAACGCTCGAGCGGGCCGGGTTCGAGGTCTGCGCGGAGGCGCGCGACGGGCAGGAGGCCGTCGAGCTCGCCCTGGCCGAGAAACCGGATCTCGCCGTGCTCGACGTCAAGATGCCGCGGCTGGACGGGATCGAGGTTGCCCGCCGGATCCTGGCCGACCGTCCGATTCCGATCGTCATGCTCACGGCCTACGGCCAGGACGAGCTGATCGCCCGTGCGGTCGAGGCGGGCGTCTTCGGCTACCTCGTCAAGCCCTTCCGCGAGACCGACCTGCTGCCCGCGATCCAGACCGCTAGGGCGCGCCACGCCGAGCTCGAGGCTCTCAGGGAAGAAGCCGAGTCCCTGGCCGAGGCGCTCGCTACGCGCAAGGTCGTCGAGCGCGCGAAAGGGCTTTTGATGGAGAGAGAGGGCCTCTCGGAGCAGGACGCTTTCACTCGTCTTCAGCGCGCCAGCCAGGTGGCGGGGCGGCCGATGAAGGTGGTGGCCGAGGCACTCATCGTCGCTTTCGCCGAGGAAGAGGCCTCGTGAGCTTCCCGGTCCGCACCATCGAGCTCCGCGAGGAAGAGGCCGGTCTCGACGCAGTGGTCGTGATCGACCACGACCTCTTCCCGGTCTCGGCCGGTGGAACGCGGATGCTGCCCGACGTCGATGCGGCAGAGGTGGCCCGCCTCGCCCGCGCCATGACCTGGAAGTTCGCCGCGTGCCGGGTTCGGTACGCGGGGGCGAAGGCCGGCGTGCGCTTCTCGGGCGGCGACCGGACCACCGTCCTCGCGGCCTACAAGCGGGCTCTCGAGCCTTATCAGGACGTTTTCCTGACCGGGCCGGACATGGGCACACGGCCGGCCGACTTCGTCGAGAACGGGAAGGGCGACCTCCCACTCTGGGCGAAGAGCCACGAGGGGATGGACCTCGACGACCTGGCGACCGGTGCGGGTGTGAGAGGCGCGGCCGAAGCCGCGCTCGCTCATGTCGGCAAGAAGATCGAGGGCGCCGCCGTCGTCATCGAGGGATTCGGCAAGGTGGGCGCGGGGACCGCCCGCGCGTGTGCGCGGGCGGGAGCGAAGGTCGTGGCCGTGAGCACGATTCACGGTGCGCTCGTCGATCCAGCAGGCCTGGACGTCGAGCGACTCATCGAGCTCCGCACCGAGCATGGGGACCGGCTCGTGGAGCACGGGCCCGGGCCTGCACGTCCACGCGAGGAGATCTTCGAACTGGCCTGCGACGTGCTCGTCCCCGGTGCGCGCCCCGATTCCATCACCCCGGACCTGGCGCGCCGGGGGGACTGGGCCGTCGTCGCTCCGGGTGCCAACGTGCCTTACGCAGCCGCGTCGACAGAGATCCTCGCAGGTCGGGGAATCGTCGCCCTTCCGGACTTCGTCTCCAACTCGGGAGGAGTCCACCTCTACGAGAGCGTCCCGCAGGACGAGGATCCCGCGCGAGCCGTCGCGACGATCGCGGAGCTGGTGCGCGAGGCGGTCGAGCGGATCCTGGTCAGGGCCGACGAACACGGTACGACGCCGATGGCCGCAGCCCTCGCCGAGAGCCGGGCCTACCTCACGGAGGAGACCGGAGCCGCGGACGAGGTTCTGGACGAGCTCTTTCGGGAATGACCGTCGACCGAGTACGCAAGGCGATCCTGGGAGCGGTCCTCGTCGCGGCTCTCGTGGCCGCCGGGCAGGCCGGAGCGGCGGGGCCTTCGCGCTGGGGCGCGCGTATCGACGCCGCGCGAACGTATGCGGAGGGAAGGGCGGGCGTGATCGCGTTTGCCGTAGTGGACGAGCGAGGACGGCTCCACGGGTATCGGGTCTCGGCGGTCGCGCCCTCGGCCAGCATCCTCAAGGCGATGCTCCTGGTGGCGTACCTGAGGAAGTCCTCTGTTCGCGATCGCCCGCTGACGGACGCCGAGCGGGCACTGCTCGGCCCGATGATCCGCCGTTCCGACAACAACGCGGCCTCCACCATTCTCGGCCTCGTCGGGCGAAGCGGCGTGATGCGGCTCGCAGAGGTCACCGGCATGACGCATTTCCGGCTCGTGACGCCGATCTGGGGCCTCTCGCAGATCACTCCACGCGATCAGGCGCACTACTTCCATCACATCGACCGGTACGTGCCGAGGAGACACCGTCACTACGCCATGCATCTGCTCGCGACGATCGTCCCCAGCCAAAGATGGGGAATCGCTAAGGTCGCGCCGGAGGGCTGGAACCTCTACTTCAAGAGCGGCTGGGGCTCGGGGACGGGCCTCGTCGACCACCAGGTCGCTCTTCTGAGGCTCGGGAAGGCACGCGTGTCTCTCTGCATCACGACTCGCTTCAACCCCGACCACGAGTACGGGAAGCGGACGCTGCGGGGAATCGCCGCGCGCCTCGTCGGAGGGCGCTGGGTGGCGGCTCCGACGCCGGGGCCGCGCTAGCGAGCTACGAGGGAACCTCGTCCATGAGCGCCTCCCAGCGCTCGAGGAGGGCGTGGAGATCCGCGCGGGCCTTGCGGTGCGCCGCGATGCGGTCGAGGTCCGTCCAGTTCTCGGCCAATTCGTTCTCGAGCTCCGCGATCAGCCGCTCCTGGGCCTCGATGCGGGCCTCCAGCTCGGCCACCGGGCTGGGCTTCGGCTTCACAGGCTGAGGCGGCCTTCGAGCAGGTTTCTTGGCCGCCGGCTCCTCCTCCTGGAAGCGCGCCTTATGCGCTTCCAGGAGATCGGCCCAACCGCCGTCGTAGGTATTGATCGTCCCGTCCTCGATCGCCGCGGTGCGGTGCGCGACCGCATCGAGCAGGGCGCGATCGTGCGTGACGAGGAGGATCGTCCCGGGGAAGGCCTCGAGTGCCTCCTCGAGCGCCTCGCGGCTCGCGAGGTCGAGGTGGTTCGTGGGCTCGTCGAGGACGAGGAAGTTCGCGCCGGAGGCGACGAGCACGGCCAGCCCCAACCGCCGGCGCTCTCCACCCGAGAGGGCTCGGACCTCCTTCTCATGGGCCTCCCAGCCCGAGAAGAGGAACCGTCCAAGGAGCGACTGCGCCTGGGGTCGGTTGAGCGAGGTCATGCGCATGACGCAATCGAGCGCCGAGCCGCGTTCGTCGAGCTCCGTCCCGTGCTGGGAGAAGTACCCCAGCTCGACGCCGTGTCCGGTCTTGTACCGCCCCGCGGCGATCGCTTCGAGCAGAGTGGTCTTGCCGCTGCCGTTCGGGCCCACCAGGCCGACGTGCTCGCCGCGGCCGAGGTAGAGGGAGACGTCGTGAAGGAGGACCCGGCCGGGAATCACGACCTCTGCATCCTGGATGTCGAGGACGTTCCGGCCGCTGCGCGGCGGGTCGATGAACTCGAACCCGAGACGCTTGGCACGCCGGGTGAGGAGGGCGTGCTCGGCCGTCGCCTCGGAGCGATCCTTCTCCAGCCGGCCGATCTGGGTCAGCTTCGCCTGCGCCTGCTTCGCCTTGTTCTTCTTGTAGCGGAAGCGCGCCACGAAGCGCTCGAGCCGCTCGATGTCCACCGAGATTCGGTCGGCGGTCTTCTGGGCATGGAGAGCGCGCTGGGCCTTCTCCTGCCGCCACACGTGCCAAGGACCCGGGAAGTACGTGGCTCGTCCGTTTTCGAGCTCGAGGGTGGCGTTCGTGACCGCCTCCAGGAACCAGCGGTCGTGCGCGACGAGGACGACCGCTGCCTGGAGGGATGCGAGCTCGCGCTCGAGCCACTCGATGCTCACCACGTCGAGGTGGTTCGTGGGCTCGTCGAGGAGCAGCAGGTCCGGGTCGGCGGCGAGCGCCCGGGCGAGTGACGCTCTCGTCAGCTCTCCGCCGGAGAAGGTTCCGAGTCGGCGAGCGAGATCCGCGTCCGCGAAGCCGAGGCCGCGCACGACCGCTTCGGCGCGGTCGCGCCAGCCGTACCCGCCCGCGTGCTCGAGCCGTGCCTGGGCGTGCGAGTAGGCGGAGAGCGTCGCCGGGTCGTGAGCTCCTTCCGCCATGGCCTGCTCGAGCCGGGCCAGCTCGCGCTCGGTCTCCAGTAGGTCGCTGGCGCCCGAAAGCACATAGTCCCCGAGACCGAGGTCGCGCTCCCTAGGAGGACGCTGGTCGTGGAGGGCTACCCGCGTCCCCTTGCGGAACGCGAGCTCACCCGTGTCCGGCGTGGTCTCGCCGGTCAGCATGCGGAGCAGGGTCGTCTTGCCGGCCCCGTTCGGGCCGGCCAGCGCGACGCGGTCACGACGCTCGACCTTGAAGGAGACTCCTTCGAAGAGGAGCGAACCGCCGAACTCCTTGCGGAGCTCCGAAGCGATGAGGACTGCCACGGGAAACCTAGCGGTGCGCTGCTGTAGCCCTGACGAGCTTGCGGGCAGCGTCCGCGATGTGCCCGGCGTCGATGCCGGCCGCGGCGAGGAGCTCGTCGGGCTTGCCCGAGCCGGGCATGCCCTCGACTGCGAGGCGAACGACCGGCGGGCGCTCTTCGTCCTCGGCGAAGACGGAGAGCACGGCTTCGCCGAGGCCACCCTCGGGCCAGTGATCTTCGACCGTGACGATCCCGCTCGTCGCCTCGGCGGCCGCGCGCAGCGTCTCGGCGTCGATGGGCTTCACGGAGTAGAGGTCGATCACGCGCGCCGAGACGCCTTCGCCGGAGAGCGTCTCGGCTGCCTTCAACGCTTCGTGGAGGGTGATTCCGGCCCCCACGATGGTGACGTCGTCTCCCTCCCGGACGACCTTGCTGCCGCCGATGGGGAAGTCCTCGTCGGCTTCGTAGAGCACGGGCGTCGCGGCGCGTGTCGCACGCAGGAACACGATCCCGTCCCGGTCGGCCATCTCGGCGACGAGCTTGGCCGCCGAGTTGCCGTCGCTCGGGTAGAGGACGGTGCTCCCGTGGACGGCGCGGAACGCCGCCAGGTCCTCGAGCGCCATCTGCGAGGGGCCGTCCTCGCCGATGGAGACGCCCGCGTGGGAGCCGCAGAGCCGGATGTTCGCCCGTGAGATGGCCGCCATGCGAATGAAGTCGTAGGCGCGCGTCCAGAACGCCGCAAAGGTCGAGGCGAACGGCTTCCAGCCCCGCACCTGGATCCCCACGGCCGCTGCGGCCATCTGCTGCTCGGCGATGTACATCTCGAAGTACCGCTCAGGCTCGGCCTCGGCGAAGATCTCGGCGAAGGTCGAGTTTGAGACCTCCCCGTCCAGGGCGACCACGAGACCGTCGGCCTTGCCGAGCGCGGCCAGGGCGTCGCCGTACGCCTTTCGCGTCGCGACCTCCTCGCCCACCTCGTAGGCCGGAAGCTCGAGCGCGTCGGTCTCGAAGACGTGCGGCTCCCCCGCCGCCGGCCTGGCGACGTCGACGGTCAGGTTGCGGATGCCTCCCAGCTCCTCGATCGCGTGCTCGGGATCGTCGAGCGCCTTGCCATGCCAGCCCGGCTTGTCCTCCACCTCCGGGACACCCTTCCCCTTGATCGTCTTGGCGACGACGACCGTCGGCTTGCCGGTCGTGCCCGTCGCTTCCTCGTAGGCGCGATCGATGGCGGCGACGTCGTGGCCGTCGAACTCGATCGCGTGCCAGCCGAATGCCCGCGCGCGGTCGGCATAGGAGTCGAGATCCCAGCCGTGCATCGTCTCGCCGCGCTGGCCCAGCCGGTTGACGTCGACGATCGCAGTGAGATTGTCGAGCCCGCTGAAGGCCGCGTGCTCGAAGGCCTCCCACATGGAGCCCTCGGCCATCTCGCTGTCTCCGCAGAGGCACCAGACGCGGTAGGGGATGCGGTCGAGCTTCTTGCCGGCGAGCGCGACGCCTACCGAGATCGGGAGCCCTTGGCCGAGCGAGCCGGTGGCCACGTCCACCCAGGGCAGAACGGGCGTCGGGTGGCCCTCCAGGCGGCTGCCGAGCTTGCGGAAGGTGAGGAGCTCCTCCTCCGTGATGGCGCCGGCCGCCTTGTAGAGCGAGTAGAGCAGCGGCGAGGCGTGGCCCTTGGAGAAGATCAGGTGGTCGTTGGCGGGGGTCTCCGGGGCGTCGAAGTCGAAGCGCAGGTACTTGGCGAGCAGGACCGCCATCAGGTCGGCCGCCGACATGGAAGACGTCGGATGGCCCGACTTCGTCGCCGCGGCGGCGCGTACGGAGTCGACGCGCAGCTGCTGGGCGAGCTCGTGCCAGCGCTCGTGCTCGGTCATGAGGCCCATCCTAACCCGCGCATCTCAGCTCCAACGCTACCCTTGGGTTTGGAAGAAGGAACCGACGGAAGGAAGTCGTCATGGGTGCATCGCGGCTACACGGACTCGCAGACCACGGCCAGAGTGTCTGGATCGACTTCCTCTCTCGAGACATGCTCCGGAGCGGCGAGCTCGAGCGCAGGATGCGGGAGGATGCGGTCGTCGGGGTTACGTCCAATCCGACCATCTTCCAGAAGGCGATCTCGGCCGGAAACGCCTACGACGAGCAACTCCGTGAGGTGCTTCAGGAGGAGAGCGATCCCAAGGAGATCTTCCTTCGCCTGGCCGAGAGGGACATCGAAGACGCGCTCGAGCTCCTTCGGCCCGTCTGGGACGGTGGAGGAGGC
>JBKPFG010000188.1:0-3114 GCA_046728735.1 Actinomycetota bacterium
CCCAAGAACGCGCTCGTCAAGCAGTACCAGCGCTTCTTCTCCTACGACGACGTCGAGCTCGTCTTCACGGAGGACGCGCTCTGGCAGATCTCGGACAAGGCGCTCGAGCGCGAGACCGGCGCACGCGGCCTCCGCTCGATCATCGAGCACGCCCTCCTCGACGTCATGTTCGAGCTGCCGTCGCGCAAGGACGTCTCCAAGTGCGTCATCACCAAGGAGACGATCCAGCGCAACCTGAAGCCGACGCTCGTCACCTCGGCCGGTCGCAATCTCGAGCTCGACGAACCCGAGCTCGAGGAAGAGTCAGCCTAGCCCGACGCGCCGCTTCGGCGAAGCCGGGCCTGACATTGACTTCGCGCTGCCCCGGCGCGATCCTCACGAGGCCATGCTCACGAACGCGCGGATCGGCGCCAACGTGCCGGTCTCCGATCTGGACCAGGCGATTTCGTTCTACGAGGGGAAGCTCGGCCTGAAGCTGTTCGAGCGCGGAGCGGGCGAGCCGTATGCCCGCTTCGAAGGCGCCAACGAGACGAGGCTCGGCGTCTACGAGAGTAAGAGTGCGGGGCAGAGCCGCCACACCCTGGCCAGCTTCGTCGTCGACGACGTGCGCGACATCGTCTCCCAGCTCCAGCAGAACGGCGTCGTCTTCGAGGAGTACGACATGCCGGGGATGAAGACGGAAAACGGGGTCGTGATCATGGGCGACACGCGCGCCGCCTGGCTCAAGGATCCGGACGGCAACATCCTCGAGATCGTCGGAGGTTGACTTGATGCCACCCACCGCCGAGCGCGGCTGCTTGCTCATCGCCGACATCTCCGGCTACACGGACTACGTCGTCTCGAGCCCGCTCGAATACGCCGAGGACGTGGTCTCCGACATCACGCGCGACGTCGTCGAGCGCCTGGAGCCGGTGCTCCGGATCAACAAGCTCGAGGGCGACGCCGCCTTCGGCTACGCCCTCGACGACGACCTCGACGCCTCCATGCTCCTCGACTCGATCGAGGAGTGCTACTTCGGGTTCCGGCGACGGATCAGGGGAATCGAGCACTCGACGAACTGCTCCTGCAACGCCTGCGTCAAGGCGCCGGGGCTCAACCTGAAGTTCGTCGTCCACCACGGCGAGTTCATTCGCCGGGCGGCGCGCGGCGAAGAGCTCACCGGTCACGACGTCATCCTCGTCCACCGGCTCCTGAAGAACACGGCCGCCGAGGTGCTCGGCCTCAAGGGCTATGCGCTCTGCACGGAGGCGTGCGTGAACGCGCTCGGCATCGACCCCGTGGCACTGGGCATGCGCAGCCATTCCGAGAGCTACTCGGATGTCGGCGAGGTGCCCTCGTGGCTCCTCGACCTCGAGGCCCGGTGGGACGCCGAGCGCGAGCGTCATCGCATCGCGGTCGGCGCCGAGGAGGCCGCCTTCGCCGTCGAAGTCTCGCTGGCCGCTCCTCAGGCGGTCGCCTGGGAATACCTGACGTCACCGCAGAAGCGCCTGCTCTGGCAAGTCGATCAGATCGAGGAGGCCGACGCCGGCGGGAGGCGTTGCACCGGCACCTCGAGCGTCTGCGTCGACGGTCGAACGCAGATCTACGAGGAGATCCTCGACTGGCGTCCGTTCGACTACTTCACCGAGCGACTCACTCTCTCTCGCGGTGTGCGCGTCGTGATGACGACCTCGCTCGAGGCCGTCGGCGACGCGACGCGCGTCGTCAGCCGGGTGCGGCCCGAGGGCGTCGGGCGACTGTCCTGGCTCACCGCCGCCCCGCGGCTTCGTCGCCGGCTCGAGGGCCGCTATCAGCGCCTGGCGACGCTAATGCCCGTGCGCATTCCCGAGGGGAAGCGGCTGCCCCTCGCGGCGCACGCGACCTGAAAGCCTGAGTTCCCTCGATCCGGCGCCTGCGAGGAGCGGTCGCTGTTTAGCGCCAGTCGATCGACGTAACCTTGACCGGCTCCGGAAAGCCCTTGAGCTGGGCCTCGTCGGGAGCGGAGCAGACGAGCGGGATCCCGGTGACGCTGTCGCAGCTCGCGAGGATCTGGCCGCCCTGGGCCAGCTCCCCGATCCGCGCGGCGAGGTTGATCCCTTCGCCGTGGTAGTCGCCGCCGCCGTCCTGCGCCTCGGCCGTATGCAGCCCGATGCGCACCTCGGCCGGGAACGCTTGCTCCTCGAGCTGTTTCTGGATGGCGATCGCCGCGTCGACCGCGGTGCTCGGCTGCGAGAAGGCGAGGAAGAAGCCGTCCCCCGTGGACTTCACCACCTCGCCGCCATGCTCGTTCACGAGGCGCTTGATCGTCTCGTCGTGGACCTTGAGCACGACCTTCTCCCAGCGCTCCTTCAGAAGCGCGGAGAACTTCGTCGAGTCGACGATGTCGGTGAAGACGAAGGTCTTCGTCACACGTCTTGTCAGCCGCTCGCTCGCGCGCTGGGCGTCGAGTCGAGCGCCGAGCCGCTCGAACGCCGACTTGGCGGCCTCGAGCTCGGCCTTGGCTCCGTCATCGTCCCCCTGCTCGCGGTAGGCGTTCGCGAGGATGACCCGTGTCTTCGCGGCCTCGTAGGGGTGGTCGACCTCCTGCCAGAGCTTGAGGGCCCGCCGCAGGCACGTGACACCTCCCGCGGCGTCCTGCTCGGCAAGCCGAACGGCGCCCCACGCCATCTGGGCGCTCGCCTCGAGTGCCGGGGTCGTCCGCTCGGAGATCCGGTAGTCGCTCGTGATGGCCTCGAGCTCTTCGGCGGCGGCGTGGGCCGTCTTCACGTCCCCCGCGACGAGCGCGATCTCGACCTGAGCGGGGAGCAGGCGGGCGCGGTCGAGCCGCGTGAGGGACTCCTCCTCGAGCGCTCGCTTGATCGAACGTGCCGCCGCATCGGTCTTGCCTTGGGCCAGGCGGAGCTGGGATAGGCCGGGCTCGGGATCCCGGGCCATGTCGCGCGCCTGGTTGAACGCCTGCTCGGCCGCCTCGAGGTCGCCCATGCGGAGACGGATCTCGCCGATCTCGTAGAAGGCCTGGCCGGCGACGCGCGGGTTGAAGTCGGCGAGCTCCTCCGTCGCTCGCTGCAGCTCCTGGTCGGCGTCGTTCCACGCCCCGCGCAGGCGCATGATCTCGGCGCGGTCGACGCGGCACAT
>JBKPFG010000011.1:0-2335 GCA_046728735.1 Actinomycetota bacterium
CGATCGCAAGCGGCTCCCAGCGGCCGTCGAGCAGGCGGTCTCCGTCTCGAGGACGAACGCCGCCCTGGTCGAAGAGCTCGTCGAGGGCCCGGAGGTGACGGTGAACGCTTTCTCGACGAACGGCGTCTTCCACCCGCTCACAGTCACCGATCGCGTCACGGCGACCGACGAGTCGGCCTTCGGCGTCGCGCTCGCGCACGCCTGGCCCAGCGAGCACGACACCGACGGCGCAGTCGAGCTCGCGCAGGCGGCCGCCGCCGCTCTGGGGATCGAGAACGGTCCCACCTACACGCAGGTCGTGCTCGGCTCCGGGGGACCGCGAGTAATGGAGCTCGCCGCCCGCCTCGGTGGAGGCCACGACGCCGAGCTCTGCCTGGCCGCGCTCGGGGTCGACCTCAATGGACTCGCGCTTGCGGCCGCGCTCGGCGAGCCGGTCGAGGTGCCACGACCGGAGTCGCAGGGAGGAGCGTGCGTGCGCTTCCTCGTCGCTCCGCCAGGCTCGCTCGAGAGCGTCGATGGGATCGAGGACGCGCTCGCGCAGGAGGGGATTCTCGCTGCGCGTGTCTACCGCCGGCCCGGCTGGGTCTTCGAACCGCTCCGGCGCGGGGGCGACCGCGCGGGCTTCGTTTTGGCGACCGGCGGCTCGAGGGACGATGCGCTTGCAAAAGCGGACCGCGCGGCCGAGTTAATACGCTTCGAGACGGCCGATGCAGAAGCTCTCATCGAGACGTAGCACTTTCCTCTCCTTCCAGCCCCCCGCGATCGGGCCGGAGGAGATCGCCGCCGTCACGGAGACGCTGCGCAGCGGCTGGCTGACGAGCGGGCCCCGCGCCACCGAGCTCGAGGAACGCGTCGCGGAGCTGGCGGGCGCCAAGCAAGCCGTCGCGCTCGCGTCGGGGACGGCAGCGCTGCACCTCTCGCTCGCCGGGCTCGGCATTGGGCCGGGAGACGAGGTCGTCACCTCGCCTATCACCTGGCCCGCCACGGCCAACGTCGCCGTTCACGTCGGCGCGCGGCCCGTCTTCGTCGACGTGCGTGACGACGACCTCAACATCGATCCGGCTCTGGCCGTCGAGGCGATCACTCCCCGGACGAAGGCGATCATGCCCGTCGACCTCGCCGGGCAGCCCTCCGACCTCGATCCGCTCCTGGCGACCGGGCTTCCGGTGGTCGAGGACGCTGCCCACGCGATCGAGGCGGAGTACCGCGGCCGCAAGGTCGGCGCCATCGCGCACGCCACCTGCTTCTCCCTCTACGCGACAAAGAACGTCGCCGCGGGCGAGGGCGGTCTCGTGACGACCGACGACGAGGATCTCGCCGCCGCCATCCGCGAATACCGCCTCATGCGCCGCGGAGACGGGTCCCTCTACGACGTGCGCGTGGCCGGCTTCAAGGCCAATCTCTCCGACATTCACGCGGCCGTCGCCCTCTGCCAGCTCGACAAGCTCGAGCGGCACGGGGAGATCCGCGCCCGCCACGTGGAGGCCTACGACGCCGCGGTCGAGGAGCTGGCCGGGATCGCGCCGCTCGTGCGGGATCCTCGCGACCGGCACTCGCTCCATCTCTACGTGATCCGGATCGACGCGGACGCCGCCGGCGCCGACCGCGATGCCTACCAGCGCGCGCTGGCCGAGGAGAACATCGGCACGAGCATCCACTTCCTGCCCGTGCACACGCTCACCTACTATCGCGAGCGCTTCCCCGACCAGCCCGCGCTCCCGATCGCCGAGCAGGCGGGCCGCGAGGTGCTCTCGCTGCCTCTCTCGCCGGCGCATTCCGACGCCGACATCGCGGATGCGATCGACGCGCTGCGCCGCGTGCACGCCGGCTTCGCCCGGTGAGGATCAGCCGCCCGGCCCGGATCGCCATCCAGGTCGCCGTCAGCGCGGCGATCATCGCCTACCTCCTCTGGCAGATCGACGTCGGGAAGACGATCGACCTGATCCGCTCGAGCAACGGCTGGTACCTGCTCGCCGCCTACGCGCTCTTCACCGGCACGACCGTCGGCATGGCGTGGCGCTGGAAGGCGCTGCTCGCGTCCAAGGGGATCGAGGAGCCGCTCGGCTGGCTGACGAAGCTCTACTTCATGGGCTACGCGGCCGGCCAGATCCTTCCGACGGCCATCGGCGGGGATGCGGTCCGGATCGCGGCCCATGCGCGCCGGCGGCCCGACAAGAAGGGCGAGGCCGCAGCCGCCGTGCTCATGGAGCGCGTGCTGGGCGCCGCGGGCACGCTCGTCCTCGTCGCGCTCGGATTGATCTTCGCGATCGGCCGCTACGACAACATCGCGGTCATCGTCTGGCTGGAGGCGGCGTTCGTCGTCGGTACCACCTTC
>JBKPFG010000155.1:0-6062 GCA_046728735.1 Actinomycetota bacterium
GCCTCGATCACGCGGCCGTTCTCGTCGGTCTCGAGCACGAACGAGGTCGGCTCGTACTTCCACTCCAGTCCGTAGAAGTCGAGGATCTTCGCGCACTCGATTTCCGCCTGACTGGCGAAATGCGGCTCTTCGGCGTTGGAAGTTGCCTGCAAACCGGGCGTTTCCGAGGCCATCTGCATTTGAGAGTACCAGTGACTTCGGACGACCCGGCATTACACTTCGATCGGGTTCCGTGGACGGCATCGAGGGGAGGCGCGTGATTCGAATCGCACACATCTCCGACCTTCATTGCGGGTCGCCGTACTTCGTCCCGGATCTGATGGAGCGGGCGATCATGGAGATCAACGAGCTCGAGCCGGCGATCGTCGTCTGCTCGGGCGATCTGACCGCGTACGGCTTCAAGCCCGAGTACGCGGAGGCGAAGAGCTACCTCGACCGGCTCAGGTGCGAGGCCCTGGTCGTCGTCCCCGGGAACCACGACTCGCGCAACGTCGGCTACATCCACTTCGAGGAGCTCTTCGGCGAGCGGAATCCCGTCGTGCACCTGAACGGAGTCTCCGTCGTCGCGATCGACTCGACCGAGCCGGACCTCGACCACGGGCACATCGGCCGCACTCGCTACGCGTGGATCCGGGAGCAGTTCTCGCAGCCCGCGGACTTCCGCATCTTCGTCCTCCACCACCATTTGCTGCCGGTTCCCGGCACGGGGCGGGAGCGCAACGTCGTCTACGACGCGGGGGACGCCCTCGAGGCGCTTCAGCGCGCGCGCGTGAACCTCGTCCTCTCGGGGCACAAACACGTTCCCTATGCGTGGCGCCTCGAGAACATCTTCATCGTGAACGCCGGCACCGTCTCCTCGCTCCGCCTCAGGGGCAACACGCGGCCCTGTTACAACCTGATCGAGATCGAGGGCAGCCACGTGGACGTATGGCGCAAGTACCCGTATCACGATCAGGAGCGCATCATTCAGTTCTCGGCGGAGACGCTCGAGTTCGAGAAGTACACGACACGGATCGAGGACGAGGTGACGAGCAGGCCGTGAACTGGCTCACGTTCCTGGGGCACCGCTGGCCAAGGAGGCAACCGAGCCGGGCCGAGACATACGCGCTGACCGCGCGTGTAGTCAGACGGGGACCGCGAAACCTCCATCCTGCCGACGGCGGGGTCAGCCTTCGGCGGAGCCCGGCTCTGCCGGGCGGGAGCGGAAGGCGGCCAGGGGCGTGAGAGCTCTCGCGCTCATCGACGGGGAGCACTATCCGGACGTCGTGCGCGTCGCGTTCGTGTCCCTGCCGTACGACGTGGTCGGCGCGGTCTTCGTCGGCGGGACCGAGAAGCTGCGCGGCGACGAGGACTACGGGGTCCCGCTCTACGCCACTCTCGAGGAGGCGCTCGAGGCCGCGAACGCGGAGGCGATCGTCGACCTCTCCGACGAGCCGATTCTCGATCCGCGGCGCCGCTTCGACCTGGCGAGTCGCGCCCTCGCGGCCGGACTCTCCTATATCGGGGCCGACTTCCGCTTCGATCCGGTGCAGTTCGAGCCCTTCGAGCTTCCTTCCATCGCCGTCATCGGGACCGGGAAGCGGGTCGGGAAGACGGCGGTGGCCGGCCACGTGGCCCGCCTGCTCGCGCGCGACCGCGACGTCGTCGTCGTCGCCATGGGGCGCGGCGGCCCCCGCGAGCCCGTCGTGGCCGAGCCCGAGCCTGCGCTCGAGGATCTCCTCGAGCTCTCTCGGTCCGGCGTCCACGCAGCCTCCGACTACCTCGAGGACGCTGCGATGGCACGGGTGACCACGGTCGGCGCGCGTCGCTGCGGCGGCGGCCTCGCCGGCGCACCCTTCTTCACCAATCTTCAGCCCGCCGCCCGCCTCGCCGCTTCGCTCGGGCCCGACCTCGTCCTCTTCGAGGGCAGCGGGGCGGCCTTTCCGCCCATCGCGACGGGCGCCCGGATCCTCGTCGCGGGCGCGGCACAGGACAGCGAGGCCATCGCGGGCTTCTTCGGCGCCTACCGCCTCCTCCTGTCGGACCTCGTCATCCTCACGGGCTGCGAAGAGCCGCTCGTCCGCCCGCGGGAGCTCGACTTGCTCAAGGAGGCCATCGACCGCGTCCGGCCGGATCTGCCCGTGGTCGAGACCATCTTTCGTCCCAACCCGGTGGGCTCGATCGAGGGCCGGCGGGTCGCGTTCTTCTCCACTGCGCCCGACGGCGTCCACCAGCGCCTGCGCGAGCACCTGGCACGGGAGCACGGGGCGGAGGTGGCGCTCGTCTCCGGGAATCTCGGGCGACGCCAGGAGCTTCGCGCCGACCTCGCCTCCGTCGAGGCCCGCTCGGCGGACGTCTACCTCGTGGAGCTGAAGGCCGCGGCGATCGACGTCGTGGCCGAGACCGCGGCGGAGCACGGCGTCGAGCTCGTGCTGTGCGACAACGAGGTACAGCAGCTGCGCGGCGAGCACGATCTCGACGGGCTCGTCGCGTCCCTCGCCGGTCGAGTCGCCCAGGAGGTGACTGCGTGAGCGACCGCCGGCCTCCCGACGCAACCCTGATCGGCACCGCCTCTCAGTCGGGGCTCGAGGCGCTCGGACGGCTGGACGTCCCTCTCATCGTCCTCATCGGAGGGGCGACCGGCACGGGCAAGTCCACCGTCGCCACGGAGGTGGCGCACAGGCTTGGGATCACGCGCGTCACCTCCACGGACGTCGTCCGTCAGACGATGCGCGCGTTCTTCTCGCGCGAGTTCATGCCCTCGATCCATTTCTCGAGCTTCGAGGCCGCTCCAGCAGTCGGGGAGGAGGCGCTCGAAGCCGACGCCGTCCTGCGCGGCTTTCTCGACCAGACCAGAAACGTCCTCGTCGGAGTCAAGGCGGTCCTCGGGCGCGCGCTGGAGGAAGGCTATTCGCTCGCGCTCGAAGGGGTGCACCTCGTGCCGGGCCAGCTCGAGCCGGTCGACGGGGCGGTCTTCTGCCAGGTGCTGCTCGCGATCCAGGACGAGAACGAGCACGCCGGCCACTTCTGGACGCGCGACACGGAGGGCTTCCGCCCCTTCGAGAAGTACCTTCGCGCCTTGCCCGAGATCCGCCGCCTGCAGGACTTCCTCGTCGAGCGGGCGACGCGGTGCGGCGTGCCCGTGATCGACAACGTGAGCGTCGAGGGAACGGTCGACCGGGTCGTCGAGCTCGTGCTCGCAGAAGTCGAGCGCGTGCACGCGCCGCTGTGACCGAGGACGAGCGCAGCTTTTGCCGCTGCGAGGCCTACGCGGCCGTGACCGAGGCGGCCGCGCTCGCCGGCGCTCGCTGGCTGGGTCGGGGTGACGTCAGAGGAGCCGAGCAGGCGGCCTCGACCGCCATGCGCGAGCGGCTGGACGAGCTCGACGTCGAGGGCAGGATCGTCGTCGGCGGCGAGCTCGAGGACGACCCGTTGGCGATCGGGACGACGGTGGGGCGGGGAGGCGAGACGGTCGACCTCGCCGTGGATCCGCTGGAGGGGCGCGCAGTCGTCGCCCGTGGCGACTACGGAGCGATGTCGATGATCGCCGCGGGCGAGCCGGGCAGCTTTCCCAGTCTCCCGCCCATGTACATGCGCCGGATGGCCGTCGGCCCCGTCGCGCGCGGACGGATCGACCTCGCCCGACCGGTGGGGGAGAACATCCGGGCCATCGCCGCCGCCTTCGGCCGGAATACGCAGGACATCACGACGATCGTCCTCGACCGGCCGCGCCACCACGATCTGATCGAGGAGATCCGGGCCTCGGGCGCCCGGATCAAGCTGATCCAGGACGGGGACGTGACCGCCTCGATCACGGCCGCCATCCGCGGGACGAACGACCACCTCGCTATCGGGATCGGCGGCGCGCGCCAGGCGCTCCTCTCCGCGGCTGCGCTCCGCTGCCTCGGCGGCGAGCTCCAGGCTCAGCTCTGGCCGACGACGCGCGGGGAGATCGAAGCGGCGAAGGAGCATGGGATCGAGGACGTCAACCGCATGTTCACTACCGAGGAGCTCGCCCCGGGGGAGGTGATCGTGGCCGCCACCGGGGTTACGAACGGCGACGTCCTCCGCGGCGTCCGCTTCCTGGCCGACAGCGCCCGCACGCACTCGATCGTCATGTGCACCCGTCACAACTGGGTGCGCTTCGTGGACGGCATCCACTTCTTCGCGCGCGAACGGCGCGAGGAAGTCCGCCTGCTCTAAAGAACCCGGGCCACCTCGTCGGTGTGGACGAGATCGGCGGCCTCGGAGCGAGAGTGGATCCCGAGGCGGCGGAAGGCGTTCTTCACGTGCGTGCGCACGGTGTGAGGCGAGATGAAGAGCATCCTGGCGATCTCCTCCGCCGAGAGGCCTTCGGCGTAGAGGCCGAGGATCGTGCGCTCCCGTGGCCTCAGGGGCTCGAGTGCGGGGCTCGGCAGCGTCCCGGGAAGCGCGAGCGCCTCCTTCGCTAGGGAGGCCGAGAGCAGCTCCAGCGACCGCGTGGAGCGATCGATGCCCTCGAGGGCGGGCCCCAGGTCCTCCGCCGCCTTGGTGAAGAGCTCCTCCTGGGCCGGCGTCGGCTTGCGATCGGTGCGCGAGCTCGTCGAGACGGCGCCGATCGGCTCGCCGCCGCTCACGATCCAGCGCCCGCCGACCCAGCGGACGCCCAGGGTGCGTGCCAGCGAGTGGGCGGGACCGAGCGCGAACTGGCTCCGGACGAGGGCGAGCGCATATGGCTCCAGGGCTCGGCGCGCGATCTCGCGCGGGCTGGCGCCGTCCATCGCCAGGAGATGGAACGCGCGCCCGCCGTCCTTCGCGCGCATGCGAATGCCGACGGCCTCGAAACCGAGCGGGACGGGCATCGCTCGCGCGACCTCGCCGAGCGAAGCGAGGAGGTCCTCGCCGGGAACCGCGGCAATCGCCCGGCGCAGCCTTTCCTCCTGTGCCTGCGCTGGATCGGTCACCCTGACAAGAGTACCCAACTGCCGAGGTATGGAATGGGGCGTGAGCCGCCTGGCTAGACTGGCGTCGTGCCTTCCAAGGAAGAGGTCGTCGACGCCCTGCGCGTGGTGGAGGACCCCGAGCTGGGGATGGACATCGTCGAGCTCGGCCTCCTCTACGACGTCGAGGTCGAGGGCCCCAAGGTGCACGTGACCTTCTCGCTCACGTCGATGGGCTGCCCCGTCGGCCCGATGATCGAGCAGCAGATCCACGAAACGGTCGCCGGCATGGAAGGCGTCGAGGAGGTCGAGGAGGAGCTGACCTGGGACCCGCCCTGGTCGCCGGAGCGCATGTCCGACGACGCGAAGTTCATCCTCGGCTTCGGTTACTAGCCCTAACGACTCTTGGACGGCGGCGCCGCCCGGGCGGAGCCCGGCCTGGCCGCGCCTGACGAAGCCCCAGAGCCGTTAGGAACCGGGGATGCTGAGAACGACCTTGCCGAACTGCCGGCCCTCCTCGAGGTACTCGTGGGCGGCCGGGGCCTCCGCGAGCGGGAAGACGCGGTCGACGATCGGCTTCACCTTGCCGCTCGCGACCAGCTCATAGACGCCTTCGAAGTCCTCGCGCGTCCCCATCGTCGAGCCGTAGATCTCGAGCTGCTTCCACCAGATCCGATGGAGCTGGGCGGGTGGATTCGGTCCGCTCGTAGCACCGCAGACGACCACGCGCGCGTTCGACCCCGCCGCCTGCAGGGACGTCTTCCAGGTCGCCTCGCCGACATGCTCGACGACGACGTCCACGCCCGACCCGCCGGTCGCTTCCTTGACGGCGGCGGCGACATCGTCGTCGGCGTGGTTGACGACCGCATCGGCGCCGAGCTCTCGGGCTCGCTCGAGCTTCTCTGTGCTGGAGGAGGTCACGAGCGTTCGCGCCCCGAGAGCTTTGGCGATCACGAAGGAAGCCGAGCCGACGCCGCTGCCGACTCCCCAGACGAGCACCCACTCGCCTTCGCGCACGCGCGCCTTCGTGACGAGCATCCGGTAGGCGGTCTCGAAGACGAGCGGGAAGGCGGCGGCTTCCTCGAAGGAGAGGCCTTCCGGAACGGGATAGACGTTGCCGGCCGGGACGGAGATGAGCTCGGCGTGCGTCCCGTCCATGTGCTC
>JBKPFG010000288.1:0-6408 GCA_046728735.1 Actinomycetota bacterium
CGAGACGTTCAGCGCGGTCACGGTGCCTCCATGCGTACCGGTGGTGGACCCTTTGCGCTTGACCGACTCGCCGACGAAGGCGTCCGCCACGGTGAACCCACCTGGGTGGGACAGCGAGGTATTGGCGTAGCGGACCAGCGCGTAGTCATTGCCCGGGAAGCTGTAGTTGACGGTAGGGCCGATCAGAGTGGTGTGCCCCGCATTGGTGTACCAGGTCGCGGCGACCTTCCCGCAGTGCCCGGCGGTCAGGAAATAGTAGGTGCTTCCGCTGACCACGTTGAAGCCGAGCGAGCAGCGGTACTGGCCGCCGTAGATGGCATCCCCGCCCGACAGCAGCGGCCTGAACGTACCGGGCACGTGCCTGATCCGGATGGCCCGTGCGTAGGCGCCGGCGCTCTGCTTGATGGTGGCCACCTCCACCGCCGAGACGGTGCTGTCAGCGGTCACGACCACTCGGTCGGCGGCGCGGTTCACGTACCACGCGATGCCTCGGACCCCTGACTGCTTGACCGCGTGGCGGGCAGCGGAAAGCTGGCCCTTGCTGACGTAGCGTGTGGCCGCACTGGCGGCGGAGGACAGGATCAACGCCCAGGTCGCCGCCAGGGCGATGGCGACGGCGAGCAATTGGGCGGCTCTCGTTACAGGACGTCGTGTCGGCAGGGAGTTCATAACCACGGGTCCTCCTTTCCTAGTCACAGTGGCTTCCTGAAGGGTTCCGAACCTGACGAGAGCGCGCGCGCTGGCTAAGCCAGACGGCCCAGGCTTCGGACCTCGGCGCCTGGCTCGAGCTCGATAATCGGCCGCAGCAACGATGTTCTGCCTTCGCGGTCGCAAGTCGCGGGTCCCCCTTCGTTGCTGGAAGCGTGGTACTACGACCAGTCGCAATTGTCAACCAGTAGAGACCCGATGAACGCATGGAAGGTTCGAACCGGCCCAACTTGCGGCGGTTTTCGATGGAGCTAGCCGGACTCGAACCGGCGACCTCCTGGGTGCGATCCACTCCCCCTATGTAGCCGGAATCCACTCCCCCTATGTAGCCGGAAACCGCATGGTGAGCCACTCTTGGCTCCAAGGCCGGGTCGCCCCAACACCTTCCCCAACACTCTGCGGCCCGTTCGCCACTAGGACAACACCTCCCGACTCGACTTGAGCACGGCACCGAGACTGTGCCCTCCACGGTAAGGAGGGGGTCGACGGTTCGAGTCCGTCAGAGGGCTCTGCAAAAGTCCTGCAGCGCGGTCATTTCCGTTCAGCCCGCCTTGCAGATGCTCCAGTGTGCGGTAGGGATGGAGCCGCTTATGGAGCTTTGAGAACTCCACCAGCCGGAGACGAGAGTTTCGCGCTGGTGTTGCGAAAGAGCGTTGTCGCCCTTCGGCGGCGGCCGGCGCGTCTTGCCTGCGCGAGGAGCACATGTCACGCGATCTAGACGAAGGTTCCTCATCTTCATACGCTGTGCAGGCGGCCGATGCGCGACCTCCCGGACGGCACCGTCACCTTCCTCTTCACGGACATCGAGGGTTCGACGCGGCTGCTCCACGAGCTCGCTGACGGCTACGCGCGCGTTCTCGCAGACCACCGCAGGCTGCTGCGCGAAACGTTCGCGCGCAACGCCGGCGTAGAGGTCGATACGCAAGGCGACAGTTTCTTC
The DNA here is from genome assembly GCA_046728735.1 of Actinomycetota bacterium. Taxonomy (GTDB): domain Bacteria; phylum Actinomycetota; class Thermoleophilia; order Gaiellales; family Gaiellaceae; genus JAIBJP01. The sequence continues at coordinate 1,649 of JBKPFG010000288.1, forward strand.
GTCGCCTTCTCAGAGGCGCGCGCTGCGGTTGTCGCTGCCGCCGAGGGACTCGAGGCTCTCGCGGGTCATCAGTGGCCCAATGGCGCGGCCGTGCGCGTGCGGATGGGGCTGCACACGGGCGAGCCGCTCGTAGCCGACGACCACTACGTCGGCGTAGATGTTCATCGCGGCGCGCGGATCGCGGCGGCTGCTCACGGCGGTCAGGCGCTCGTCTCGGAGCGCACGCGCCAACTTGTCGCCGGCGAGGCGGTCCCTGGCACATTGCGCGACCTCGGCGCCCATCGCCTCAAGGACTTGCCGGAGCCCGAGCGCCTCTACCAGCTTGTAGTCGACGGGCTGCCAAGCACCTTCCCGCCGCCGCGCGTCCACGAGGAGGCGCCCGAGTCGGCCGGGTTGCCCGACTACTCGCTTCCGCCCGCCGATGTGCCCTCTCCATACAAGGGTCTCGTTCCATTCCAGCCCGACGACGCAGACGTCTTCTTCGGCCGCGAGCAGCTCGTCGAAGAGCTCGTCGGCCGGCTCGAGGAGTCGGCGTTCCTGGTGCTCGTTGGGCCGTCCGGAAGCGGGAAGTCGTCGCTCGTGCGCGCAGGAGTCGTCCCCGCGCTGCGGCGGCGCGACGAGACCCTTCGGGTCGCGCTCTTCTCGCCGGGCGAGCATCCGCTCGCCCAGCTGCGCCCCGCGCGCGACGCCGGCCTGCTCGTCGTCGACCAGTTCGAGGAGGTGTTCACGCTCTGCCGCGATGGAGAGGAGCGGCGGGCGTTCATCGAAGCGCTCCTTGACGCGGCCGAGCGCGGAACGCCGGTCCTCCTAGCTCTCCGCGCCGACTTCTACGGGCACTGCGCTACCTATCCGAGGCTCGCGGCGGCACTCAAGCACCGGCAGGAGCTAGTCGGGCCAATGAGCGAGGAGGAGCTGCGACGGGCGATCGAGGGACCGGCGCAACACGCCGGCCTTGTCCTCGAGCCCGGCCTCGTCGAGGCGGTCCTCCGCGACGTCGTCGGTGAGCCCGGCGCACTGCCTCTCCTCTCGCACAGCCTGCTCGAGACGTGGAGGCGCAGAAGCGGTCGGATGTTGACGCTGATCGGTTACCTGCAGGCGGGCGGCGTCCAGGGCGCGATCGCGAAGACGGCCGAGACGGTGTACCGCGAGGCGCTCTCGCCCGAACAGCAGGCACTCGCGCGCAACATTTTCCTCCGCTTGACCGAACTCGGCGAGGGAACCGAGGACACGCGCCGGCGCGTCGCGATCGCCGAGTTGACTCCGCGGCGCGAGCAGCTCCAAGACGTGGACGAGGTCCTCCGCACGCTGGCCGATGCGCGCCTGGTAGTCATCGGCGAGGGGACGGTCGAGGTCGCGCACGAGGCCCTGATCCGCCACTGGCCGACGCTGCGGGCGTGGCTCGACGAGGACCGCGAAGGCAGGCTCGTGCACCGCCGGCTGACCGAGGCGGCGCAGGAGTGGGACGCGACAGGTCGCGACTCGGCGCTGCTCTACCGCGGGACGCGACTGGCTGGCGCGAGCGACTGGGCGGGTGCGCACGACAGCGAGCTGAATGAGCTGGAGCGCGAGTTCGTGCGCGCGAGCCGCGATGCCGAGCTCCGCGAGATCGAGTCGACGCGCAAGCGCAACCGCCGGCTGCGAATCCTGCTCGCGGGAGCGCTCGTTGCCCTCGCCGGCGCCGTCGTTGCCAGCCTGCTGGCGCTCGACCAGCGCAACGCCGCCCGCGACACCGCGCTGACCGCCGACGCGCAGCGCCTCGGCGCGGAGGCGCTCACCGAGGACCGCCTCGACCGTGCGCTGCTGCTCGCACGCGCGGGTGTCGAGCTGGAAGAGACGGCCCGGACGCGTAGCAACTTGCTCGCGTCCCTGCTCCGCGCCCCGCACGCGGTGATCGGCCTCTTGCGCGGTACTGCCGACGCGGAGATCTTCACGATGGCCGTCAGCCCGGACGGGCGCGTGCTCGCGATCGGACAGTCCGAGGGGACCGTGACGACGTTCGACACGTCGAGCCGCCGCAAGCTCGGCAAGTATCGGATCGGCGGCGCGATCGGCGCCGGGCTGGTGCAGACTCTCGCGTTCTCGCCCGACGGCGCGACGCTGGCCGTCGCCGGCCTGCCGACCTTCACGGACGCAGCCGTCGTCCTCGATCTGCTCGACGCACGCTCGCTTCAACGGCGCTTACGCGTCGAGCTGCCGCCGTTCCCCGAGCCAGTCGATTTCGTCGTCGCGAGCCCGGCGTTCGCGTCCGGTCGTCGCGACGTCCTCGTCCTCGAGGGTTTCCCCGATGGCCCGGCGAAAAGCGTGCTGCTGCGCGTCGACGCGCGCACGGGAGACGTCCAGGGAACGCCGCTACGGGTCGGCGGCGCCGCGCTCGACCTTTTGCCGACGCGCGACGGAAAGCGTGTATTCGTGCCGAGCGCGGTCGACGACTCGACGCTCGAGATAGACGTGGCCTCGCTGCGTGTCCTGCGGCGCCATCCTGTCGGCGGCTTCGCCGGAGCACTGAGCCCCGACGGCCGCGCGCTCGCACTGGGATCCCGCGACGGAAGCGTTCGTCTGCTCGACCTGCGCTCCGGAGACGTGCGTACTTTTGCGCGCGTCCACGAGGCAGGCGTGCTCGATATGGCGTTCACGCCCGACGGTCGGACGCTCGTTTCGTCCGACTTCGAGGGCGGGGTGCTGGTTTGGAACGCAGCGCGCGGCAGGGTGAGCGAAGAGCTGTCGGCTCACCGCGGCGCCGTCTGGGCGGTCGCCGTCTCATCCGACGGACGCACGGTCTACACGGCAGGCAACGACGGTCGCCTGCTCCTCTGGGACCTCGCCAGAGATCGCCGGCTCGTGCGGCCCTTCGCGTTCCGACAGAAGTTCGAGGACGTACAGACGCCGCGCGGAATTGCAGTCAGCCCGAACGGGGAAACCCTCGCGGTCACCGAACGCGGCGGCGTCATCGATCTGTTCGATACCGCGACGCTCCAGCGCCGGCGTAGCGTGCGCGCGATGCGGGGCTTCGCCGCCGCGGCGGCGTTCAGCCCCGATGGCCGCTTGCTCGCGGTCGGCGGTGAGCAAGGGGATGTGACGCTGTGGGACGCCCGGACGCTGAGGCCCGCTGGAGCGTTGAGCGGGCTCGAGGGGACGGTTCAGGCGGTTGCTTTCTCACCCGACGGGAAATCGCTCGCGGCCGCCGAGGTCGTCGGCGAGCCACCGCGTCTCCTTCTGTGGAACGTCCGCCGGCGCACGGTGACCGCCGAAGTCGATGCGCCGGCAACCACCTCGCTCGCGTTCAGCCCCGACGGAGGCAAGATCGCGCTCGCTGCGCTCGAAGGCGGGACCGAGATCCGGGAGGTTCGAGGCGGGAGGCTCCTCGAGCGTCTTCCTACTCAGGGTCTCTCGCGCTCGGTCGCGTTCTCTCCGGACGGGAGCCTCCTCGCGGTTGGACAGTTCGACGGCGACGGCCAGCTCTATTCCACCGAGACCTGGAAGCCACTCGGCCGGCGGCTCGAGGCTCACACACAGCGCATCACCGCCGTTGATTTCTCGCGCGACGGCCGCACGCTGGCAACGTCGAGCAGCGACGGAACGGTGCAGCTCTGGGACGTGGAGACGCAGGAGCCGGTCGGCTCGCTACTGCCCGTCGAGACCGATACGTTCGTCTCCGCCGCGTTCAGCCCGAGCGGTTCGCACCTCTTCGCGGTCTCCACCGGTCTGCGCGGCATCCGTCTCGCTACCAATCCGGAGGTATGGAAGCGCCATGCGTGCCTGGTCGCGGGCCGGGACCTGACTCCGCGCGAATGGAGGGACGCGCTTCCCGGCCGCCCGTATCGGGCGGTTTGCGCGACCACCTGACGTAGGGCTGAGCGCGGCCGTCCGCTCTCTGCTCCATTCCGGTGATCGACGCTCGCTCGGGATCGCCCGCTCACGCCGCGAGGATGGAGCGTCTATGGAGCCGAGCGGTCGCAACCAGTGGCAACCGCTGGCAAATGGGACAGCCGCGAAAAGGGCTCAAACGGGCGAAAACCGTTGCCGTGGGTTGCGACCGGTTGCCGAAAAGATCACATGGTAAGGAGGGGGTCGACGGTTCGAGTCCGTCAGTGAGTCCACCTGCCGGGCCGAGCGCCTGGATGTAATCATGCGCTTCCTCCCAACAAAAACTGCCGATTTGCGGCAGTTTTGATGGAGCTAGCCGGCCTCGAACCGGCGACCTCCTGGGTGCGATCTCGGCGCTCTCCTCGCCGAAACTTGGCTTGTCTAGATGCTTCTCGGGCCTATGCGCCGGCTCCCCCAACATCTTCCCCAACAGTCTGCAGCTCGTTCTCCAGTACGACAACGCCTACCCGCCTTCTCTGCATCCTGCGTAGGTCCCGCGCCGGGAATAGCCGGCTGAAGCCGCTCCGAGCCGCGAATCCCCGCAAGAGGATGACCGGCCAGAGCGACCGGCGGTCGATTGACGCGCTGAACCGAGGGCAATTGGGCGCCAGTCCGATGACGATACGCCTCCAGTCACGGCGAGGCGGACGAGCACGCGCTCCGCATCGATGTCGAAGGAGTGGACGCCCCCCAGGGGCGACTCCTAGGCCCTCACAGTAGGTAGTTAGCCCGAGGGCCAATAGGCGTTTTCCACGACGCTGGCCTGCCTCGGGGCAGTCACGCTCTCTCGAAACGATGCGAAAGGAGGCCACGGTGAACGTAGATCTCTCGACGTCCCTTCCGGTCGGCCTCGTCATGACCACCCAGTTCGTCACCGTCGAGCCATGGGACACACT
>JBKPFG010000046.1:0-4259 GCA_046728735.1 Actinomycetota bacterium
CTCTACGACGAACAGGGTCGTCGAGGTCGACGGTCGGATCGTGGGTCACATTGCGAGCTTCGACTTGGAGGGGCACCGCGAGGTCACCTATTGGATAGGCCGGGAAGATTGGGGCCGCGGCATCGCCACGCGTGCTCTACAAGAGTTCTTGCAGGTGGAGGCGGCCCGCCCTCTTTACGCTCGCGCTGCGAGCGACAACGCCGCGTCGATCCGTGTGTTGACGAAGTGCGGTTTTCGTATTGTCGGCGAGGGGCGCGGGTTCGCCCATGGGCGCAACGAGGAGACGGACGAGGTCGTGCTCCGACTCGATGCATGACCCCACTGCCCTCACCTGGGCGAGCGTACTGTCGCTCGAGAGCCAGTCGGGGATAGATGCTACTCAGTAGTTACGGACGGCTCTCCTAGCCAGGGAGAAGTGAATCGCCCCTAGGGCGACGCCGAGTCAAGGTCATGGAGCCCTTCGATGACCTCCCTGATTGCGGTCAAGAGCGCCGCCCTCCCCGGACTCTCGGGCAGCGCTTCGATGGCCCTGCATCTTCGCCGCAGCGTCTCGATTGTCGCCATCCTCTCCTCGTCCGTCCAGGGCCAGTCGAGGAAGCGGTCCTCCATTTAGGCCGGCGGGCGCGGGTCGAGCTTGGCGGTTACCTCGGCCGCCTTGCCGCGCTTCTCCACCACGTCGTAGCCGCCGTTCTGCTCGACGATGTCCTCCACGGCCGGGAAGACGTGCCCGTGCGCGACGGGGAAGCGCACGGACGAGCTACGGATGCGCTCGTATTCGGCCAGGCTCATCTTGAGACTCTCAGTGCACTGGAGGTCTGCGCACTCGCAAAGGAACTCCACCTCTCCCGAGGTCTCCGCCACCGCTTTCACGCGCTCGTTGATCTCGCGCCAGAGCGCTTGGTTTCTTGCCAGCTTGACTGCCTGCACACCGCCGTCACCTTCGCTTGCCATCTTGGAGCCTCCTTCGAGAGAGCCGATCTTGGATCGTGCTCCGCCGAAGAAGCGCCTCTGACGGACTCGCCGGTCTCCGGCTTGCGTCGAGGAAGGGTGCGGGCGAAAGAAGAACTGCCGCGACGGTTCACTTACTGTAGCGCGTGCGACTCGCCTCCCGTCCCGGCGGTTGTAACAGAAAGGGGGTCCGAATCGTCTAACGGCGAACTGCCCGCTAGCGAGGACAGGCGACTTCGACTGAGCGGACCCCTCGCGGTGATCGTTAGGGCTCTGCGATTTGTTACAGCGATTCGAGCCCGACGACCCGGAGGCTCCCGAGCCGCCGGGGTTCGGTCAGCTCCAATCGAATCCCTCGTGACGCGAAGCCAGGTCGCCGACGAGCCAGAAGGCCGCGACCGTTAGGACGACGAGCGCGAGAATCACGAGCGGCCCGAAGGCTCGACGGACGCGAGCTTGTCCCTTCACGGCTCGACACCCTAGAGATAGGTTCAGTCGGAGCTCAGGGGCGCTAACCGACTCCCATGCCGGAGGCGGAGGAGCTTCGGGCGCAGGCTTCTCTCCGCCTTCGATACGCGCGCGGTCGGCCAGGAGTCGGGCCTGGCATCGGCCTCGTCGGCCTTCTCTGCACCTTGATCCCCTACCACGGCCGGGCACATCCGTTTGACGGCCGGGGCGAGGCGGTAAGGCTAGGAAGGTGACAGCCATCATCCTCATCAGCCTCGCCGCTGCCGTGATCGTCGGGATGAGCCTCGTCTTCGGAGGGCCAATCGTCGGCGCGATCCTCGCCGCTGTCCTCATCGTCGGCGTGATCGTCTGGCTCGTGGCTCTGAGCGGCTCAGGCAAGACCGCAGGCCAAGTGGCGCGCGAAGCACCTGACCATGAGCTACTCGGACCCGGCGGCCCGGACGACCCCAACCGCTAGGCAAGCGCCCAATGCGTGGAGTGGTGGTACTGCCCGAACGCTGTACGTGGCCGGACGAGGGCCAGGCGGCGAGGTCGAACCCCGGCGGATCAGGAGGCTCGTCTTCGCCGGGTTCCTCCCCCGCGTCGAGGCGGGCGCGGTCGGCAAAGGTGGGGACCCCCGCGAGCGTCCGCCAGTCGAAGCCGTGCTCCGCGTCCCAGCGATCCCATTCGCGTTCGCAGACTGAGGCCGTCATCCCCTTGCGCCCCAAGCGGCTCCCCCGCGCTCACTTGCGTGTCGTTACCATCGGCACCGCTGTCGCCCACCGCGCTCGATAACGGTCAGCGCTCGCCGAAGAAGCTGCTCGCGGAGTCGTGCGCAGGCTCGTCGCGGCGCTGAAGCGCTAGCTGCTGTGGTGAACCTACTCCTGCTCGTCGCCGATAGGAGGGATGGGTTTCCGCCCCGCGTCGGCGATCTTCTCATCCCACTTGGTTAACATCGCCCGGTCTTTCTCGGGCGTGACGACGAAGTAATCGAAGACGCGGTCGAGGAAGTCGAGCATCCACTCGGCGTCCTCCCGCGTGACCGGGATGATCTGAGCCTGGTCGGAGGTCATCTCGGATACCTCGACCTCTAGAGGTTCGAGGTCGGTCTTCTGCGTGTGGGCGCCTAAGTTGCCGATCTTGCGGAAGTGCTGCATGCCCTCTCGAAGGCCGGACGGGTGGTTGGTGTTGCTGCGTAACTTTTCGATCCGGAGGTTCAGGCTGAAGTCGTCGCGTCCCGCGTACTTCTCCAACAGGTCGGCAAGCAGGCTGCGGGAGAGGACCGCCGACATGCGTGGGCTTGGGTCGAGGATCGCGGCAGCCTCCCGTCAGTCACTCCCTAAACGGCTCCGGCACTAGCGCGTCAATCCCCGGCGAGCCGAGCGAGGGCGGGCGAGCCACGTGTGCTTCAGCATCTCGGGGTCCTTCACCGCGTGGACGGGAACGTGAATGCCCTCGTGGACGCGGATCACCAACTGCTTGCATTCGTCGTTCGCGCAGTACATGAAGTCGAGCGTCACCGTGCTACTCGGTAGACGCGGTGCCTCGACTTTTAGGCGTGGGTGAAACTGCCGCCACCGGACGAGATGAGAAGGGGACGCCAGCTATCGGGCGTGTTCTGGGTGCAGACCGGGCACTTCATCTCTCCTCCAAGCGTCTGTCGGTGTGAGGAGATAGTTGCGGTTTGGACGGCTGGAATGGGAGTGGACGTGCGAGGACGAACTAGCGGGCGAACTCGAACCCGGCGGGTCGGGTGGTTTCGGTCTCCGAGTCGCGCCCTCGTAACTGGCCTGAGCGACCGAGACTTCCTTGGGAGGCGGGCCGAGTTGGCAGACCCCTCGGCCCGTTCCTCCCTTCTCCGCGCTTCCTGCCCCTAGGGCGCAGAGGTGACGCGTAAGGGTTTGCCCGAAACGATGGGCGCGAAACGCAGGACTAGAGGCTTTCGAAGCCCGGCGGCTCCGGCGGCTCGAACTTGCCAGGCTTCTCGCCCGGGTCGAGGGCTAGCGTGCCTCGGCGTCGCGGCCAAAGGCGTCGGCTGTTCGCGGTCATCGTCGCTCGCAGGTCATGGACCCTCGCGTCGATGCCCTGCTCGTCGCGGCAGTCGTGGCAGAGAACGGAGCCGAGGCGAGCTAGCCCCTCCGCGATAAGGCCGCCGCAGAGGACGCAGGCGTATTCCCGCTTCTCCTCCCACGAAGACAGTCCCGCCACAGGCCGCTCTCCCCTAAACGCCGCAGTCCCGCCGAAGTTGCCGCAACGGCGAGTTCCCTGCATCTCATTGTGGTCGGCGCGACGAGGACGTCAATGGCAGTTGCGGAGGGCTAGACGAAGGTCGAGCCCCGGCGGATCGGGCGGCTCGGACTCGCCGGGCTCCTCGCCCGCGTCGAGGAGAGCGGGGTCGGCCATCGTCGAGCATCCGGCGAGCCTCCTCCAGGCGAAGCCGGAGTCGGCGTCCCAGCGCTCCCACTCTCGCTCGAGCGCCTGAGCTCGCCGAGGCGAGAGCCCGAGCGCACGAGCGCTGCGGGATTCGGGCCGATCCAGGCGACCATTTTCTCGGCCGTGGTCAGCTTCCTACCCCGGGTCTTGCGCGGAGGCATCAGCGCTTGCGGTCGGGCCGCAGGGCGAGCGGGGACGAGGGCGGCTCCTCGTCCAGGTTCAGGTCGCGGAGCAGGCGGGCGAAGCCGATGCGGGAGTCGCGCTCGACGGCGACCTCGGGCACGTGCGCAGGGCGGCGAAGCGGTCGAGGTAGGTGAGGCCGTGCTCGTCGAGAGCGGCGCGGGCCTGCTGGGCGCGATCCCACGCCTCGGCGGCGAGGGTGAGGAGCCGCTTCCCGCGCTCGAAGCTGCCGGAGTTCCCCGCCGTCGCGT
>JBKPFG010000127.1:0-1039 GCA_046728735.1 Actinomycetota bacterium
CGCTGCCGCCCCCTCCGCCGTGCCAGTAGAAGACCGCCGGGTCGCCCTCCTCGCCCCAACGGCGCACGTAGACCCGCATGCCGCCCGCCCCGACGTAATCTGCCTGCACGGCCGCTATTGTCGCGGATTCCGCATGGAGCAGAACTTCGGCAAGAGCGCGCCGTTCAGCCTCGGCGTCGAGGAGGAGTTCCAGATCCTCAACCGCGAGAGCTACGAGCTCGTCTCGCGGATCGACGAGATCCTGCTCGCCTTCGAGGGGGGCGAGAAGGAAAAGCGTGTCAAGGCGGAGCTGCTCCAGTCCGTCGTCGAAGTGGCGACGGACGTGGCCGGGACGGTCGAGGAGGCGATGGAGGACCTCCACGACCTCCGTCGCCACCTGCGTGACGTCGCCGGGGAGGCCGACGCGCTCATCGCCTCGGCGGGGACCCATCCCTTCTCGCGCTACGAGCATCAGGAGGTGACCGACCGTCCGCGCTACGTCGACCTGATCGAGTCGATGCGCTGGGTCGCGGAGCGGGAGCTGATCTTCGGGCTCCACATCCACGTCGGCCTCAACTCCCCCGACAAGGCGATCGCATGTGCGAACGTTCTCCGGACCTACCTGCCCGAGCTACTCGCGCTCTCGACGAACTCTCCGTTCTGGCAGGCGCGGGCGACGGGGCTTGCCTCCACGCGCGTGAAGGTCTTCGAGCCGTTCCCGCGTGCGGGCCTTCCGCCTGCGTTTGCCTCCTACGAGGAGTTCGAGCTCCTCGTCGAGCGTGGGATCAAGACCAACTCCTTCGAGGATTACACGTACATCTGGTGGGATCTCCGTCCGCACCCGCGTCTGGGGACGATCGAGGTGCGGGTCTGCGATGCCCAGACGCGGATCGAGTCCGTGGGAGCGATTACCGCCCTCGTCCAGAGCCTCGTCGCGACCCTCGCGGCCTCCTTCGACCGGGGCGAGAGCCTTCCGGTCGAACCGATCACGCTCGTCGCCGAGAACAAGTGGCGGGCCGCGAGAGACGGGCTGAAAGCGAAGCTGATCGATTTCACCACC
>JBKPFG010000189.1:0-13407 GCA_046728735.1 Actinomycetota bacterium
GAGAGGCGCGCCTCCCGCACGATCAGGTAGGAGCTCACTGCAAGGATGGCCGCCGAGAGCCCGGCGACGAGCGCGAACGCGAGCATCAGGCGGCGGCGAAGCCGGCCGGCGCGCACGGGCAGGCGCGTCGCCATCGCTAGGCGGTGTCGAAGCGGTAGCCGACACCCCGCACGGTCTTGATCGCCTGGGGCTCCTTCGGATCGTTCTCCACCTTCGCGCGTAGCCGCTGCACGGCGACATCGACGAGCCTGGAGTCGCCGAGGTAGTCGTAATTCCAGACGCGCTGGAGCAGGAGCTCCCGCGTGAAGACCTGGCCGGGGCGCCGCGCCAGCTCGAGGAGCAGCTTGAACTCGGTCGCCGTCAGGCTCACCTCTTCGCCCCGCCGGCGAACCATGAATGCGCCGGGGTCGATCTCGAGGTCGCCGCGTACGAGCACAGGCTCCTCGTCGACCGCCGTCGAGCGCCTCACGGCCGCCCGCGCCCTTGCCACGAGCTCGGCCATCTCGAACGGCTTCTTCACGTAGTCGTCGGCGCCGAGCTCGAGCCCGACGACGACGTCGACCGTGTCGGTCTTGGCGGAGAGCATCACCACGGGCACTCGGCTCTCGGCGCGGATCTGGCGGCAGACCTCGTAGCCGTCCAGCTCGGGAAGCATGACGTCGAGGAGCACCAGGTCGAAGGGCATCTGGCGAAAATGGAGCAGCCCTTCACGACCGTCCGCAGCCGTGGTGACGTGGAAGCCGGCCTTGGCCAGGCCGAGCTTGGCCACCTCCCGGATGGAGGGGTCGTCTTCGACGAGCAAGACCCGTTCGTCCATGCCTCAGCCTTGGTACTCGCGCAGGCGCCGAAATCCTTGCTCCATCCCGTGAATGTGACAGATCGACCCCTGGTAGCCTAGGAGCGGATGGCCGTTTCCAGGGATGTAGTCATGCACGCGCTCGCGGGAGTCATCGATCCCGAGCTGAAGCGGTCTGTGGTCGAGCTCGACATGGTGCGAAACGTCCAGATCGAAGGGGGCGAGGTCGGCGTGACCATCGCGCTGACCGTCCCGGGCTGCCCGTTGCGAGCAAGCTTCGAGGAGCAGGTCGCCGAGGCTCTCCGGCCCGTCGAAGGCGTCCAGTCGGTCACGCTCTCTTTCGACGTCCTCACGCCGGAAGAGCGCCAGGCCTTGACGGTCAAGCTGCGTGGGGACGTGGCCGAGCGAACTCCGGGGGTCTCTGTCGACGCGAGCACGAGGGTGATCGCGGTGGCGAGCGGTAAGGGAGGCGTGGGGAAGTCGTCCCTGACCGCGAACCTGGCCGCGGCGTTCTCGGGCCTCGGGCACAAAACGGGCGTCCTCGACGCGGACGTCTACGGTTACTCGATCCCGACGATGCTGGGGATCGACCAGCGGCCCGTCGCGGTGGACAAGATGATCGTCCCGCCGGTGCGAGGCGACCTCAAGGTCATGTCCATCGGCTTCTTCCTCGAAGACAACTCGCCCGTGATGTGGCGCGGGCCGATGCTCCATCGCGCGCTCGAGCAGTTCCTCTCCGACGTCCACTGGGGTGAGCTCGACACGCTGGTCGTCGACATGCCTCCCGGAACCGGCGACGTGGCGATCTCGCTGGGACAGCTCTTGCCGCGTGCGGAGGCGGTCGTGGTCACGACTCCGCACCGTGCGGCGCAGCAGGTTGCCGTGCGGGCTGCGCACATGGCGCGCAAGACCAACATGAGGCTCCTCGGCGTCGTCGAGAACATGTCCTTCCGCGCGGGCTCCGGCGAGCAGCTCTTCGGCTCCGGCGGAGGAGACGAGCTGGCGCGGGAAGTCGAGACGACCCTCCTGGGACGGATCCCGTTCGACCCGCAGCTCGCGGCCTACGCAGACGAGGGCGAGGCCATGGTGGCCGTCGAGCCCGATGCAGAGGTCTCGCAGGCGATCATTGCCCTTGCCGAGATCATCGTCGCGACGAAGCGCGAGCAGGGCGTCGGCATCGTCAAGTCGCTGCCGCTCGTCTCGGCCTGAACGCTTTCGAGGAGCTCCGGTCGCTCGGCTTCGCCGAGCCCGAGGCGCGCTCGCTCGCCGATCACTTCGAGGATGCAGATCGGCGCGGTCGCCCGGGCCACGGCGTCTCCCGGATCCCGTGGCTCGCGACGCTGCCCGATCTCGATCCGCGAGCTGAGCCGCGCCGAGTCGCGGCGGAGCCCGGTTACGAGCGTTGGGAGGGGAACGGCGCCGTCGGGTACGTCACGCTCAGTCGCATCACGGACGCTCAGCTCGCGGAGCCCCCAGGCCGCGCCCGGCTCGTCGTCGCCTCGCACTGCTTCCCGACGGGATTTCTCGGCTACTGGGTGCGGAAGCTGGCCGACGGAGGGCTCGTGGCGGCTCTGACGGCTACTTCGCCGCCCCGACTCGGTTCCCCCGACGGAGGGCCGCACCTCGCCGGGACGAACCCGCTTGCGCTGGGGATCCCGAGCTCGGACGGCAAGCCGCTCGTCTCAGACGTCTCCATGGGCAAGGTCACGTACGGAGACGTTCTCCGCGGCGCGGCGGCGGAGGACGAGCTCGTGCCCTTCGGCGAAGAGCAGGCGCACAAGGCCTTTGCGCTCGCAGTGGGCCTGCACATGCTCGTCGGGGCCCTCGCGGGCGAGGACTACGGCGCCGTGCTCCTCGTCGCGCGCCGGGATCACGACCCCGTCCCGGGCCTCCGCGCGCGGGCGGAAGGGATCAGACTGCCCGGCGATGCCTGAGCTTTCGCCCGTCCTCGAGGCTCTCTACCGAGGCGATCGCGCGGAAGCCGAACGCCTCGGCGCGGAGGCGGCCGAGCTCGACGTCTTCGAGGCGGCTGCGCTCGGGGATCTCGACAGGCTGCGCGAGATCCTCGACGCGGACGGTGAGGCGGTCAAGGCGTGGTCTTCCGACGGCTTCACGCCGCTCCACTACGCGGCCTATTTCGACGGCCCGCACGCGGTGCGGCTCCTGCTCGAGCGCGGTGCGGAGATCGAAGCGCCCGCCCGGAACGAGGAGTTCGCACAGGAGGCGCGGCCGCTGCACAGCGCCGTCGCTGCGGGACGAGGCGATGTCGCGGAGGTGCTCCTGGAGGCGGGAGCGGACCCGAACGCGCGCCAGGCCAGGGGGTTCACGCCGCTGATGGCCGCCGAGCAGCAGGCGGATCTCGACCTCGCGGAGCTTCTCATCCGCCACGGCGCCGTCGCCGGCGGCGGCGCCTAGACCCTTCTCAACTCCGCGAGGACGACCGGGTCGATCCGGTCGACGCCTTCAACACGTTCCTCGAGGTTCTCGGTGCCCGCCCACGCGGCGAAGGCCTCCTCCAGCGGCGCGTTGTACCCGAGGCGGTCCAGGCGTTCACGGAGCTCGGCCGCGAGCTGCTCGTCGACGTCGAGCCACTCCTCCCGCGGTGTCGTGCCGAACAGCAGGTCGTGCAGCTCGTAGATGCGCCTCAGCTCCTCGATCGGCGTCTCGTGATCGTCCACCCGCAGGTCGGCGACGGCGTCGCTCGTGCCCATGTAGCCGCCGTCCTTGCGCACGACGAGCAGGGCGGCGGACTGCTGACCGCGCCGGTCTCCGCCTGCGCTCTGGGCAGCCGCGAGCGAGTCGAGCAGCCGTTCCGCGAGTGGCCGGCCGGCACTCTCCTCGAAGGTGCTCGCGAGGGCTGTGACGGTCTCCTCGGAGACCAGGATGTTCCCCTGGGCCGCGTAGCCGTTCCCGGTCACGCCGCCGGCCCACTCCATGCAGGCCGAGCCCGTGTAGGTCGCCGCGCGGCCTTCTCCGTCGACCACGCCGAGCTGGCGATGGTCGCGGCCCTCGTCTGCGTTCGTCAGACGCTGGACGACCTCGTCTGCAGAGAGGCCTACTCGCAGCAACCCGAGGCCGTCGGGCCCGTAGCGCATGTTCGCCCAGGCCTGGGTCGCGACCGCACCGACCTCCGGCTCGGCGGCGGGCACTCCAGCGCCCACGGCGAGGAACTTCGACTGCACCGCGATGCCCCACTCCCGCGCCTCCAGGTCGCAGGCGACGATCGAATACGTCGAAGGCCTAGCCATATTTCAGCTTGCGAAAGTCGAGCTCGAGGAGCTCGCGCTTGGCCGATGGGACGAGGACGCAGGCCACTTCCGGCCGTTCGAGAGCCGCCTGGACGGCTTCGGCCGAGTCCGCACGGACGACCACCGGGACTCCCTGCGCATGCGCTTCCTGCAGGCGCTCGACGTCGGAGACGTCGTCGACGATCAAGGGGTCTCCGGGTGGAAGGTCGTCCTCGCCCTCGACCGCGATCTCCGGCACCTGCACTCCGGTGGCGCCGAACCAGCGCTGTCTCACGGTCAGAGCTCGATCGTCTCGCCCGGCTCGGGCGCGATGATCTCGACGTCTGGAGCGAGCTTGCGCAGCTCCTCCGGGGTTCCGGTCAAGAGCGGGAACGTTCCGTAGTGGCAGGGGACGCAGCGCTTGACGCCGAGTAGCTCGAGTGCAACCGCGGCTTCCTTCGGCCCCATCGTGTAGTAGTCGCCGATCGGAAGGATGGCGACGTCGGGCTCGTGGAGCCTGCCGATCAGCTGCATATCCATGAACGCGCATGTGTCCCCGGCGTGATAGATGCGCATGCCGTCCATCTCGACGATGGCTCCCGCCGGATCGCCCGCGTACGTGCCGTCCGGCAGGGAGCTCGAGTGGCGGGCGTCGGTCATGGTCACGCGGACGCCGTCGACGTCGACCGTTCCGCCCTTGTTGATCCCCTGCGCATCGAGGCCCTTGTTGCCGCACCAGTCGCCGATCTCGGTCATGCAGACGACGACCGGCGAATGCTCCTTGCAGATCTCCAACACACTCCCGGAGTGATCCGAGTGCCCGTGGGTGATGACGAGCACGTCGATACGCTCGATTGGCCTTTCCCCCGCGGGGAACTTCGGGTTGTCCAGCCACGGGTCGATGTAGACGCGCTTTCCGCTCGATCCATCCAGGCGAAAACCGGCGTGTCCCAACCAGGTGAGCGAGATATTGGCCATGGCGCGGAGCGTAACGAAGGACTGTCCGACCCTGCGGCAAACCTATGTCTCCATGTGGCAGACGCGCACGGGCGCCTCGGCGATGGCCGTCGAGCTGGCGGCGGCCTTGCTCCTCGCGACCGCGATCTCCGACGCCCTCGGGTTCGCCGGAGCCTCGTTCTACCTCCTCGTGATGGGTGTCCCGCTCACCGCCGGCGCTGGTCTCGTGTGTTTCGCGAGGGTCGTCGATGCGATCAACGACGGGCAGATGGATTCGCTCGGACGGCTCCAGGCCATTCTCTCCGGCCTACTCGTGGCCTCGGTGGTCGTGGGCGCGGCGATTCGGGAGCCGTCGGTGGCTTCCGACCACGTGCCCTCGCCAGCGACCGCTGCCCTAGCGCTTGGCTTCGCGCTCCTCGTCGCGCAGGCTCTGATCGCGCTCGTGCCCGTCGGGCGCAAGCGTCCGGAGAACGTAGGCGCGGACCGGGCGTTCCTTTCCCTTGACGGGTAGCTCGCCGAGATCCTCGACCTCGGCACGGTCCCGGATCGCCGCGCGGGTCGCCTCCCCCAAGACCACCTCTCCCGCCCGAGCCTGACCTTCGAGTCGCGCCGCGACGTTGACCGCATCGCCGCGCACGGTCTCCTCGCGCGCTCCGGCGGTGATCCCGAGATTGACACGCCCGCTGTTGACACCCGCCCGGAAGCGCGGCCAGTCCGGATGCTCCTCGGACACGGCTCCCACGCGGCGCTGGAACTCGAGCGCCGCCTGCGTAGCACGGGGAGCGTGATCCTCGCCGGTGAAGTACGCCATCACCGCGTCTCCGATCGTGCGCACGTTGCGGGCCTCCAGCCGCAGGGTCGGAATCCCCGCCTCGAAGTAGGCGTTCAGCATGGCCGTCACCTCGGTCTCGTCGTGCGACTCGGCCCAGCCCGTGAAGCCCTGCAGATCGGCGAAGAGCACGGTCGCCTCTTCCTCGTGACCCCAGGTCGCGCCCTCGTAGAGGTCGGCCCAGATCTCGGCCGGAGAGCCCTCGCGCTGCCATTCCCGCCAGGCCGCCCGCGCGACGAGCCCGAAGGCGAGCAGCATGAGCAGGTGCCACTCCCACCAGCTCAGATGCCAGTTCTGCGCCAGCGCGATCGCGAGCATCGCCTCGGCCAGGAGGACGAATGCGCCAACCGCCGCGAGGAGGAGCGGCCGCTGCCGGCGCCTGTAGAGCCGCACGTAGCCAACGGCCGCGCCTGCATAGAAGAGCGTGCCGACCGCGAAGAGCGCCAGGAGCAAGGGGCCCGGGTCTTCGATCGGGTCGTCGAGCGGCGGCAACGTGGCGAGCGACACTCCCGCCCAGAGCCCCATGACGAGCCCCAGGGTCAGGTAGATCAGGCCGCGGCGCCCGACGAGGGAGGAGCCCTGCCGGCCGAGGTCCGCGGCTGACCAGGCCGCGATCGGCGACGCGATGAGGAGCCCGAGCGCCGAGGCGGCCTGAAATCCCGCGTTCTTCCCCGAGAGCAGAACCCCCGGAGTGGCGAGCGCATGCAGGCCCAGGAAACCGGAGGCCGCGAAGAATGCGATCGAGAGGCGCAGTACCCGCGCATCGCCGCGGCGGGCCGCTGCTTCCCCGGTGAGAAAGGCGAGCGCCGCGGTGACGATGCCCGTCAGGAGCACAATCCAGAAGTGCGCGGGGTGGTTCTCCCAGTGGAGGTCGAGCTGCGGCCAGGCGAGGAGCAGCCCCAGTCCGAGGACCGGAGCGACGAAGAAGAGGCTCAGAGAAAGGACTGAAGCTCGCGTGCGTACTCCTCCCCCGTGTAGTCGTGCGCGTGGTTGGGGGGCAGCGTCAGCTCATCGATCTCCTTGGCCTTCCGGCGATAGACGACCGGGTAGATCTCGCCTTCCGCGTTCATCTCGATGGTTGCGGCGAGCGATCCCCGCTCGCAATGGTCGAGGAAATGGGCGAGGGGGGCGATGTCGGTCGAGCCATCGGGGAAGAGCGCGCGCGTGAGGTAGTTCTTCTGGGTCCAGAGCTCGGGCGCGGTGGTCAGCTCGGAGAGGAGAAACGGGACGCGATTCTCGGGCGCGACCTGCTCGAGCTGGGGCGGGCGACCGAACCTGTGCGCGAGATGGCGCGCGAGGAGGCGGGCGTTGTAGCGGAATCCGCTCACCGTTCCGGAAGCGCTTCCGACGCCGTGTTTCCGCAGGCCGGCGGCGCCCTGCATCGCGTTTCCCGTGAAGAACGCGCCCGGAACGGTCGTGCTCTCCCAGAAGGGGGTGAGAGAGGGGATGCGACCGTCTCCGACCGTCGCCAGGCCCAGGTCGGGAAGATCTCGGAGCGGGGTGCGAAATCCGGTCGCGGCGATCGCCTCGTCGACGTCGAGGACGATCGGGCCCGGCCGCGTGGTGCCCTCTGCGTACAGGCGGAAGCCGTCTGGGGTCCGCTCGATCCGTTCCACGGCCGCGTCGAGCGCCAGGGTTCCACCGCCCCAGCTCGCATCCTCGAGCGGCTCGAAGTAGCGCACCCGCACGGTTGCGAGGGCAAGGACGTGGCTCTGCACCGGTCGCGGGGAGATGAGGACGACCTGCCTCGCCCACGGCTCGAGCCCGTCCGCGAGCTCGAAGCCGGAGTTGCGCTTGCCGATGATCAGGACCCGCTTGCCCTGGTAGGAGGGCAGCTCCCTCGTCTCGGCGTAGTGCGGCACGCGCTCGACGCCCTGGATTGAGGACTTCCACGGATCGGTCACGCCCAGCGCGAACACGACCGCCTTGGCGCCGTACTCGCCGTCCGAGGTCAGGAGCGTGAAGCCATCCTCCTCACGCCGGGTCGATTCCCATGTGCACCCGTACCGGACCAAAACGCCGGCTTGCTTGCAGAACGAGGCGAGGCCTCGCTCCATCTCCGCTCGGGACGGGACCATGAAGGTCCGGTCCATCTCGGGGGCGACGAGGGCCTGGCAGTGGGTCTCTTCGGCGACGAGGCTGTTGTGGTCGTACCACTCGTACTCACGCGTGCAGCGCTCCGCCGGGGCGTCCGGCTTCGTCCAGGAGAGCAGGCGCTGGCAGATCGGCCATTTGCGGAACATCCCGCCGGGCGAGTCGTCCTGGGAGATGACCGCGTGCTCGACGCCGAGCCTGGAGAGGCAGTAGCTCGTCTGCAGGCCGCCCGGCCCGCTGCCGACGACGACGACCGGATACACCCCCGGTGGGAACGGAGCGTTTACGCTCGCCAAGCGAGCACTTCCTGCAGCCGGCGCGCCTCCGTCTTCAGCATCCGGAGCATGACGCGCGGGTAGTTCAGGAGGAAGGCTTCGAGTTTCGGGCCGGGGATCTCGAGAACGCGGACAGCTGTTTCGGCGGTCACGTCCGCGGTCAGCGGCTCTCCGAGCAACGTGGAGACCTCACCGAAGAAATCGCCGGGTCGCAGCCGGTTCAGCTCCTCGTCGTTCACCTTGACGCTCGCTTCGCCATCGAGGATCACGTAGAAGCTCATGCCGCTCAGGCCTCGGCGCAGGATTCGCTCGCCTACCCCGAAGCTCCGCTCGTTGTCTGGATCCGCGATCGCCTCGAGCTGCGCGCGATCGAGGTCGGCGAAGAGGTTGAAGCGGCGGAGGCTTTCGACCAGATCTTCCCCGTTCGCCATGACCGCCGACTCTACAAGCCGAGCTCACGCGCGGCGAAGAAAATCGCCTCGGAGAAGGAGGGGAACGGCTGAATCGTGTCGCGGAGCACGTCGACGGGCACCTGGGCGCGGATGGCGAGCGTGAGCTGCCCCAGCCACTCCCCCGCCTCTGGGCCGACGAGCACGGCGCCCACGAGGACGCCCCGCTTCGGATCGGCGAAGAGCTTGACGAAGCCCGGGCGCTTCGGCTTCTGGAACGTCGCCGTACGCGACACCTTGGTCAGGTCCCACTTGCCGATCACGGCGCCTTTCCCGCTCGTGTCTCCGACGGCGGCCACCTGGGGGTCGGTGAAGACCGCCGAGGGAAGCGCTCGGTAGTCGGCACGGCTATCCCGACCGGCGACGTTCGCCGCGGCGACTCGTCCCTGGTACTTGCCCACGTGCGTGAAGAGTGCGACTCCGGTCACGTCGCCGGCGGCCCAGACGTGCTCACCGGCGGAGAGGCGATCGTCCACCTCGATCCCGGTCTTGCCGACCGAGACGTCGAGCTGCTCGAGCCCCAGGCCTTCGACGTTGGGCCGGCGTCCCGTGGCGACGAGCAGGGTGCTCGCCTCGAGCTCTTCGTCGGCAAGCTCGAGACGCAGGCTGCCATTCACGCGCTCGACGCTCTTCGCCCTCGCATTGAGCCGGAGGTCGATTCCCTCCTCCTCGAAGAGCCCTGCGAGGAGGTCGCCCGCCTCGCGATCGATCCGCGGCAGGATGAAGTCGCCGCTCTGGACGAGGGTCACTTTGCTCCCCGCCCGCGCGTAGAACTGCGCCAGCTCGCAGCCCACGGCCCCGGCTCCTATCACCAGGAGGCTTGCGGGGACGGCCTCGGCGCTCGTGCCCTCTCGGCTCGTCCAGGCTGCTACCTCGTCGAGCCCTTCGATCGGCGGCATGGCCGGGAGCGAGCCCGTGGCGATCATCAGCTCGTCGTACTCGAGCTTCCGCCCGTCGATCTCCACCTCGCCGGGAGCGACGATACGCGCCTTCCCTTTGACCACCTCGGCGCCGAGCTTCTGCACCCACTCGACCTGGCTCGCGTCGTCCTTCTCCGCCACTTCGTCGCGCCACTTGAAGATCTGGACGGGATCGACCTTCGCGGTGACACCGGGAGCGAGCCTCGCCCGGAAGGCGACTTCCACGGGCCGGAGCAACGTCTTCGAGGGGATGCAGGCCCAGTAGGAGCACTCCCCGCCCACCAGCTCGTCTTCGGCGAGCGTCATGCGGACGTCCTTGTCGAGTCTGCGGAGCGTGCCCATGAAGGCCTCGCCGGTCGCGCCGCCGCCGAGCACCACGACGTGTCGTGCCATCAGTAGGGGAACTCGAGGAAGGAGACTGCGTCGCGAGCGATGTCGAGCAGCGGGCCGGCGGCGATGAAGCTTCCGAGCGTCACGACTACGGCGCCGACGATAGAGGCGGAGAGGGCCCAGTCACGCGGGGGCGACCCGCCGGCCGGGGCCATCCGCACCTCGATCGAGCGACGAAAGTACATGGCTCCGACCACGCCCGCGTAGTAGTAGATCGAGACGACCGTCGCGACCACGCCCACGATGGCGAGCCAGGTCCAGCCACGATCCACGGCCGCGGAGAACGCGTAGAACTTGCCCAGGAAGAGCCCGGCCGGAGGTAGGCCGATGAACCCGAACATGAAGAGGCTCATCGCGAGCCCGAGGGCGGGCCGTTCCCAGCCGAGGCCCGCCAACCCGTCGAAGGTGACGGGGCGTGCGAGCTCCCGCTCCCGCGCGGCGACGACTCCGAAGGCGCCGATGTTCATCGCCGCGTAGGAGATGAGGTAGAAGAGGAGCGCGCGGCCTCCCAGCGAGGTCCCGACCGCGATAGGGATGAGCAGGAACCCCGCGTGGGAGATGCTCGAGTAGGCGAGCAGCCGCTTGATGTCCGTCTGGACGAGGGCGGCGAGGTTCCCCCAGGCCAGCGAGATGCAGGCGATGACCGCGAGCGCGATCGTCCAGAGCCTCGCCTCGCTCGGGAAAGCCGTCACGAGGAGCCTCATCGCCCCCACGAGCGCGGCCACCTTGGTCGCGGCCGACATGAACGCTGTCACGGGCGTCGGCGCTCCCTGGTAGACGTCCGGCGTCCACATGTGGAACGGCGCGGCAGAGGCCTTGAAGGCCAGCCCGACCAGGATGAGGGCGAGCCCGAGGACGAGGAGGAAGCGGTCTGCGTCGGCCGTTCCTGCGGCGATGTCGGCGTAGCCGATCGCGCCCGTGGCTCCGTAGACGAAGGCGCTCCCGAAGAGGAGGATGGCCGAGCCGAAGCTGCCGACGATCAGGTACTTGAGGCCGGCCTCGAGCGAGGAAAGCCGCTCGACGGCGATGGCGCAGAGGATGTAGAGGGAGATCGAGAACCACTCGAGCCCGAGGAACAGGGTCATGAGGTTCGAGGCGGCGACGAAGAAGCTCATGCCGGCGCCTGCCGAGAGAAGAAGGGCGTAGTACTCGCCGACCCGACTGCGCTCGTCCCGCGCCCAGCCGAAGCTGACCCCCACTGCCAGCAGGCCCGAGCCGGCGACGAGGATCTGGGCGAACTCGGCCAGGCGGTCGCGCTGGATGGCGTCGGCGACGACTCCGACGCCCGTCTCGTCCCCGGCGAAGAGGATCGCCGCCGCCACGCCCGCGCCGATGAAGCACAGCTTGGCCACGACGGCGCAGAAGGGACGCCGCCAGCCCCAGGGGAGGAAGAGAGCGACGACCAGGCAGACGGCCGCCCCGCCGAGCAGCACGAGCTCCGGCGCGAGCGCCGCCCAGTCGATCGTCGGCTGCTCGAAGCCGCTCATCGGGCTCCGAAGAGCTGGAGGGCGTGGTCGGTGATCGCCGCCGGCCAGAAGGAGAGGAACAGGAGCACGGCGACGAGCGGGACGATCACGCTCACCTCCGCCGGGCGCAGGTCGAGCGCCTCGGCGGGAACGGCGCTACCGACGTCCTGGTGCAGCACCGCCGAGATGAGCCGCAGGATGTACATCGCAGCAAGCACGATCGCGACCGCTCCCACGACCGCCCAGCCCCACCCCTGGGCGAAGATCCCGTTCAGGATCAGGAACTCGCCCGCGAACGCGGTCGAGCCGGGAACGGCCAGCGCGATGACGCCGGTCGTGATCAGGATGGTCGCCAGGACCGGGCGCCCTCGCGCCATTCCCCCGAGCAGGCCGAGCTGCCCGGTGGCGGCGCGACGCTCGAGCGCGCCGGCGAGGAGGAAGAGGGCGGCGGAGATGAGGCCGTGGTTGACCATCTGGAGGAGGGCGCCGTCGTTCCCGGAGGCGTTGGTGGCGAAGAGCCCGATGACGATCAGGTTCATCTGCGCGAGGCTCGAATAGGCGATAACCCCGCGCACGTCTGGTGCGCGGAACGCGAGCAGCGAGCCGTAGATGAGCCCGATGGACGCGAGGACGAGGAACGGCACGCGCCAGTCCGAGACGGACCCGGGGAACTGCGGGATCGCGATGGCGAGGAACCCGTAGGCGGCAGCCTTGGAGACCACGCCCGAGAGGACGGCGGCGACCTCCGGCGGCGACTCTCGGTAGGCGTCCGGAAGCCAGCCGTGGAAGGGCCAGACGGGAGCCTTGACGGCGAAGGCGGCCGCGAAGCCGAGGAAGATCCAGACGCTCTGGTGGTGTCCCATTTCGGAGAGAGCGAATGTCCCGGCCGAGAGGCCCGCCGCGATGATCGCCACGAGCATGAGCAGGGAGCCCGCCATCGTGTAGACGACGAACTTGACGGTTGCGCCGAGCCTGCCGGGCCCGCCCCAGACGCCGATCAGCACGTAGAGCGGGATCAGCATCGCCTCCCAGAAGACATAGAAGAGAAGCAGGTCCTGGGCGGTGAAGATGCCCACGACCGCGCCTTCAAGGAAGAGCAGCAGGCCGAGGTAGGCTCCGGGACGCTCTCGTCCCGCCCAGAAGCCGTACCCGACCGCGACGGCGCTCACGAGGACGGTGAGCCCGACGAGCCAGAGGGTGAAGTCGAAGAGACCGACCGTGTACGAGACGCCGAGGTCGCTGAACCAGGTCGTGCTCGTCTCGAACTGGAGCCTCCCCTCGCCGAAGTCGAAGTTCGCCGCCGTCCCTACCCAGAGCGCCAGCTCCACGAGTGCGATCAGGAGGGCGAGCCCGCCGGGCCCGCGGGTGTTCTTCCACGGCGTGATCCAGACCCACAGGGCGCCCCCGATCGGAACGAGGATGAGAGCGGTGGTCACGTCACCGCCATCTAGCTCACGGCCAGGAAGACGAGGACGAGGACGGCGGCGCCCGCGCCCACCGCGAACGCGTAGGAGCGCACGCGGCCGGTCTGGACGTCGGAAAGCCGGTCGGAGACGGTGCGGACACCCCGCGCGAGCTCGCCGAGCGAGCGGAGGAAGACGGGCTCCTCGACGTAGCGGGTGGCGAGCACGGCCGCCTGCGCTGCGGGCTCGTAGAAGGCTCGGTCGTAGGCGGTGTCGAAGTAGAACTTCTCCTCGAGCGTGCGCGCGGCTCGCGGGTAGCGGTGGCGCAGTCGGTCGGGCACCGGGCTGGGCTGACCCCAGAGCTTCCACGCGAGCGCGATGCCGGCGACCGCGATCAGCGTGGTCGCGACCACGGAGAAGGTGAACGTGAGGCCGGTCGCCTCCTCGGCGGACTGCGCCGCCGGCTCGATCCAGTCGTCGACCAGCTTCCAGCCCCAGGGCACCTGCAGGAATCCGCCGATGACGGAGAGCGCCGTGAGGACTCCGACAGGCCATAACATCGAAAGAGGGGCTTCACCGTGCTGACTGAACGCGGATGCGT
>JBKPFG010000158.1:0-4060 GCA_046728735.1 Actinomycetota bacterium
CTGCACCATGTCGAGCGAGTGGCGGCCGAAGGGCTCGATCGCCCGGTGCAGCGCGCCCGGCTTGTGGTCGGTGATGAAGGAGAACGCCGTGCGCCAGGCCTCGCTCTCGCGGTCGAGGCGCGTGTAGGGCGCCACCGACACAAAGCGGGTGTAGGCCTCGGGATGGTCGCCGACGTCTCCGGCGATCACGGTCAGGCTGTAGGCCTGAGCGGCGCGCTCGCTTGCGATGGCGACCTCGTGCGGATCGCCGTGCTCCGCCACCTGATGCGCGGCGTCCGCGGTCGTCGCGGCGGCGATCGCCGTCGCCCAGGGCATGGCAGCGAGTAGGCGGCGGCACTGGTCGAGCGCGGCGGGGTGCGAGCGCACGACGCGGATGTCCTCGACGGCGATCACGGCCGGGCCGACGAGGCAGTGGCGAATCGGGAGGACCGCCTCCGCGTTGATCGAGAGCGGGGAGTCGTAGAGGAGGTCGTGGGTCTCTGCGACCGGGCCCGTGAGCGAGCTCTCGATCGGGAGAACGCCGAAGGCGACTGAGCCTTCCGAGGCGGCCTCGACGACCGCCGTGAAGCTCGGCAGCGGGACGAGGTCGGCGCCGTCAGGGAAGAGCCGGTCGCAGGCGGCTGCGGAGTGCGCGCCGTCGCGCCCGGGATAGGCGACGTTTACTGCCATTTGAAGGAAGCTAGCGCAGGCGAGCGGTCAAGGTACACCGACCCAGATCGCGTTTCCCGCGGCGGCGACCCCCGCAATGTGGCTGGCGACCTTGATCCGTTGGGTCACTTTCCCTGATGACGCGTCGATGCGATAGACCGTTCCCGACACGTTGTTCGCCACCCAAACGGAGCCGAAGCCGGCGGCGACACCCTTCGCGCCGGCGCCAACGGAGATCGTTCTCTTGACGGCGTTTTGAATCGGATCGATCTGCCAGACAAGGCCGTCGACGGCGTCGACCACCCAGACGCCACCTTCGCCAGCGACAACGGCGCTTTGCACCTCAGGTCGACGAAAGTTGAGCGGCTGCAACCGAGGAGCGCCGATGGGAATAGTGGCTTTCACGGCCCCGGAATCGGGGTCGATTCGGAGCACTTGTTGGTCATCCCGTTCGACGACCCAGAGTGCCCCTTCCCCAAGCGTCAGGGCATCGGCGACGACCCCGCAGCAGATGATCGGGTCAAATCGCCTGCTGGAAGGCTCGAACCTGAGGAGGTCCGCGCTGACGTAGCTAGCGATCCAGAGGCTGTCATCGTCCCCGGTGATGAACCACAATCCGCTACAGCAGCTGGGTCGCGGGGCATCACGCACGTCATTCGTCGCAGGCACCACCTCAATAAGTGGCGCGGAACCAAAGCCGTCGTTCGTGATCCAGACGGACCCCCCTCCCGTCGCGAGGCCGTTTGGAGCCGTTCCGAGACCAATTGTCTTCACGAGCGCACGCGACTGGGTATCGACGCGGAGAAGGGTCTTCTCCGCGGCATTCGTGATCCAAAGGTTGCGGCCGTCTCCGGCGAGAAAGGATGGCGACCCATCCAGCGCGATCGACTCACTGACGACATTTCGCGCGGGATCGACGACGGCGACGGACTTCGGGGGGACCAGCCCGGAGGCCTCGGGGTCGCCTCCGGTCGCCGCCACGACGGCGATGACGGTTACGGCTGCCACAAGCACGACGAGCCCGGCGGCCCACAACGCGCGCACAGGTATCGGGCGGCGCCTCGCGGCCGGTTCCACGATCGCAGCTTCGGCAGCCTCGACAAGGGCGCCCTCGCGACCCCGGAAGGCCTCCCGCTCGGTCGCAAGGGGCGGGAAGTCCACCCGCTGACCGTCGACGACGACCTGAAAGACCCGTTCAGGGCGCTCGAAATCCTTGAGCTTGTGTTCGCCGAGGTCGCGGAGTGACGCTCCAGGTGGAAGCTCGTCCGCGACGAGATCTCGGGTCGTGCCCGAAAGGAGAATCTGCCCTCCGTGGGCAGCCGAGCAAATTCGTGCGGCACGGTGGACCGCGAGGCCGACGTAGCGTTCAGCGGCTACGGAAGGCTCACCCGTGTGAACGCCCATGCGGACCGCGGGACGCGCTCCTTCGAGGAAAGGCTCTCCAGCAAGATTCCTCTGGGCCTTGACGGCAGCTTCGAGGGCGTCCTTTGCCGTCCTGAAGGCGACGAAAAACGAGTCGCCCTGAGTATCGATCTCGCGCCCGCCGTGCTCCTCAAACGCTCCCCGTAAGATCTGAGCGTGTCGCGCGAGAACGTCGCGATAGCCTTCGCGGAGCTCGTGGAGCATGCGGGTCGAGCCCTCGATGTCCGTGAAGAGGAAGGTAACGGTGCCGCTCGGAAGCTCCGCCATGTCGCGCGCTCCTACTTGTTGCGGCGAACCTAACGCAGTTCGGCGGGCAAGCGGAAGAACACGTCCTCCCGCGTGATCTCGACTTCCTCCCGCTCGCCGAAGCCCAACTTGGCGAGACGTTCGACCACACGGTCGACGAGGAGGTCGGGAGAGGAGGCTCCGGCTGTGAGGCCAACCGTCTCGTGGCCCTCGAGCCAGGTTTCCTCGAGGTCGCTCTCGTCGTCGATGAGATACGCCCGCGCACCGCACGACCGCGCCACCTCGACCAGCCGGTTGGCGTTGGAGCTCGTCCGCGAGCCTACGACGAGGACGACGGTGGCTTCCTCGCAGATCTTCTTGACGGCGTCCTGGCGATTCTGCGTCGCGTAGCAGATGTCCGCGGACGGCGGTCCGACGAGGTCGGGAAAGCGCTCCCGCAAGGCATCCACGACCTCTGCGGTGTCGTCGAGCGAAAGCGTCGTCTGCGTCAGGTATGCGAGCTGCTCGCCGTCCTCGAGCTCGAGGTTCTCGACGTCCGCGGGGGTCTCGACGAGCACCATCGCCTCCGGCGCCTCCCCCATCGTCCCTTCCACCTCGACGTGGCCGGCGTGGCCGACCAGGGCGATCCTGAGCCCGCGGCCGGCATAGCGGCGAGCCTCGGCATGGACCTTGGAGACGAGCGGGCAGACGGCGTCCACGACCTTGAGATTCCTCTCCTCGCAGCGTCGGTAGACGGCAGGAGCCACGCCGTGTGCGGAGAGGACGACCAGGGCACCTTCGGGGACCTCGTCCTCCGACTCCACGAACACCGCGCCGCGAGCCTCGAGGTCTCGCACGACATGGACGTTGTGGACGATCTCGTGCCGGACGTAGACCGGCGGGCCATGCTGCTCGAGCAGCCTCTCGACGATGTCGATCGCCCGGACGACGCCCGCGCAGAAGCTCCTCGGAGCCGCGACGAGAACCCGCTTGCTCACGAGAGCGCCTCCGCGGCGCCGTGCAGGGCGCGAATCGCCCTGCGCGCGTCGCGCGTGGTTCGAATCGAGCTCATGGGTTCCGTAACGAAGGCTTTCGCGACGACCTTCCAGTCGGTGCCGCCGTCCTCCTTGCCTGCACAGACAAGTGCGCCCACGGGATGCGCGCCTGTGTCTGACAGCGCTCGGATCGCCCCGGCCAGGCGGCCGGTCTCCGCGAGTCGGCCGCTCTCCATGTCCACCGCGACGGCGCCGGAGCTCCGGGCCAGGGCACGGCGCGCCTCGGGCTCGTTCACGACGCCGTCGGGCGACCAGCAGATGACCGCCTGCCGGGCGCCCGGCACGTCCAACGGCTCCCCCTCCCAGAGCACGTTCCCTTGGGGATCGACGACCTTCTTCGCGGTCAAGAGCGCGCCCGCCTCGAGCTCGTCAGAGAGCCCCCCGGCGAACCCGAAGGACACCAGACGCCCGTGGGGAAGCGGAAGGCTCGCGCCCTGGCCGACCAGAGCTGCACTCGCACCAGCCCTCCGGGCCACGCGCTCCTCCACCTTCAGAGCGCAGGCGAAGGTCAGCGAAGAGTCCACGCGAGGCTCCGTACGGTCTCCTTGACGCTCGAGGTCGTCGCGATGGTCGCGGCGGGCTCGAAGCCGGAGTGGATGCCGCAGTGCTCGCAGCGGTGGTCGTTCCCCGGCCCGTAGCGCTCCCACTCGATGCCGTCGAGCAGGGCCTGGTAGGTGGGGAAGATCCCGTCCGTCAGCAGATAGCACGGG
>JBKPFG010000281.1:0-4431 GCA_046728735.1 Actinomycetota bacterium
TGTGGAACTGGAGGCTCAGCTGCTCGCCGGCGCGGACGAAGATGATCTTTCCGCAGTACCGGTCGGTCGAGGCGTAGATCAGCTCGTAGCCCCAGGGCTTTTCCACGCGCTTCACGTCCACCGAGAAGCGATCGAGATCGAGCAGGTTCGGTGAA
This sequence comes from Actinomycetota bacterium, assembly GCA_046728735.1. Classification (GTDB taxonomy): domain Bacteria; phylum Actinomycetota; class Thermoleophilia; order Gaiellales; family Gaiellaceae; genus JAIBJP01. Next base: position 156 of record JBKPFG010000281.1, read on the forward strand.
ATGCCGCGCATCGCGCGGTCCTACCCCAGGCGGGCGACTCGAGTCAAGCCTCCGCCCGCGACGGTCTCCTCCGCGCGGCGCAGGTCCTTGGGCGTGTTTACCGTCAGCCAGAGCCCTTCGTGCCTGAACGCGGCGAGCTTTCGCCCGGCAGCGAGCTCGGGAAAGGTCGTGCGCTCGTGGTCTCCACGCTCGGGGAGCAGTTCGATCGCCTCGCGCCCGAGGACGTAAACACCCGAGCTGACCCAATGCGGCAACGTGGGCGCCTCCTCGAAGCCGGTCACGAGATCCCCCTCGTCCAGCTCGACGACGCCGAAGGGCGACTGCAGCGGCGCGACGACGATCGTCGCGGCCGCGCCGGAGTCATGGTGTCGCGCGAGGAGCTCCGAGAAGTCGAGGTCGACGAGCTCGTCGCCGTTCAGCGCGTAGCACTCTTCGCCTGCGAGCTCCCGTGCAGCCAGGCGGAGCCCGCCCCCGCGCCCCAGCGGCTCGGCCTCTTCCACAGCAACGATCTCCGGGCCGAAGCCGCTGAGCTCGTCCCGGAAGCGAGACCCCTGTCCGGCCGCGCAGCTGACGAGCACGCGCTCGACGCCCGCCTCCGCGAGCAACGCCACCTGGTAGGCGGCGAGAGGCTTCCCGGCCACGGGGACGAGAGGCTTGGGGCGCCCGTCCGCGGCTCGGCCGAGCCGCTCGGCCTTGCCTCCGGCGAGGATGATCGCCTCCCTGGCCGGCGGAGACACTTAGATCTGCAGCTCGGGCTGGGCTTCTTCGGTCTCGGACAGCGTGGCGAGATCGGAGGAAGCTCGTCCCATCGACTCGTAGACGAAGCCTGCGGCCCGCACCGAGTCGGGGTCGAGCAGGTTGCGCCCGTCGACGATCAGCGGCTTGCGCATCGCGGAGCGGACCTCGGCGGAGGCCAGATCCCGGAGCTCGTCCCATTCGGTCACGATCACCGCCGCGTCGGCGCCGGCGACAGCCTCGAGGATCGACGGCCGCAGGTCGACCCCGCGCATGACGGCGCCGGCCTCCTCGAGCGCGACCGGGTCCCAGCCGCGCACCTCCGCGCCCTCGGAAAGCAATCTCGGCGCGATGATGAGGCTCGGGGCGTCGCGCATGTCGTTCGTGTTTGGCTTGAATGTGAGCCCGAGGAGGGCGATCGTCTTCCCGCGCAGGGTGCCGAGATGCTTGGTCAGCTTGCCGATCACGCGCCGCTTCTGGAGCTCGTTCACCTCGATCACGGCTGTGAGGAGCTGAAAGTGATACCCGGAGTTGCCCGCGAGCTGCTTGAGCGCGGAGACGTCCTTCGGTAGACAGGACCCCGAGTAGCCGATTCCCGGGCGCAGGAAACGGTGGCCGATTCGCTGGTCGAGTCCCATGCCTTCCGCGACGACGCCGACGTCGGCGCCCGTCTCCTCGCAGACGTTCGCGATCTCGTTGATGAAGGAGATCTTCGTGGCCAGAAACGCGTTCGAGGCGAGCTTGACCATCTCGGCGGACGCGACGTCCGCCCTCACGAAGGGAGCCTCGAGGGGTGCGTAGAGCGCCTCCACCGCGTCACCGTCGGCCTGGTCGAAGAAGCCGATGACGACCCGGTCCGGGTGCATGAAGTCGGCGAGAGCGGTTCCCTCGGCGAGGAACTCCGGATTGGAGACGTAGCCGACGTGGGAGAGGTCGCGGCTGTCGAGCCGGAAGCGGATTTGCTCGCCGGTCCCGACCGGGACCGTGCTCTTCATCACGAGGATCGTCCGCGAGGTGAGCTCGGGCAACTCGTCGAGCACGCGGAGAACGGCGGAGAGGTCGGCCTCGCCCGTGTAGGTCGGAGGCGTCGGCACGCAGACGAACGCGATCCGCGCGGACGAGAAGACCTCGGCCGGGTCGAGGGTGAAGTGCAGCCGCTCACGGTTCTTGGCCACGAGCTCGGACAGCCCCGGCTCGAAGATGGAGATCCGTCCCGCCTCGAGGTCGGCGATCCGCTCGGGGACGACGTCGCGCACGACCACCTCGTGGCCGAGCTCGGCGAAGCAGGCGGCGGTGACAAGGCCGACCCAGCCGGCGCCGATGACTCCGAGGTGCTCACGCATCTAAGGAGAGTTTGACGAAACCCGACTTGTGTCGTCGGAGGCGCGCCGCTTGCCCCGAGGCTGTGTCCTCAGTCGCGCCCGCATCTGAAATTCGATACGAGCGCGCCTTGTCTATCTGAACGCGGACGCGTGGAAACGACCGTCCCCTCCCGACGACGAACGAGGTTCCGTCAACCCCTCCTCAGAGAGTGTAGTGAGCGCTACTTGGAGCCCACAGGGCGCAGGCCTTTGGCGATCGCCAGCATCGTCTCGTTGGAGAGTCGGTCGAGAAGGGTGTTCATGACCCAGTATGAGGCGCCGTTGGCCTTGAAGGCGATCAGGTGGAGCTTCGAGCCGCTGAAATAGAGCGAATACTCGCGGCCCCTGATCGTCTGAGTGACGCTCGGGCCGTCGAGGATCGGAGGATCGTCCCAGCCCAGCTCCTGGATGCTCCAGTACTCGTTCCCGGCGGTCCGGTACGTGAGGACGAACGCGGAGTGCCCGCCCACCTTGTACGCACGCGAGGGCTCGACGGTGTCGAGTGAGGAGTTGCTCTCCCGTACAGTCGGCTCGTACAGCTGGAAGCCGACCTTCTTCTTGGCCGCGCGCACGTAGGGCGCCGCGCTCGTCGTATCCGCGGTCACCGTGGGGGCGCTGTGCTCCGGGGTCTCGTCCTTCGGAATCGGGGTGAGAGTGCCGTGGAAGGTCTGGCCGACGACGATCCTGACCGTCGTCGTCAACTCGATTCCGCTCGCGACGGGCACCGCCTGCGCGTCGCCGAAGAGGTCCGCGAGCTGCTTGGCGGCCGCTTCCGAGTCCGGGGACTTCGGGTCGTAGTAGATCTGCGACTCGAAGTACTTGAAGTTGTCGGCGTTGCCGCCGTTCACGATGTTGTAGCCCCGCTGGGAGAGCCGGTAGGCGGCGTCGTCCGCCGCGCCCGCGATGCCGTTCCCGTTCAGGACCTCGATCGAGACCTCTGAGGGCGGCGGGCCGTCATCCCGCTTGGGCTTGCGGCCGAGGGCGGCAGAAGCGGCCCTCTCGGGCGCCTTCACGTCGGGGTTCAGGAACGCATCGACCGCGGAGTCGATCGCGCTCTCAGGCGCCGACAGCTCGTAGTAGCCCGTGACTCCCTGGATCTGCACCTGCTGGAAGTTTCCCGACGGCAGCCCGTAGACGAGCTCGGCGTATTTGACGAGGGTGGACGGGTTGAGCGCCTTCCCGCCCCCCACGCCGACCTCGACGTTGTCCGTGATGGTGTTGACGATCCCGGGGATCCTCGTGATCGACCAGCTGTTCGCGATCTGCTGCTTCATCGCCTTGACGAACGCCTGCTGCCGTGCGTTGCGGTAGAGGTCCGAGTCGGTGTGCCGGAAGCGGACGAAGGAGAGCGCGTCCGCTCCGTCGAGTTTCTGGTACCCGGAGTGGATGTCGATCGTCGCGTACGTCGGGCCGCCGCTCGAGTTGTCGTTCAGGTACCGGTGGTCGATGTCCATGTAGACCCCGCCCAGCTTGTCCACGATCTGCGTGAAGCCGTTGAAGTTGACCGTGACGATGTAGTTGATGGGGATGTGCGTGAGTGCCTTGACGGTGCTCAGCGCGCCCTTGGGCCCGCAGTAGGTGTAGGCCTCGTTGATCCGCCCGCTGAACGGGCCGGTGCCGCGGCAGCCCGGGATGTTGACGATCAGGTCGCGCGGGAACGAGAGCATGGAGATGACCTTCTTCTCCGGGTCGGCGCGGAGAAGCATGATCGTGTCGGAGCGGGAGCTTCCGCCGGCGTCCACGCCGTGCGTGCGCAGGTCGTAGCCGAGCACGAGGGCGACGGTCGGCTGATGTGGTAAAGCAGCGACAAGCTCCTCCTCGGCCGCCTTCACCTCCGGAGAGTGCGCGCGAAGCGCGGAGACGCTCTCGTTGATGAAGAGCCAGGCGCCCCCGCCCAGCGCCCCCACGGCGACGAGCAGGACCACGAGAACCCAGAGGAAGATCTTGCCGGCGAGCCGGAGAGGCCCCCGGCGCTTGCCCTGGTAGCGGGTCACCGGGGTCAGCGACGTGAGGGGGATCTTCCCTTGGCCGTTCCCGTTGACTCGGCCTGTGCCTCGCTTGAGCGTCGTTCGCATACGAAAAGTCGCCGAACGGCGACTACGGGAGGATAACGAAGCTAGTGGTTGTCAAAGGCTTCCAACCGTCTCCTCGGCCAGCCACTTGGCAACGGCGAGCAGGCT
>JBKPFG010000049.1:0-2029 GCA_046728735.1 Actinomycetota bacterium
GAACCGCGCAGGACGCGATTCCGACCTGGTAATGGACGATCTCGTTCTCGAACGGGATTCCGACGTCCTCGAGAGGCGCCACGGCGCGGTAGGACTCGAGTCCCGGGACCGTGACGAAGAAGTCGAGCAGGCGCACCTCACCCGTCCTCCCGTCGAACCAGATCGCGTGGCCACCGCCGGCGAGCCCCGTCATCACGGTCTCCGCGACGCAGGACGCGAGCGAGGCTGCAACAGCGGCGTCGGCCGCGGTCCCGCCGTCCTCGAGAACCTCGAAACCCGCATCGGCAGTAGCGGGGTGACCCGCTGCGATTCCAGGCCTTAGCCTCTGTTGAGCCCTTTTCCTCGCCATGTTCGGCTTGACAAGCGGGTCGGTGGGGATTTCGTCTGCCTTCGACGCGTCAGCGTTGGTACCCTAGGCGCGATGGCACTCACCAAAGAGGCCAAGCAGGAGATCGTTGCCGGGCACGGCAAGAGCGACACGGACACCGGTTCCACCGAGGTCCAGATCGCCCTGCTTTCGCGCCGAATCGAAGGGTTGACTGAGCATTTGCGGGCGCACGGGAAGGATCATCACTCCCGCCGCGGCCTGCTCAAGCTCGTCGGCAGGCGCCGCCGGCTGCTCGACTACCTGCAAAAGAGAAACCTGGAGGGCTACCGCCAGCTGATCAAAGACCTGGGACTGCGCCGCTAGGACACGAAGCCGGGAGCCGCCGGCGGAAGTTTGAGGGAGCCCCGATCAGGCGTTGCCTCAAACCTCCGCCTCCGCCTCCCCGGAAGGAAAGAGGAGGCAATACATGAGCATGATGGTTACCGGCAACGCGCGTGTCGCGGCCCAAGTCGGCAACGACGAAATCACGTTCGAGACGGGCAAGCTCGCCAAGCAGGCGGACGGCTCCGTCCTCGTCCGCGCCGGCGACACGATGGTCCTCGCCACGGCGATGGGGCGAACCGAGGCCCGCGAGGGCGCCGACTTCTTCCCGCTCACGGTGGACGTCGAGGAGCGGATGTACGCAGCCGGGAAGATCCCCGGCGGATTCTTCAAGCGGGAGGGGCGCCCGACCGAGAAGGCGATCCTGACCGCCCGCATGATCGACCGGCCGATCAGGCCGCTCTGGCCGAAGGGCTTCACGAACGAGGTGCAGGTCATCTGCACCACGCTCTCGGCCGACCTCATCACGCCCTACGACATCCTCTGCCTGAACGGCGCATCTGCGGCCTTGATGATCTCTCCGCTGCCCTTCCTGGGGCCTGTGGGCGCTGTCCGCATCGGCCTGATCGACGACGAGTTCGTCGTCAACCCGACGCTAGTCCAGACGGAAGAGGAGTCGAAGCTCGACCTCGTCGTCGTCGGGACGCAGGAGGGCCTGACGATGGTCGAATGCGGCGCCGAAGAGATCCCCGAGGGGCGGCTGCTCGAGGCTCTCGAGCTCGCGCACTCGGAGATCAAGAAGCTCTGCGAGGTGCAGGAGGATCTCCGCCGCCAGGTCGGGAAGCCGAAGTGGCTCGACCAGGAGGTCACTGCGGAGATCGAGGAGGGGCATGCCGACCGGATTCGCGAGCGGATCGCCTCCGAGGGGCTTCGTGCGGCCGCAGCGGCGATCGAGGAGATCGCCGCCGAGCTGGCGCCTGCGATCACGATGGACTCGACCGAGGAGGACATCGTCAGGGAGATGCAGGTGCGCTCCAGCCTCGACCTGCTGCTCGAGCGGCTGCGCCTCGAGGCCGTCGGCGCTCGCGTCCGCGCGCAATTCGAGGACGACCTGCGGGCGCTCACCGAGGCGGAACAGGACTCGAAGCAGCTCAAGTCCGCGAAGCGGCACCTGCTCTTCGACCGCATCATCGAGACCGTCGAGCTCCCGTTCCCCGTCGGCCCCGCCACGGTCGAGGGCGAGGCGCCGACGGTGAAGGACGCAATGACCCGCCAGTTCGTGAAGAAGGCGGCGGAGTCGATCTACAAGGACCTCGTCCGCAAAAAGATCGCGGTCGACAAGCGCCGTCCCGACGGACGAGGCACGGACGAGATCCGGCC
>JBKPFG010000242.1:0-5293 GCA_046728735.1 Actinomycetota bacterium
TCCCGCCCGTGAGCGGATGCAGGGCGAGCTGGAAGAGGAGGACGAGCCCGACATAGGCGCCGCCGAGGAGCGCCGTCAAGGAGCCGTAGACGAGCGTCCGGTTGATGACGACGTCGATCTCGTACAGGCGATAGCGGAGGACGGCGATCCCAACGGAGAGGGGCAGCGTCAAGAGTGCGATGCCGAACGGAATTCCGGCCGTGCCGGAGAAGTCTTCTGCGGTCGCGAGAGGAAGACTTGCCACGAGAAGTCCGGCACTTCCAGCGAGCCACTTGAATTGCTGGCGCTCGAGGCCGCGCGAACGCCGGAAGCGGATGATGAGGTTCACGCCGGCAGCTGCCGTCAGCAGGAGGCAGAGTCCGATGATCGCCAGAAACGGGACGATGTAGTTGGCGTTCGACGTGACGGCTATCGAGTTGTTGTACGTCTCGAGCGGCGGATCGAGATGACCTGGTGCGGTTGCGATCCCGGCCCAGATCGCGCCGTACCCGGCCAGCACAACCTTGACGATCGACCGCCATCGCGGGGAGGGCACGTGCCCGGCGGGAAAACAGACGAGCAAGAGGAACGTGCCGGCCATCAGAGGCGCCCAGGACCCGTCGTTGACGACGCCGGCAGCGACACCCCCGGGCAGCCCGAGCTCAGGCTTCGCGAGCAGCGCAACCTGGGCGTAGGCGCCGAGCACGCCGCCGACGAGCGTGCCGACCCCCGCCAAAGAGAGGGCCCACCCCACAAGGTTGCCGGGACGCTTGAGCAGGATGACCGCGCCCACTAGCGCGAAGGAGAAAGTCATCAGTGCATCGGGAACGCTGCTCGCGATCGACTGCCGCGGCTGATACGACGAGTCCAGCTGGAGCACGACAAGGAGGGTCAGCGCAACCGAGACGAGGAGCCCGGTACCGATTGCGACGCCGAGGGCAGCCCTTCTCATTGCGCAGTCTCCACGACATCGGACCAGACGGGCTCGGCGGCGGGAAGGCACGCGGCGCTCGACCGGACGGCGAAGAGATCGTGTTCGCCTGGGACGCCCTTCAGGCTGTGCGTCCCGCGCTTGTCGAACTCGATCCCCGAGCCGGCGACGAGATCATGGACCGTTCTCGAGACGAGGATCTCGCCTGCCCGCGCCAGACTCCCGACGCGCGCGCCCGTGTGCACGGCGATACCTGCGAGTCGTTCGCCCAGGATCTCGCACTCGCCTGTGTGGATGCCTGCCCGGATCTCGAGGCCGAGCGGCCGCAGGGCCGCCACGATCGCAGCGGCGCACCGGATGGCGCGGGCCGGCCCGTCGAAGGAGGCGAGGAAGCCGTCGCCCGCCGTGTCCAGCTCACGTCCGCGAAAACGGGCGAGCTCGCGTCGGACGTGAGTGCGTTGTGACTGGAGCAGGTCGCGCCAGCGACGATCTCCGAGCTCCGCCGCCCGCTCCGTCGAGCCGACGATGTCGGTGAAGAGAACCGTCGCGAGCACGCGGTCGCGTTCGGGCGTCCAGCGGACGCCCGTGACGAACTCGTGCAGCGGCCCGAGCACCTCGTCGCTGTCACCAGCCCACGGCCAGTGATCGGCGCCGGGAAGCTCGACGAAGCGCGCCCCGGCGATCCGCTCCGCGAGGTAGGCCCCGTGGCCGCGGGCGACGAAGAGGTCGTCGCTCCGGTGGAGAACGAGCGTGGGCACGCGGACGCTCGGAAGCACCGTCCGGACGTCGATGTTGGTGTTCATGCGCAGAAGCCCGAGAGCCATTCGCGGGCTCGCAGACAGGCGCAGCAGTCGGCCGAACCAGCGGCGGTAGGCCTCGTCGCCGGCCAGGCTGGGCGCGAGATACTCGGCGCCGACGCCGCTTCCCCACTCCGACTCGCCCGCCGACAGGTAGATCTCGATGGCGGAGGGGGTCCAGCCCCATGGATACTCCCGATCCTGCGTGAACTTCGCGAGCGCGGCGTAGAGCGCGAGCGCCGACGTCCGCTCGGGGTAGGCGGCGGCGAAGAGGAGACAGAGGGGGCCCCCGTCGGCGACGCCCAAGAGCGCGGCGCGCTCGGAGCCGACGGCATCCATTACGGCGCGCACGTCGTCCATCCGCTCCTCCAGAGTGGGCACGCCGTCGACGGGGTCCGAGAGTCCCGTCCCACGCTTGTCGAGGACGATCAGGCGCGAGAACGAGGCAAGCCTTTCCAGGAACCGGGCCACCGGCGGGTACTGCCAGTTCCACTCCAGATGGCTGAGGAAGCCGGGGACGTAGACGAGGTCCGTCGGCCCCTCGCCGAGCACCTGATAGGCGACGCTCGTCTCGCCGCTCCGCGCGTACCTCGTCTCACTCGCAACCGTCACGGCGCCGCCCGAAGCCAGACCGATACGTGCGCCGGCTGCATCGTCTCGGTGACGCCGTCGGCGTACCGGCGACGCACTCCGGCCGCCGGACCACGCAGATCTCCGCCACCTTCACGCACGAGCCGCTCCGCTCCAGTCTGAACTTCGAGCCCGTCCGTGCCTAGAGGGCCGCCGCTCCGCCTTGGCCGACGTCTGTGTCGCCGCATTGCCAGGCAGTCCACCATGTCAGCGTCACGGAATCGTTACGGCGCGGGTCCCGGGAGAGAATCCGTCACACGGCGCGCTATGGTGGCCGAACGATGGTGAGCGTCGAGTTGCTCGGCGCCCCGCGCATCACCCGCGACGGCGCCGCAGTCGAGATCGACACGCGAAAGGCTATCGCCCTTCTCGCGTATCTCGGTGTGACGGGCCGGCCGCATACACGCGACTCCCTGGCAGGGCTGCTCTGGCCGGAGTCCGACCAGGAGCACGCTCGCGGAGCATTGCGCCGCACGCTGTCCGCGCTTCGCAAGGGCCTCGGGCCAGAATGGCTGGAGACGAGCCGCGACGTCGTCGCACTGAGACGGGGCAAGGGCTTGCGCATCGACGTAGACGAGTTCCGCGCGCGAGTCTCGGGCTCGAGGCCCGACCAGCTCGAGGAGGCGGTCGCCTTGTACCGCGACGACCTGCTCGCCGGCTTCGCGCTTCGTGACAGTGCCCCGTTCGAGGACTGGCAGCGGTTCGAGGCCGACTCGCTTCGGCGCGAGTTGGCCAACGCGCTTGACGGGCTCGCCGACGCGGCGGCGGCGCGAGAAGACTACGCCGCCGCGATCGCGCACGCTCGACAGCGCCTGAGCCTCAACCGCCTGGATGAGCCGGCCCACCGCCGCCTGATCGAGCTCTACGCCCGCAAGGGCGAGCGCGCGGCCGCCGTCCGCCAGTACCGGGAATGCGTGCGCATCCTCCACCGCGAGCTCGGCGTCGCTCCCGTCGAGGAGACGACGAGCCTCTACCGGAGGATCCAGGGAGACAGCCCGCCGCCACCGCCGATCGGGTCGTCAGTGACGCCGGTGTCCGCGTCGCCGTCACAGCCGAACGACGCACCGCTCGTCGGCCGCGCCGACGAGCAGGCCGCGCTCCTCGATGCGTACGCGAGCGTCGGCACGAACGGTCGACTCGTCCTCATCGAGGGCGAGATGGGGATCGGCAAGACGCGGCTTGCCGACGATCTCCTCACCGCTCTCCGCGAGCAGGGTGCGGCGACCATCGCCGTCCGCTGCTACGAAGACGAGCGCACGCTCGCGTACGCCCCCGTCGCGGAGGCCGCGCGCGCCGCCATCGGCCTCCTCGGCGCAGCGCCCAGAGAGGCGGCCGGAGAGCTCGGCCGGCTTCTCCCCGAAGCCGGGCCTCCGTCGCCTCGTCCGCTCGACAGCAGGGGCGCCCAGACGCGGTTTTTCGAGGCGCTTCGGACCGCGCTCGAAGCCGCGGTCAAGGGGCCCGTCCCCGGCGTGCTCCTCTTCGACGACGTTCAATACGCCGACGAGGCGTCACAGGAATTCCTGACCTACCTCGTGCGCCGGCTCACCCGCAAGCCGCTGCTCGTCGTCTTCACCTGGCGAACAGAAGAGGTTCCTCCTGCCCACAAGCTCCGCCGGCTCTTCGCGGATACAGCTCGTTCGCGCTCGGCGACGGTCGTGCAGCCTCGCCGCTTGACTCCGGAGGAGGTCGAAGAGCTCGCCGCGGCGCTCGTGTCGCGGCGGCCCGAGGTGGCGCGATCGGTCTATCGCGATACACGCGGTCTGCCTCTCTTCGCCGTCGAGTACCTGCTCGCAATCGGACGCGGCGATGCGGACTCGCCACCCGGAGGCGTGCGCGATCTGCTTCTCTCCCGCCTCGCCTCGATCTCCGACCTCTCCTCGCAGATCCTCACGGCGGCCGCGGTCATCGGCGGCCGCTTCGACGCGAGCACCGTGCGGGCGGCAGCAGGGCGCACAGACGAGGAGACCGTCGCTGCCCTCGAGGAGCTGACCGCAAGCGGGCTCATCGAGGAGAGCGGAGACGCGTACGACTTCCGTCACGAACAGCTCAGGGAGGTCGCCTACGGAGGAACCAGCCTGGCGAGGCGACGCCTTCTGCACGGGCGCGTCGGCGACGCCCTCGGGCGGACGAAAGCGGTCACCGGGCCGACAGCCGCGCAAGTCGCCCGCCACTACGCGCTCGCCGGACGCGATGGGGACGCCGCCGTCCGGTTCCACGAAGCGGGAGAGCATGCGCGATCTCTCTACGCGAACGCCGAGGCGCTCGCGCATTTTCAGGCCGCCCTCGCACTTGGTCATCCGAACCCCGGCGTCGTGCACGAGACAGTCGGAGACGTCCAGACGCTGCTCGGGGATTATGGAGGCGCGCTCACCAGCTACGAGGCAGCCGCAGCGGACGAGGACGCGGCACGCACCGCACTCCTCGAGCACAAGCTCGCCGGCCTCCACCTGCGGCGCGGCGACCTCGATCTCGCTGCCCGCCACATTGCAGCCGCGCTTGACGCTCCAGCCGACGGTGAGCCGGGACTGCAAGCCCGCATCCTCGCTGACGCCGGCCTGGTGGCGCACCGCCGGGGCCAGGAAGATGCCGCCCTTGCGAGCGCTCGGCAGGCGCTCGCCGACGCGCAGCGCGACGGAGACGAACGGACGCTGGCGCAGGTCCGGAACGTCCTCGGGATCCTGCTCAAGAACTCGGGACAGCGGGTCGAGGCGCGTGAGCACCTGGAGGCAAGCGTGCGCTGGGCCGAGGAGCACGGTGACCTCGCCGGACGTGTCGCGGCGCTCAACAACCTCGCCCTCGTCGATCGGGCCGAAGGGGACGTCACAGCGGCGCTCGGCCGGACGATGACCGCTCTCGAGCTTGCCGATTTGATCGGTGACCGGCACCGACAGGCGGCGCTTCACAACAACCTCGCCGACATCCTCCACGCGTCCGGTCGCCGCGACGAGGCGATGGA
>JBKPFG010000274.1:0-4444 GCA_046728735.1 Actinomycetota bacterium
CCGTCGAGCCCGGTCAGCGGCCGGCCGACGTTCCCGGCCACGGCAACGGGCTCCCCGGCGGCGCGAAAAACCGCGCCGAGGAGCTCGCTCGTCGTCGTCTTTCCGTTCGTTCCCGTCACTCCGAGAATGGGGTTCGAGAGGAGCCGCGAGCCGAGCTCGACTTCGCTCCAGATCGTCAGCCCACGCTTGCGCGCGGCGGTCACGAGGGGTGCATCCGCCGGGACTCCAGGGCTTTTGACGAGCAGGTCCATGCCGTCGAGGAGCTCGGGGTCGTCCGCGCCGAGCACGACTTCGACACCTGCCTCGCGAAGCCTCCCCACGTCGAGCTGCTCGCTGCGGTCGACGCCCCGAACCGTCGCGCCCCGGCGCGCGAGCGCGAGGGCGGCCGCCTGGCCCGAGCGCGCCAGGCCGAGAACCACTGCGGTCGTCATTGGGAAAGCTCTCACGTTGCCTGGGCTCCTGGGGCTTCGCTGGCAAGGGAGTCAAGCCCGAGGAGCGCATACGCCCTGACGCGCGTCTGACTACACACGAGCGAAGCCCCAGAGGGCGCAGGATCCTGAAGCGGCGTGTAACTGAAGGCGGACGCGTTGAAGCCGGGCTGCTCCCGGCAGGAGCCGCGGCGACCAGGAGTTCGGGTCAGGAAGCGAGGTTATTGAAGCTCGAGAAGTAGGCGTAGTAGAGGACGAACCCGCAGGCGCAGAGAATCGCCGTCGCGATCCAGAAGCGCACCATGATCCGGGTCTCGGACCAGGCCTTCATCTCGAAGTGATGGTGCAGAGGCGCCATCAGGAGCACGCGCCTCCCCAGCCACTTGAAGCTGAGAACCTGGACGATCACCGAGAGGGCCTCGATGAGGAAGATGCCGCCGATCAGGAGGAGCAGCAGCTCCGTCTTCGTCATGATCGCGAACGCGGCGAGCGCTCCTCCGAGGCCCATCGACCCCGTGTCGCCCATGAAGACCTGCGCGGGGAAGGCGTTGTACCAGAGGAACCCGATCGAGGCCCCGATCAGGCTGGCGCCGAGAATGGCCAGGTCGAGGTCGACGGGATCGGCCGGGATGCCGCGCCGGACCGTGGAGAGCGCGGCGACGAGCGTCATGGCCGTGTACGTGAGGAGAGCGATCGTCGTCGTGCCGGCGGCAAGGCCGTCGATCCCGTCGGTCAGGTTGACACCGTTCGAGGCGCCAGCGATCACGAAGAAGATGAGGACGTACCAGGCCCAGGAGAGCGGCACGGTGAAGTCGAGCACGGGTACGTAGACGTCTGTCTCGAAGCCGCGATCGTGGGTGACGAAGCCGACGATGACCGTGATGCCGGCGAGCCAGAGCAGCTTCCATCGTCCCGCGAGACCGAGCGAGCGCCGACGCGCGATCTTCGTCCAGTCGTCCACGAAGCCCACCGCCGCGCATCCGAGCGCGACGAAGAACGCCGTCAGCGCGGGCAGCGTGTGCTTCGAGAAGATCAGGAACGGGAGCGACATGGCGAGCATGATCAGGAGGCCCCCCATGGCCGGCGTCCCTTGCTTGGCCACGTGTCCCTGTGGGCCTTCCTCGCGGATCTGCTGCCCGAACTCGTTCCGCCGCAGGAAGTCGATGAACTTCGGCCCGGCGAGGATCGAGATCACCATCGAGATCACGCCCGCGAGGAGGACCTGAACCACGGCGGGAGCCTAAGCCCTACGCCGGAACAACTGCGACGGCTTCCCCGATCGCCTCGAGCCCCATCGAGCGGGAGCCCTTGACGAGGACGAAGTCGCCGGGTCGAAGGATCTGCCGCAGGGCCGCGAGACCTTGATCGACTGTCGGCGCCCAGCGGGTGGCAGGCACCCCGCGCGCTCCGTCCAGGTATGACCTGGCAAGCGGCCCGACGGCGAGCAGGACCTCTACCCCGGCTCGTGAGGCCGCCGCTCCCACCTCGCGGTGATAGGCGGCCGCCCCCGCTCCCAGCTCGGCCATGTCCCCGAGCACGGCGACCTTGCGGTGCTCGCCGGCGCGCTCGGCGAGATGCTCGAGAGCAGCGGCCATCGAGAGCGGGTTCGCGTTGTAGCAGTCGTTGATGAGAATCCCCTCCCCGGGAAGGGGGACCTCTTCCCCCCGCCAGCGCGAGAGCTTCACCTGACGCGCGCCGCGCTGGGCCTTTCCGAGCGGGAGGCCGAGCGCCTTGTAGGCCGCCAGCGCCGCGAGCGCGTTGGTCGCGTTGTGTCGCCCCGAAAAGCTGAACTCGATCGTCAGCGGCCGGCCGAACGCCTCCACCTTCAGGCGCGAGTGGCCGTGTTTCGAAGCGAAGTACGCCAGGCTGACGTCGCCGCCCTCCCCGAAGCGGACGATCTCGATGTCGTCGCGCTGCAGATAGGGCTCGAGGTGGCGCTCACCCGCGGGAACGACCGCTGTGCCGCCCGGCGGCAGGGCAGTGATCAGCTCCGCCTTCGCCTGCGCCACCCGTTCGACCGTCCCCAGGAGCTCGAGGTGCACCGGGCCCACGGTGGTGATCACGCCGATGTCGGGCTTCGCCATCTCACAGAGCTCGGCGATCTGCCCGACGCCCCGCATCCCCATCTCGACGATCGCAGCCTCCGAGTCTGGCTCGAGCCTGCAGAGGGTGAGGGGCAGGCCGAGCTCGTTGTTCTGGCTCCCCTCGGCGACGACAGTGCGGGCGTGCGGAGCACACAGGGCCCCGAGGATGTCCTTCGTCGACGTCTTCGCGGTCGAGCCCGTGATGGCCACGACCCGCGCCGCGCTGCGGCGACGGACCTCGCCGCCGAGGGCGGCGAGCGCCGAGAAGGCATCAGCTGGGAGAAGCGCAGCAGCTGCGCCCGCCGCGAGAGCGTCGTCCACGTACTCGCTCCCTCGTCCGACCGCGACGAAGAGGTCGCCGGGCTCGACGCGCCGCGAGTCGATCTGGACGCCGGTGACGGTCTCGGCCCCCGTCGTCCGCAGCTCGCCCGGAGCGAGAGCGCGAACGTCGTCCAGGGTCAGGGGGATCATGCCGCCGCCTGCAGGCGACGCAGGGCTTCCCGTGCGACGTCCCGGTCGTCGAAGGGAACGGTTCGGTCGGCGAACTCCTGCCCCTGCTCGTGACCCTTGCCTGCAATCACGACGACGTCGCCCTCGCCGGCCCGGGCGAGCGCCCGCTCGATTGCGGCGGCGCGGTCAGGCTCCACTTCGACGGGGCCGCTGACGCCCTGAAGGATCTCGTGGATGATCGCCTCCGGATCCTCACTACGAGGGTTGTCGGAGGTGACGAGGGTCTCATCGGCAAGCCGCGTGGCGATTTCTCCCATCAGCGGACGCTTGCCGCGATCGCGGTCGCCGCCACACCCGAAGACGCAGATCAGGCGCGCGGCCGCGAGCGCTCGGGCCTCTGTGAGGAGGGATTCGAGCGCGTCCGGCGTGTGCGAGTAGTCGCCGAGCACCGTGAACGGCTGCCCTTCGTCGACCGCTTCGAAGCGGCCGGGGACACCCGCAAGATGCTCCACGCCGGCGAGGATCGCGACCTCGTTGATTCCCAGGAGCCTGGCCGCGGAGACGGCGCCGAGCACATTCTCGACGTTGAAGCGGCCGCGAAGCCTCGTTCGCACCTCGAGGTCACCGAAGCGGAAGGACGAGCCGCGCGGAGAGATTTCGAGGTCGGCCGCCTCCTCGAGGCTGAACTCGAGCGGCGCCTCACCGAGCGCACGAAGCTCGGCAGCCAGGCGCCGGCCGTGCTCGTCGCCCACGTTGATCGCAGCGGGCGGACGCTTTCCGTCCACGTCCGGCTCCGTGAAGAGGCGCCTCTTGGCGTCGAAGTAGTCCGCCATCGAGCCGTGGAAGTCGAGGTGATCCTGGCTCAGGTTCGTGAACACGAGCACTCGGAAGCGGACGCCGAGGAGGCGCTTGAGCGCCGAGCCGTGCGAGGTCGCCTCGAGGGCGCAGGAGCGGTCGCCGGCGTCGAGCAGCTCGCGAAAGGTGCGCTGTAGGTCGATGGCCTCGGCCGTCGTCCGCGTCGCCGGGCGACGCTCGCCGCCGATCCGGTTCTCGATCGTCCCCAAGAGGCCGGGGCGCCGTCCCGCAGCGGCGAGGATCGCGAAGAGAAGGAAGGCAGTCGTCGTCTTCCCGTTGGTCCCGGTGACGCCGACGACCTCGAGCGCGCGGGTCGGCTGGCCGAAGAAGGCGTCGGCCGCGAGGGCCATCGCCTCGCGCGAGTCGGTCACGAGCAGCTGGGGAACGGGCAGGTCGAGCGGCCGCTCGACGATGAGAGCCGCAGCGCCCTGAGCGACGGCCTGCGGCGCGAAGTCGTGGCCGTCGGCCTTGTGGCCGGGAACACAGACGAAGAGGGCGCCGGGTCCGACGCGGCGGGCGTCGTAGGCGAGGTCGGTGATGTCGGCGCGGGCCGGGTTGAAGATGCGCTCCGCGCGCACGGCCTGACTCAGGCTGTCGAGCTCGATGGCGCGGGATTCTAGCAACGGG
>JBKPFG010000055.1:0-3933 GCA_046728735.1 Actinomycetota bacterium
GGGAGTCTCCTCGGCTTCGGTTGTGGTCTCTTCCTCGGTCTTCTTTCTCGGTCTAGCCATCTACCTTCTCTCCAGCGTGTTCGCCCGCTCCGCCTGGATGGTCAGGATGCGAGCGATGTCGCGCTTCGCGAGGCCGATGCGCGCCGAGTTCTCGAGCGCGCCCGTAGCCATCTGAAAGCGCAGGTTGAACAGGTTCTCGCGGCTCTCGGCGAGGCGCCGCACGAGCTCCTCGTCGGACAGATCGCGTAGCTCTCTAGCCCTCAAACAGATCCGCCTCCCGTTTTACGAACTTCGTCTTGATGGGCAGCTTCATGCCGGCCAGCCGCATCGATTCCCGCGCGAGCGGCTCCGGGACACCGGAGAGCTCGAACATGACCCTGCCCGGCTTCACGACCGCGACCCAGTGCTCGGGAGAGCCCTTGCCGGACCCCATGCGGGTCTCCGCCGGCTTCTGCGTGACGGGCTTGTCCGGAAAGACGTTGATCCAGACCTTCCCACCGCGCTTGATGTGGCGCGTCATGGCGATACGGGCAGCCTCGAGCTGGCGGTTGGTCACCCAGCCAGGCTCGAGCGCCTTCAGGCCGAAGTCACCGAAATGGACCTGCTGCTGACCCTTCGCGGCGCCGCGCATGCGTCCACGCTGCTGCTTGCGGAACTTCGTCTTCTTGGGCATCAGCATGGGTTACTCAGCTCTCCTCGTCGCCCGAGCTCTCGAGCTTCGTCGGGTCCTCGACCTGCTGCTTGGGCGTGGTCGTGTCCGGGGCGTCCTCGACGGGCGCCGGCACCGTTTCCACCTCTGGCTCGACCGCCGGTTGCTCGCGGCCCTCGGCCGAAACGCCCTGCTCGTCCGTGCGCGGTCTCTCCGCAGAGCGGCGCCTGCCACCTCCGCGGCGGCCCTGGCGCACCGGGCCGAGGCCCTCTCGGTCGGGCGCCCTGCGGCGTCCGCCCTCCGCCGAGGCGCCGAGGCCCTCGCGGGCCCTGCCGGTTCGCCGCCGGGCCTGGTCCTGCTCTCCGAGGCGCCCCGCGGGGCTCGAATCGCGGCCGGTGTCGAAGCCCTCGGGCATGATCTCGCCCTTGTTGATCCAGACCTTGACGCCGATGCGGCCGAAAGTCGTCTTCGCCTCGGCGAAGCCGTAGTCGATGTCCGCCCGCAGCGTGTGCAGCGGAACGCGGCCCTCGGAGTAGGTCTCCGAGCGCGACATCTCCGTCCCACCAAGGCGGCCGCCACAGGTGATCTTGACGCCCTGGGCGCCGGAGCGAATCGCAGAGGCGAGCGAGCGCTTCATCGCGCGCCGGAAGCTGACGCGGTTCTCGAGCTGCTCCGCGATCGACTGCGCGACGAGCTTCGCGTCGAGCTCGGGCCGCTTGATCTCGTTGATGTTGATGTGGACGTTCTTGTGCGTCATCCCGTGGATGTCGCGACGCAGTGCGTCCACCTCGGCGCCCGACTTGCCGATGACGATGCCGGGGCGCGCCGTGTAGATGTCGATCGTGATGCGCTGCTTGTCCTTCTTGATGAGGATGTCGGACAGGCCCGCGTGACCGAGCTTGCCGTAGATGTGCTCGCGGATCTTCACGTCCTCGATCAGGTACTGCGGGAACTCCTTCGAGCCCGTGTACCAGTTCGACTTCCAATCGTGGATGACGCCGACCCGCAGGCCGCCTGGATGAACCTTTTGTCCCACTAGGACTCCTCGTCTTTGGATTTCCGGCTCGACGTCTTCGACGTCGACCCGGATGACTTCTTCGTGGTTCCAGCCTTCGCCTTGCCCTCGTCGGCCTTCTTGGAGCGCGGCTTTCTGGACGTCGGCCTGGGCTTCTCCTCCGTAGCGGTGTCCGCCTTCGGCTCGGCCTTCTTGCGAGGAGCGCGCTTCGGCTTCGGCTCCTCCTCGGCGGCGGGCTCGGGGGTGGGCGCCGCAGTCGGTCGCGGAGCGGGGATGACCCCGCCCTCGGGCAGGGCGAGCGCGATCGTGATGTGGCACGTGCGCTTCTTGATCCGAGCAACGCGGCCGCGGGCGCGGGCGCGCCAGCGCTTGAGCGTCGGGCCGGCTCCCACCGTCGCCACGGAGATGTAGAGCTCGTCCGCGTCGAGGTTGTGGTTCGCCTCGGCGTTGGCGACCGCGGAGGAGAGAACCTTCTCCACGTCGCGCGCTGCGTCCCTCGTCATGAAGGCGAGGATGGTCCGCGCCTCCGGCACGGTGCGTCCGCGGATCTGCTCGGTGACGAGCTGCGCCTTGCGCGGCGCCGTGCGCACGTAGCGCGCCTCGGCGCGAACCTGGGTGCGGGTCTGTTCAACGGTGGACATCAGGTCCGCTTTTTCACCTCGGCCTTGCGGTCGCCCGAGTGCGCGCGGAAGGTTCGTGTCGGCGCGAACTCGCCGAGCTTGTGGCCGACCATCGACTCCGTCACGAAGACGGGAACGTGCTTACGACCGTCATGGACGGCGATCGTGTGCCCGACCATCTCGGGGAAGATCGTGGAGGCGCGGGACCAGGTGCGCAGTGGGCGTTTCTGGCCGCTCTCGTTCATCTCTGCAATACGGCCCATCAGCCGGTCCTCGACCCAGGGCCCCTTCTTCGAAGATCTAGACAACTACCTTCGCTCCTTCCCGCGGCGGCGGCCGCGGACGATCAACTTGTCGGATTCCTTGTGCTTGCGCCGCGTGCGCTTGCCCAGTGTCGGGACGCCCCACGGGGTGACCGGGTGGCGTCCGCCCTTGGACTTGCCCTCGCCGCCGCCGTGTGGATGGTCGACCGGGTTCATGGCCGAGCCACGCACGGTGGGGCGCTTGCCGAGCCAGCGGCTGCGGCCGGCCTTCCCGCTCGAGATGTTCTCGTGGTCGAGATTGCCGACCTGGCCGACTGTCGCGCGGCAGACGAGCGGAACACGCCTCATCTCACCGGACGGCAGCCGAAGGACAGCGTAGCCGTCGTCCTTGGCGACGAGCTGGATCCCTGAGCCGGCGCTCCGCGCGAGCTGGCCTCCCTTGCCCGGCTTGAGCTCGACGTTGTGCACGAGCGTCCCCGTCGGGATGTTGGTCAGCGGCAGCGCGTTGCCGGGACGGATGTCGGCGTTCGGCCCGGATTCGAGCTGCTGCCCGACACGCAGCCCCGCGGGCGCGAGGATGTAGCTCTTGGCGCCGTCGACGTAGTGGAGCAGCGCGATGCGCGCCGACCGGTTCGGGTCGTACTCGATCGAGGCGACCTTGGCCGGAATGCCGTCCTTCGTGCGCTTGAAGTCGATGGCGCGGTAGCGGCGCTTGTGCCCCCCACCCTGG
Organism: Actinomycetota bacterium; assembly: GCA_046728735.1. Classification (GTDB taxonomy): domain Bacteria; phylum Actinomycetota; class Thermoleophilia; order Gaiellales; family Gaiellaceae; genus JAIBJP01. The sequence continues at coordinate 3,278 of JBKPFG010000055.1, forward strand.
TGGCGCGTGGTGATGCGGCCCTGGTTGTTGCGGCCGCCCTTGCGCTTCACGGGCTTGACGAGGCTCTTCTCCGGCTCGCGCTTCGTGACCTCCTCGAACGAGGAGACCGAGCGGAAGCGGCGCCCAGGCGAGGTCGGCTTGTACTTGCGGAGGGCCATTTAGACGGCCACCCCCTCGAAGATCTCGATGCGGTCGCCGGCGCGCAGCTGCACGATCGCCTTCTTCCACCCGGGCTTCGTGCCCTTGTGGTAGCCGCGGCGCTTCGGCTTGGGCCGCACCTGGACGATGTTGACGCCTTCGACCTTGACGTTGAAGAGCTCCTCCACGGCCTGCCGGATCTGTGTCTTGTGCGCCTTGGGATGGACGCGGAACGAGTACTTGTTGTCCTCGATGAGGCTGTAGCTCTTCTCCGAGACCACCGGGCTGATGAGGACCTGGCGGGAATCCATCAGCGGTCACCTCGCGAGCAGGTCGTCCGCACCGCTCGCGAAACGCGATACGCATTCGCGTTCGAGATGACGCAAAAGTGCGTCTGACTCGACGCGGATGCGTATACGGGCGCGACCGAGGACGCCGCGACGCGACGTGTTGCCGCGAGCCGGGGCGCGCGAGCTGTGAGAGAGGGGGGCGCCATTTAGCTCGCAATCTCCTTCACG
>JBKPFG010000201.1:0-4405 GCA_046728735.1 Actinomycetota bacterium
GCGCAGGCCCGCTTCCACGAGCGCGAGCGCGACCGCCGCCCAGAGGCCCGCCAGGGCGACGTGGCCGTCCTCGAAGCTGTCCACGCGCACGAAGAGCTCGAGCAGGGCGAGGGAGGCCGCGTAGAGGAGGAGGGTGCCGGCGCTCCAGACGTAGACGCGTGCGAGTTCCCGCACCTGGCCGACAGCGCGTGCGAGGTAGGAAGCGAACGGGCCGGTCTCCGCGAGGGGCTCGAGGCGATGAGTCGCGAGACGGGCGAAGACCAGGAGCGCTCCGGCGGCGAACGCGGCGCTCAGCGCTCCCCCGGCCGGATGCGGGCTGGACAGGAACAGAGCGTCGGGCGTCGCCTCCACCGCCACCACGTAGCCGACGGAGAGGAGCAGGTAGCCGAAGGCGGGGAGGAACAGCCGCTGCTCCCCGGTCCGGACGGCGACCCAGGCGAGCAGGACCGCCACTGCTCCCCAGACGGCCGTGAGGGAGGGGCCTGCGAAGAGCTCGCCCGCTGCGACTGCACCCAGGACGGCGGCGATAGCCCAGAGGAGACTCGAGAGGTCCCTGGTTCGCGAACGGCCGAAGAACGCAACGGCCAGAGCGCCGTAGACAGCCGCGACGAGGAAGAGCCCGATCGCCTCGTGATGGGCGCCGTACGTCGTCCCCGAGAGCAGGAACGAGCACGCGTACGCGGCCAACGCGCCTCCCGTGATGATGAGGGTGCCGGCGACCGGCTCGAGCCCCGCTCTCGCGAAGCGGAGCTGCCAGGCAAGACCGGTCCCGAGGTAGAGGAACCAGAAGACGACCGAAAGGGCGACCAGTCTCCATTCGAGCGCGCTCGTCTCCTCGATGAGCACGGCGATCTGCACCAGGCTCGCCCCTCCGCCGACGAGCAGCAGCTCCCGCCAATGCTTATGAAGCGCGACGACAGCAGTCCCGGCGAGGACGATCGCGACGAAGCACGTGCCGACGAACGAGAGCTCGCCTTCGTCGACGAGGATCATCAGCGGGACGAGCATCGCGCCAATCAGGCCGAGCGCCGCCACCATCTGCTCCGACCAGGCCAGCGACACCGCGACGCCGACCGCGGCGATCGCTGCCGCGGTGACGAGGGCGCCGAACTGCGGAACGAACTCGTAGAGCGCCGTCGCCGCGAGCAGCGTCGCGTATGCGCCTGCAATGCCCGCCGACACGGCTGCGAGCGCGGCGTACAGGTGGCCGTAGCGCCGCTTCACCCAGAGGCCGGCGGAAAAGACTGCGACGGAAGCGAGCGTCCCGAGCGCGATCCGAATCTCCGGTGTGAGCCAGCCGCGGCCCGCGGCGAGCACGAAGAAGAAGACGATCCCGAGGATCGTGACCAGGCCGCCCGCCCAGGCGAGGCCACGTGCGCCGAGGAACATCGACCAGTCGATCTCGCGCCGAGGCTTGGGTGGCCGGGCGGGGGGCGGGGGCGGGACGGGAGGATGGGTCGCGACAACCCGCTGCTCAGGCCTCGCGGCGAGCGCCGGAACGGGCGAGGGCGCCGGCCGTGCCGCCGCCTCCGTCGCAACCGCGATCGCGCGCTGGATCGCAGCCTCGAGCGAGCGCGTAGCGAGGTCGACCGCCGCGAGCGCTCTGTTCAGATCTGGCGAGGATGGAGGCGGGGCCTGAGTTGCCGCGGCCCGTGGCGTGCGCTGCAGAAAGCGGAGGTTGTGTGTCGTCGCGTAGACGAGCCGCCGCGTGCCTCCGCTCCTGTCGATCTGCGCCAGGCGGTCGGCGAGCTCCAGGACGCGCTCGAGCTGATCGGCGTCCCGACCGAGGAGCGCATGGCTTCGGGCTCGCTCGAGTGCCTTGCGAGCCCGGCGTGCGTTGCCGGCCTGGAGGTGCCTCTCGGCGTCGTCGAGCAACGTCATCTCAACAACTCGAGATCTTGAATCGCATATCTGCTATATAGCAGGTCTGCGATCTGTGTCAAGAGCCACGAACATGCGAGGGAGTTCTTGTCGACCTGCATGTACTCCTCCTTCGGAGCTTGCGTACAAGCAAGACGACGGAGCCTCGGTGAGGCTTTCGGTGCTGGCTCGGAACTCGAGTCCGGGTTATCCCTGAACCTTCGAGCGCGGAGTTCGAGGTCGCTGAAGAGGGTCGCGATCCCGAGAGACTCGCCGTCCCAAGGGGAACCTCGATCGATCAGTGCGGAGGTTTTCATTCTGGTGCGACCGTCCGCGCCCCTTTCCGGCGCCAATTCCCGCGCAGCGCGCTCCAGTAAGCGTTCTGAAGCGCGAGAGGAGGCGACCGCCCGCCGGCTAAAGGAGGCCCGCGCCGGGACCGTGGTCTTGGCGTTGCCGCAGCTTCCGGGCCGCTGTCCCGGCGCCAAAAGCAGCGGTTGCAGCGAGATCGCGTGAGCCTCGAGGCAGCCCAGCGGTTCTTGCGGCGCTCGTTCTCATCGCCGACAAGCGGAAGCGAAGCGCCGCCTTTGCTCTCGCCGACACTTGTCGCCTGGGCGCAAGAGGCGTAGAACATGCCCGGGCGGTCGCCCGATAGTTCAGTCTCGCGAAAAGGAGAAGGAATGGCTGGTCTGGAGATCCGCGATTTCGAGTCACCCGACGAGCAGCGCACACCTGACAAGACCCGCGTGGACGTGGTGCGCATGGGTGGAACGTCAGCGGCGCGTTACACGTTCGAGCCTGGCTGGCGCTGGTCCGAGTGCGTGAAGCCAGTCGTCGGGACCGACAGCTGCCAAGTGCGCCACATCGGCGTCCTCCAGCAAGGTCGTTTGCACGTCATGCACGAGGACGGGTCGGACGGTGAAGTCGGGCCGGGTGCGCCGTATGTGATTGAACCCGGTCACGACGCGTGGGTCGTGGGCGACGAACCGGTGGTCGCGTTCGAGTTCGAATCCAGCTCCGCTGAGGAGTACGCCAGAAGCTAGGCTCGGCTAGCGGCTGCGAAACTGACGCCGCGGGCCGGCACTCCGAACGATCGCAGTTATGATCGCGGCTCAGGCTCGAGCAACTGCGATCTTGCGGGGGAGACCTAATGGCTCGTTCGCGTGTGCCCGTACTCTCTGCTGCTCCGCTTCCACGCCACGGCGATCGGTGCCGACGGCTCGCGCAGGTCGCCGCAGTCGGCCTCCTGCTCACCGGACTCCTCGGGACGGGCTCGGCATCCGGCGCAGCACTCGACGCACCGCTCCGCACCGCAGTCCCCATCGGCGCGGGCTACGACAGTTTCACGCTCGAGCGCTTCGCGAGCGCCGCGGCCGCGCACGACTCCTCCGGCGACATCCGCATCGTCGTCTTCGACTTCACGTACGGGGTCGACCCCTACACGATCACCAACGGTCTCCGGCAGAAGAACGCGACCCTCGCCGATTCGCGGCGCGCGCAGATCGAGGCCGCCTGCGACGCGGTCAAGGCCGCTGCCCAGACCTGCACTGCGATCCTCGACGACGTCCAGATCCGCTCGGAGGCTTTCGAGCCGGCGGCGCTCGAGCCGTTCGCGCCGGATACGGTCACCGCCGACGTTGACGGCCTCTACGTGCTCGGCGGCGACCAGGACGTCGGCATGCTGGTCGTCGGCAATACCCCGCTCGAGGCCGCGATGGCCGACGCCTACGCGAACGGCGCAGTCCTGAGCGGCAACAGCGCCGGCGCGGCCGTCGAATCGACCAACATGATCGCCGGCTACACCGGCAACAACGGACCGGAAAACGGCTTCGAGCAGGACTCGGTCCTCCTTTGGCTCAACGACGGCCCCAACGACAGCGAACGCGGCCTCTCGTTCGGCCTCCCGGGCGTCCTGCTCGACCAGCACGTCGCCCAGCGCGGCCGGATCGCGCGACTCCTGAATGCGTCGTTCACGACTCAGCTCTTGGGCGTCGGGGTCGACGCCTCGACCGCGGCCGCGATCGAGAACGAAACCGCGCTGACTGACGTGACGGGTCGAACGATCGCCTTCGTCGCCGATCCGTTCTCGTACGGCGCCACCGGCCGTTTCGCCGGCCCGCGCGAGAGCCTCGCCGTCCACGGCGTTGCGACGCACGTCCTTGCTCAGGGCGGCGACGGCTACGCGATCGACTTGCGGCAGCCGACGGTGGGCGGCCTCGCGGAGCCGGCACCACCGATCTCTGGTCGAACCTTCGGCTCTGCCTTCAACCTGCCCGCCGGCGCGGCGCCGCTGCTGCTCGGAGGCGGTCTCACGGCGGATCGGGCCGGGATCGCGGCCCAGCGGTTCGTCGAGCTGGCGGGTGGACGAGGAGATGCCCATCTCGTCGTCCTGGCGTCGGGCTACGCGCAGAGGAACGCCGCCGCAGCCGAGGCGAAGGCCGAGGCGACCGCGCTCCAGGCGCTCGTCGACGCGCCTGTCGCGCGCTTCGTCCTCGATGCGAAGACCGACGGGCCCGCGGCCCTCGCCGCGCTGTCCGGCGCGACCGGG
>JBKPFG010000259.1:0-18035 GCA_046728735.1 Actinomycetota bacterium
CCCCTCGGCGGCGTCGACGACGACCTCGGCCAGGTAATGGCCGTACTCCTGCGGGAAGAAGAGGCGGAAGGTCTCCGCGTCGTCACGGAGGACATATGCCTGCACGTGGGCGAGCGCTCCGACAGCGGGCAGGTCGTCCAGGTCGAGGTCGGTGAGGCGGCGCATGAGCGTCTGTCCGCGCACCTGCAACCCGGCGAGAGTGCCGCTCAGATCGACGACGTAGAACCGCTCCGAGAGCTTCGCCCGCACCTCCGCGGTCTTGGTGAAGTCGCAGAGGACGAGCGCGCGCTCCGGCGTGAGGTGGAAGATCTCGAGCGCCCGCGTCTTGAGCGAGCCCACATCGCCGCGGACGTCGAGCTTGCCGGTCAGCGAGACGTCAGAGATCTCGGGCGGAGCGTGCTGGAGGGCGCGTTCGAGCGGCGAGCGCCAGACGGCCTCGCGCCCCGCCTTGTCCGGCGAGAGGAAGTCGAGGACGCTCATGAGCGGAGCCGCTCCCCGTCGGGGTCGAAGAACGGCTTCAGACGCACGAATGCCTTGTCGAAGCCGTCGCCGATGGTGACGAAGAACTGGGCGCCCTCGTGGGCCAGCTCTGCGGGCACCCAGGCCATCCCGATCACCTTGCGCAGCTCGGGGCTCCAGCGCGCGCTCGTGATCCGGCCGACCGGCTTGCGCTCCGCGACGACGACCTGGCCGCCCTCGGGAGGAACGCGTCCGTCCTCCATCTCGAACCCTACGAGCTGCTCGCGGATCCCCCGCGAGCGGACGTGCTCGAGCGCCCACTTGCCGACGAAATCGTCCTTGTCCCACTTGACGATCCAGGGCATGTTGGCCTCGATCACGTTCGATTCGGAGTCGGTGTCCTGGCCGACGAGGATGTGCATCTTCTCGAGGCGGAGGACACGCTGCGGCTCGAGGCCGAAGGGGCGGATGCCGAGATCCTCGCCGCGCTCGAGCAGCGTGTCCCACATGTATTCGCCATAGGGGCTCGGGAAGTGGAGCTCGTAGCCGAGCTCGCCGACGAAGCCGATGCGCAGGACGAGGCTCGGCACCTCCGCGATCAGGCCCTGGCGTGCGTCGAGGTAGGAGAGGCCTTCGTTGGAGACGTCCAGCTCCGTGAGCCTGGCGAGCAGGTCTCGTGACCGCGGGCCGGCGACGTTCACGGCCGCGATCCCGCCGGTCACGTCCGAGACCTGCAGGTCGTAGCCCCAGACCGCGTTCCACCATTCGAACCACTCGACGACCGCGCCGGCGCCGGTGGAGGTCGTCGTGACGTAGTACGTGTCGTCGTCGAGCCGGGCGATCGTGCCGTCGTCCATGATTCGGCCGGAATCGGTGTTGAGGACCGCGTAGCGGATCCTCCCCGGCTTCATGTCGCCGAAGCGGTTCGGATACAGCCGCTCGAGGAACTCGGCGGCATCGGGGCCGGAGACGATCAGCTTCCCGAGCGTGGAGACGTCGATGAGCCCGACGGCGCCGTGCACGGCCTGCACCTCCGCCTCGACGTCGCCGTAGGAATGCGGCCGGCGCCACGTGCCCGTCCACATCGTCCGCCCGCCGAGCTCCTTGTGCCGGTGGTGGATGGACGTTCGCTGGGCCGGCTCGTGCGGGCGCCCGGCGAGGAGCCCGAGCGACACCGGAGCCCAAGGGGGTCGCGCCGTCGTCGTCCCGATCGTGGCCGGATCGCTCTCGTTCTCGCGTGCGTAGACGCGGATGGAAGGGACGTGGCAGAGGCGGCCCTGGCACGGGCCCATCGTCACGGTCGTGTAGCGCTTCGCCAGCTCGATCGAGTCGAAACCTTCGGCGATCGCGCGCTTGAGGTCCTTGTCGGTGACGTCCTCGCAGACGCAGACGAAGCACTTGCCCTTCCCCGAAGCTCCGTTGTAGGTGGCCGCTGGAATCGCGCCGGCGATGCCCTCGCCCGTGACGGCGCCGACAGCCTCGATCCCCTCGGGGATCTCGGTGGGGACGAAGAGCCCCGTCTCGGGCTCGTACTCGACGCGGGCGCCCGCCTGGGCAAGGAGGGAGTAGGCGGGCTGGCGGCCGCCCGACATGACGAGCAGATCGCAGTCGACGCGGCGGCCGTCCAGCTCCACCGAGCCGAGGACGCCGTTGCGGCCGCGGCCGACGATCTCGCGGATCCGCTCCCGGCGCAGGTCGTAGACGCCCGCGACCTCGACACCGGCCCGCTTCAGGGTCGCGGCCGCCTCGCGGCCATGGTCGTCGACCGTCACGACGACGGCCCGCTTCCCCGGCCGGATCGACCAGTCGTCGACCAGGCGCCGGACGGCCTGCGGGAGCATGACGCCCACGAGGTCGTTCCCCGGGAAGACGAGCGGCTGCTCGACCGCGCCCGTGGCGACGACGATCCGGTCGGCCCGGTACCTGTAGAGGACGTTGCCCGCGTCGACCGGGACGAGCCCGCCCTCCCAGATGCCGAGAGCGCGCCCTCTCACTACCTGGAAATCTCCTACGTCAATTTCCAGGTAGGGGTTCTCCTCCACCAGCACGACGGACTTCTCCGCGCCTCCATGCCGTCGTGCCGCTTCGATGCCCGCAGAGCCGCCGCCGACGACCAACACGTCGGCGTGCCGGTGCTCGGTGTCGTAGCGATTGGTGCGCTCTGCGTGAGGGTCGATGCGGCCGAGGCCGGCGACGTTGCGGAGGAACTTCTCGTAGAGCGGCCACGCCCAGCGGGGCCGGATCATCGTCCGGTAGTAGAAGCCCACCGGCGTGAAGGGGCCGCCGAGCTTGTCCGTCACCGCGAGGAGATCGTGGTCGAGCGAGCCCCAGACGTTCTGGCCCACGAGCTCGGCGCCCTCGCGCACCGGCTCGGCGCAGATGCGCACGTTCGGGACTCCGTCCACGGTCATCATGCAGTTCGGGCAGCTGCCCGAACAGCACAGGAGCCCGCGCGGGCGGTGGTACTTGAAGCTGCGGGAGAAGACCCGCTGGCCGGCAGCGTAGAGCGCCGAGCCGAACGTATCCCCCTCGAAGGCATCGATGCGGCGTCCCCGATAGGTGAAGGCGATCTCACGGGAGCGGTCGATCCGCTCGTTCGGCTGCTGATCTAGCCTCAAACCGCTGGCGTGTCCGGAATCGCGGCTTCCTGTGGCCCCGAGGCGCCCTCCCTCGCAGAAGGCTCGACGACCTCGGTGAGGAGGACCTCGTTCGTGCGCGTGTCGCGCTCGGCCTGGAACCACACCTCGCAGCCGAAGCGGTGGTACCACCACTCTCGCTGCACGCCTGCGACGTTTCGCCTGAAGTAGACGTACTCGGCCAGGTCGCGCAGCGTGGGGGAGCTCTTGGGACGCACCGTCACCTCGCCCGCGTACGAGAACTCGTTCACGTCACGCAGACCGCAGTTCGGGCAGGTGAGCAGAAACGACACTAGTGCCTCTCCCAGCAATCCCCGCCGGCGCCGGGACCCCGATCCCGCGGCGCCAGAGTCCACCCTCGCCCTTGCAAAGGCTGCCGGCCTTCGCCGCGGCCGAGTCCGGCCTCTGGCTGGGCGCTCGTGACCCCGGGACTCGGCAGCATCACTGGAAGAGACACAGAAAGAGCCTAACCCGATCCGTTCACGCCTGGGATCCAGTCCGTTCCCGCGAGGGGGACGCGGGCCATGGCCGCCGCCTCGACGGTCAGCGCGACCAGGTCCTCCGGCTCGAGGTTGTGGACGTGCGACTTGCCGCACGCGCGCGCGAGCGTCTGCGTCTCGAGCGTGAGCACGCGGAGGTAGTTGGCGATCCTCCGCCCGCCCAGGACCGGGTCGAACCTCGCGGCCAGCGCCTCCTCCTGGGTGGAGATCCCCACCGGGTCGCGGCCCGCCTGCCAGTCGTCGTAGAAGCCGGCGGAGCTTCCGATCTTGCGGTACTCGTCCTCGAACTCCGGGTCGTTGTCGCCCATCGCGATCAGCGCCGCGGTGCCGATCGAGACGGCGTCGGCCCCGAGCGCGAGCGCCTTGGCGACGTCCGCTCCAGTGCGAATCCCACCGGAGACGATCAGCTGCACCTTTCGATGCATGTCCAGCTCCTGCAGCGCATCGACGGCGAGCCGGACCGCGGGAAGAGTGGGGATGCCCACGTGTTCGATGAAGACGTCCTGGGTGGCGGCCGTCCCGCCCTGCATGCCGTCGACGACGATCGCGTCCGCGCCGGCCTTGATGGCCAGCTGCACGTCGTAGTACGTCCGCGTGGCCCCGACCTTGACGAGGATGGGCTTCTCCCAGTCCGTGATCTCCCGGAGCTCGCCGATCTTGATCTCGAGATCGTCCGGGCCCGTCCAGTCGGGGTGGCGGGAAGCGCTGCGCTGGTCGATTCCCTTCGGGAGGTCGCGCATCTCGGCCACCCGGTCGGAGATCTTGTGGCCGAGGAGCATGCCGCCTCCGCCCGGCTTGGCTCCTTGGCCGACCACCACCTCGACGGCGTCGGCCTGGCGCAGGTCGTCCGGGTTCATTCCGTAGCGCGAGGGGAGGAGCTGGTAGACGAGGATCTTCGAGTGCTCGCGCTCCTCGGGCGTCATTCCTCCGTCGCCCGTAGTCGTGGACGTTCCGACCTCGGTCGCGCCGCGGCCGAGCGCCTCCTTGGCCGGGGCGGAGAGCGCCCCGAAGCTCATCCCGGCGATCGTGACCGGGATCTTGAGCTCGAGCGGCTTCTTGGCGAAGCGCGTCCCGATGGTCACGTCGGTGTCGCAGCGCTCGCGGTAGCCCTCGAGCGGGTAGCGGGAGATGCTCGCGCCCAGGAAGAGGAGGTCGTCGAAGTGGGGCAGGCGCCGCTTCGCGCCGAAGCCGCGGATGTCGTAGATCCCTTCGCACGCCGCACGCTGGATCTCCGCGATCACCGTGCGATCGTAGAGGTACGACTCGCGCAGGTTCCAGGGCCGTTGCTCGGACTTGGCCACTAGTACGCGTTGTCCACGTGGAAGTTGTAGAGGCGCCGCGCGGAGCCGTAGCGCCGGAACTCGCCCGGGTCGACGCCCTGGATGCCGGCGGACTCGAGCAGCTCCTGAATCTCGCCGAGATGCTCGTCGCGCACCTCCTTCTCGACGCAGTCCGCTCCGAGGCCCGCGACCTCTCCCCGGACGTAGAGGCGGGCTTCGTAGATCGAGTCTCCCAGGGCCTCGCCCGCGTCGCCGCAAACGAGCAGCCGGCCCCGCTGGGCCATGAACGCGCTCATATGGCCCACGGAGCCCTGGACGACGATGTCGATCCCCTTCATCGAGATGCCACAGCGGGCGGAGGCGTCTCCGCGCACGACGAGCAGGCCTCCGTGCCCGGTCGCCCCCGCGGACTGACTCGCGTTCCCGTCGATCACGACGGTGCCCGACATCATGTTCTCGGCGAGCCCGGTGCTCGCGTTCCCGTGCACGTGCACGCTGGCGCGCTTGTTCATTCCCGCGCAGTAGTAGCCGACGTGCCCCTCGATCTCGACCTCGACGTCCGCGTCCAGACCGGCTGCCAGGGCGTGGACGCCGTTCGGATTCAGAACCCGCCACACTCGCGGACCGGGTGCGCTCGTGAGGTCGTGCAGCCGCTGGTTCAGCTCCCGGAGAGGTGTCTCGGCGAGGTTGACGACCTCGACCGCGGTGCTCTCCGCGGCGACGCTCACACGGGCGCCTTTTCCCAGGCGTAGACGACGCCGGGAGCCGGCTCCCACGCCCGCGCGTCCGCGGCGCCGGGCAGGACGGAGATCGCGCGCCACTCGGAGCCCATCGCCACCCAGTCGTCCGTCTCGGCGAGCACGGCGGGCTTGCAGGCGATCGGGTCGCGCAGGACCGCGAAGCCGTCCGCCGTCCCGACCAGGAAGGTGTAGAAGCCGTCGAGGTCGTCCAGACAGCCCTCGAGCGCCTCCTCGAGTGAGGCGCCTTCGCGCAGGCGCCAGGCCACGTATCCGGCCGCGACTTCCGTGTCGTTCTCGGTCTCGAAGTCGATGCCCTCGCGGCGAAGGCGTTCGCGCAGCCTGTTGTGGTTCGAGAGCGAGCCGTTGTGGACGAGGCAGACGTCGAGCCCCGTCGAGAAAGGATGCGATCCGGCGGTCGTGACCCGGCTCTCGGTCGCCATCCGTGTATGACCCAGGGCGTGCGTTCCGTGGAAGTGCTCCAGCGAGAACTGGCGGATGAAATCGAGCGGCCGCCCGGTCTCCTTGTAGATCTCGATCGAGCGGCCGGCGCTCATCACGCGGAGGTCGGGATACGAGCTCCGGATCCAGCTCTCTGCCTCCCCGGCCTCGGCCTCGACCACGATCACGGCGTGGCTCGAGCGGAGCTCGGGCTCCCCCGCCGAGCCGAACCGCTGACCGAGCTCGGCGGCGACGGCATTCCAGTCCTCGAGCGGGTCCGGCGAGAAGAGGGTCAGCTTGCTCGACCCGGCCGGAGCCGGGTCGCGGTAGACGGCGACTCCGGCACTATCCGGGCCGCGATCGTTCATCTGGGCCAGCATCGCGGCCAGATGCTCGCCCAGCGACTCCTCGACCTCAGTCGACTTCGCGAACAGTCCGACGATTCCACACATATGTACTCAATCTACATATGAATTCCGGGGATATAGCCCATGGAAACAACGATCTTGTGGACTGGCGTATGTAGTGTTCTTACATACTTCTAGAAGCGGGTTAGGTACTCCTGGATCTCCCAGGGCGTGACCTGCTCGTGGTAGCGGTTCCACTCGTCGCGCTTGACCCGGATGAAGTAGTCGACGTAGTCCTCGTCGCGACCCTTCCCGAGCGCCTTGCGCAGCACGTCGTCGCCCTCGAGCTCCTCCGTCGCGTCGAGCAAGTTCCCGGGGAGCGTCTCCAGGCCGCGCGAGCGCAGCTCGTCGTAGGGAATCGCGTAGAGGTTGTCGCTATTCGCCTCCCCGGGATCGAGCTTCGAGTCGATTCCGTCGAGGCCGGCAGCGAGCACCGCGGTGGCCGCGAGGTAGGGGTTGCACGAGCCGTCGATCGTCCGGTCCTCGATTCGCCCCGGGCCGGGGATGCGCAGCATCTGCGTCCGGTTGTTGTAGCCGTAGCTGATCCAGACCGGTGACCACGTGGCGCCGCTCGCGGTCGTCCCGACCTTCAGGCGCTTGTAGGAATTGACGGTCGGGGCGGTGATCGCGCTATAGGCCTTCGCGTGCTTCTTGAGTCCGCCGATGAAGTGGTAGGCCGTCTCGGAGAGATCGAGCCCACGCGGGTCGTTGTCGTCGAGGAAGAGGTTCGTGTCGCCGTCCCAGAGGGACATGTGGAAGTGGCAGCCGTTGCCGGTGAGGTTCGTGAACGGTTTGGGCATGAAGGTCGCGATCATCCCGCTCTGCTCGGCGAGGACGTGAACCATGTAGCGGAAGAAGATCGCGCGGTCACAGCTCGTGAGGGCGTCCGCGTACGTGAAGTTCTGCTCGAACTGGCCGTTCGCGTCCTCGTGGTCGTTCGCGTAGTTGCCCCAACCGAGCTCGTTGACGTACGAGGAGACCGTCGTCAGGAAGTCGAGATTGCGCGTGAGGCCGACGAGGTCGTAGCACGGCTTCTCGAGCGTGTCCATCCGGTCGGCGAGCTCGATCGAGCCGTCGTCTCGCTTCTGGACGAGGAAGTACTCGAGCTCGAGTCCCATCTTGAACTCGAAGCCCTTCTGCCGTGCGGCTGCGAGCTGCCGGCGCAGGATCGTGCGCGGGTCGTAGGGCCACTCCTCGCCGTCCACGTGGATGTCGCAGGCGAAGCGGGCGACGGACTTGTTCCAGGGAAGCGGCGTGAAGGTGTCCGGATCAGGGATGGCGGCGATGTCGGGATCGCTCGGCACCTGGCCGATCTCTCCGGCCGCGAAGCCGGCAAATCCCGCGCCGTCACTCAGCAGGTCCTCGAGGTTGGCGGCGGGCACGAGCTTGGCGCTCGGGCGGGCGTACATGTCAACGAACTGGGCGAAGAAGAACTCGATCTCGCCCTTCTTCGCCTTGCTGCGGATTTCGTCGAGACTCGTCGCGTGCGTCGTCGTGGCCATGCGGGGTCCTCCCCTCGGTCAGGTCCTGGCGACGATACCGCGAGGGCGGGAACGCGCCGATGGCGGCTTTCTACAAGGGAAAACGGCTGCTTATGTGCGGTCTTTACCGGGGGCCGGCGCCTGGGGAAGGGTGTCCTGGAGCTTGACCATCTTCACGGCGATCTCGACGAGCAGCCAGTCGTCCTTGCGCAGGTCGATTCCGGAGAGCTCCTGGATGCGGCGAAGCCTCTGGCGCAGGGTGTTCGGGTGGACGTAGAGCGCCTCGGCGGTCGCGCTGATGTTCCCGCGGCGGCGGAGGAACTCCTCGAGCGTTCGCACAAGGGCCGTCTGGCGCTGGCGGTCGTAGTCGGCGACGCGCGTCACGGCATCCCGGTGCTCGTCGCGGAGAGCAGAATCGACCGGCATGCGCAGGAGGTACTTGTACGGCCCCAGCTCGTCGTAGGTCATGAGAGCCGGCTTCCCACGGATGACGGACGCGCCGACGAGCGCGTGCTGCGCCTCCTCGAAGCCGGCGCGGAAGGTGGCCGCGCCCTGGCAGACATGGGAGAGCCCGATGGAGACGGGCGCCTCGAGCGTCTCGTGCATGGCCTGCAGCTTCTCGATCAGGGCCGCTTCCCCGGTCGAGGGGATGCGCAGGAGCCCGCGGATGGACTCGTCTCGGCGGTCGAAGAGCGCTCCCCTGGGCGCCTCGCTCACGAGCGCCTTCTCGAGGGCCTCGTCGACCGGCGCCGCCGCGAGCACGAGGTAGCGGTCGTCGAGGTCGACGCCGAGCCGCGCGGCGCGCCCTTCGACGTCCCCCGGCACGGTGCCGCCGGCGAGCTGCTCGAAGAAGTCCTTGATCAGGTTCTTCTCCGTCAGCCGCTCGATCAGCTCGATCTTCTTGAGGGCAACCGCGGTCTGGTTGGCCGCCGCGCGCGCGAGCTCGACCTCTGACGTTCCCTTGGCGGTGAGCAGGCCGAGGAGCTCGTCGTCGGCCACGAGCGGGACGGCGACGGCCGACGACCGCCCGCTCTTCGCGAGCTCGGGGCCGAGGCTCTGGAGCTTGATCGCCTTGGGCGCCTCGGCGTCACGTGGCGCCGAGGCCCGCAGACGCAGCTCCTCGGAGCCCGGATCGAGGAGGTACACGTGGCACGAGGTCGCGCGCAGGAGGTCGAGGCCCTGCGCCGCCACGCCGGGCAAGAGCTCGTCGAGGCTGAGCGCACGCGTGAGCGTCTCGGCCAGCTGAGTCAGGTGCTCGAGCTCGCCGACCCGCTGCCGGGTTTCTTCGTAGAGGCGCGCGTTCTCGATCGCGCCGGCCACGAGCGATGCGCTCGAGGTGAGCACCTCGACCTCCGGCGGTGTGAACTCCCTCGGCGCCTCGGTGTGCAGGGAGATGACGCCGATGACGCCCCCGTCGCGGGCCACGATGGGCACGGAGAGGAGGGACTGGAACTTCTCCTCCTCGAGCTCAGGGACGAACTTCGTGCGGGGGTCGGAGAGCAGCTCCTGCGTGAAAGCCGGCTCCTTGTGCTCGGCAGCCCACCAGGCGATTCCTTCGCCGCGCTCGAGAGCGATCCGCCCGACGAGGTTGGCGTACGGATCCGAGGCGGCGCGCAGGACGAGCCGTTCGCCCCCGCCCTCCACGAGGTAGACGAAGGTCGCGTGCACCGCGCTCGCGTCGGAGAGGAGGCGCACGACAGCCGCGAGCACCTGCTCCAGCTCCAGCGAGGACCCGACTGTCGAGATGATCTCGTACAGGGTCCGGTCGTCACTCTGCTGTGCCGCGGGCCGCGCGATGGCGGGCATCCTACGTCAGTTTGCTGGGCTTTTCTGAGCTCGTTTTACGAGATGGCGAACGTCACGGTGAGGCTCGCCGAGATCTGGTCGACGCCGGGCTCGATCGGCACTGCGGACTCGGCCGCGGCCGCTCGGTCGTACGTTCCGTACACGGGGCTGGGGTAGCCGCCGCCGTTCTCCACGATCGCGATTGGACCGCCCAGCGTCACGCCGGCCTTCGCAGCGAGCGCCTGGGCGCGCGCTCGAGCATCGTCCATGGCCGCGTCGACGGCGGAGCGGTACTGCGCGCGGTTGTCGGAGACCCGGAGAGTCGGGCCGGAGACCTGGTTGGCGCCGGCGCCGACCGCGGCGTCGACGACCGATCCCGCCTTGGCGAGATCGCGAACCGTGGCATACACGGAGCTCGAGGCGCTGTAGCCGATCACCGAGAGCCCGTCGTTGCTCGTCCGCGGGTAGAGCGAGACCTGCTCGGTGCGCAAGTCTTCCTTCGCGACGCCTGTCTCCCGAAGCGCGGCGACGATCTGACGCGTCTCCTTCGCGGCGGCCGAGAGCGCGGCAGTCGCCGTGGAAGCGTCTGCCTGGACGCCGAACGACCAATCGGCCACGTCCGGGACCGCACGCGCCGTGCCGGAGCCGAGCACGGTGATCCCCGGGAGGGTCCCGCCGGCCGCGGGGACGGTCGGATAGGTGGTCAGGGCGACGTCCTTGCCCATGTCGCCCGAAACCGTGACGGAATCCCCCTGACCCTGACCCAGCGCGACTTCGTTCCCGCTTTGCGCGCCGCCGCCGCACCCGGCGGCGAGCAATGCGAGCACGGCGACAACGGCGAACAGCGAGACCTTCATGACGCCTCCGTTCCTCATTTGCCGCTTTGACGGATCGCCTGCCCGAGAAGTTCCCGGAGCCCATCGAAGGTCGAACGCGGTGTGAGGTATCTCTTGCTCGGCACCCTTGTCGTCTCTGGGCTCGGGTTCCTATTTGTCACATCGGCGTCCTCGGCTTCCTTGCTTTTGCGTCGCGGGAGCAGCGGGCCGGCTGTCACCCGATGGCAACTGCTCCTGAATCAGTACGCCTCCGAATCAGGAGTGAGGTCACGGCTTGTCGCCGATGGCATATTCGGGGCACGTACGGAGGCCGCGACGCGTGCCTTCCAGCGACGGACTCGCTTTCCCGGGGTTCGGGCTGACGGCGTCGTTGGGCCGAGCACTCGTCGCGCCTGGTTCTCCGGTCACCTTTCAGCGGGAGGAGGGCGACTCCCCGTGATCGGCCGCGGAACCGACAGCAGTTTCGTCGGTCTCTGGCAGAGCAGGCTCGACTTCTGGCTCGTCGGTCACCATCGTCGCCAGGTCCTGATCGACGGACTTTTTGGGCCGCGTACAGAGACCGCCACGGCAGTCTTTCAGCGAGCGGTCCACCTCCCTGCCGATGGAATCGTCGGTCAGAAGACCTGGGCGGCGATCGCGAAGGCGGGCAACCCCGGACCGCCCTAACCGGGCTGGTAAACGGTCAGCGCGCGGCCGGCTTGAGCGCCGAGCCGATCGGCTCGACCCGAACCGCGGAGGTCTTGTACTCGGGCGTGCCGATCAGGGAGTCGCCGACGTCGTGTGTGAGCCAGTTCACCTTCGCCTGCGCGAAGTGGAGCGCCATCCAGACGAGCCCGGGATAGACGCGCTCCCCGACCGCTGCACGAGCCTCGAGCTCGCCGCGGCGAGAGACGAGCCGGACCCAGTCGCCGTCCTCGATGCCCAGCGCCAGCGCATCCTCGGGATGGATCTCGACGAAGGGATCCTCCTGCTTCTGGACGACGCCTTCCTCGCGCATCGTCATCGTCGCCGAGTTGTAGTGGTAGAGGGTGCGCCCCGTCGAGAGGACGAACGGATACTCGGAGTCCGGCTGCTCGATGGGCGGCTGGTACTCGACGGGATAGAACTTGCCCTTGCCGTTGGGTCGCGCCGGACTCGGCGAGTGGAGGTACGGCGTCCCCGGGTGCTCGCGGTCGAGGCACGGCCACTGGAGCCCAACCTCCTCGATCCGGTCGTAGCGGATCCCGGACCAGAGCGGGGCGAGGTCGGCAAACTCGTTCCAGGCGTCCTCGGGCGTCCTGTACGCGGGCCAGTTCGCCCCCATCGCCTTCGCCAGGTCGACGACGATCTGCCAGTCCTCGCGGGCCTGGCCGGGGCACGGCACGGCCTTGCGCACCCTGTTCACCCGGCGCTCCGTGTTCGTGAACGTGCCGTCCTTCTCGGCGAAGCTCGACGCCGGGAAGACGACGTCGGCGTGCTGCGTGCTCGTCTCGTTGAGGAAGAGGTCCTGTGAGAGGCGGAAGTCGAGGTGCTCGAGGCCCTCCTCGACGTGGTGGGCGTTCGGCTCGGTCTGCGCCGGGTTCTCGCCGATCAGGTAGAGGGCGCGAATCCGTCCGTCGTGGAGCCCGGAGATCATCTGGTCGAGGCGGTAGCCGGTCCGCTCGGGGACCTCGACGCCCCAGGCCTCGGCGAACTTCTCCCGAATTCGGTCGTCGTCGGCCGGCTGGTAGCCCGGGAGATAGGCGGGATTGGCGCCGGCGTCGTTGAGGCCCTGGACGTTGTTCTGCCCGCGCAGCGCGTTCAGTCCCGTGGACTCGTAGCCGAGATGGCCTGTCATGAGGACGAGGTTCGACAGTGACCAGATGTTGTCCACGGCGCACGCGTGCTCGGTGATCCCGAGGGTGTAGAAGATCGCCGCGTGCTTCTCGGCGGCGTACTCCCGCGCGGTGGCGACGATGTCCTCGGCGGGCACGCCCGTGACCTTTTCCGCCTCCTCGGGCGTGTAGCGCTGGACAACCTCCGCGACCGCCTCGAAGCCCTCGGTGTGCTCCCTGATGTACCCCTCGTTCTGGAGCCCCTCGCGCAGGATCACGTGCATGATCGCGTTCAGGAGCCAGACGTCCGACCCGGGCCGGAGCTGCAGGTGACGCTTGGCGAGCTTCGTCAGCCAGATCTTCCGCGGGTCGGCGACGACGAGCGTCGCGCCCTTGCGCGCCGCCTTCTTCATCCGCAGCGCGAGCACGGGATGCGCCTCGGTCGTGTTCGAGCCGATGACGAGGATGAAGCGGGCGTTCTCGATCTCCGGGATCGAGTTGGTGGTGGCGCCTCTGCCTAACGACCTGACCAGGCCGTAAAGGGTCGGAGCGTGTCAGGTGGCCTCGCACGAGTGGACGGAATTCGTTCCGACCACCGTGCGGGCGAGCTTCTGGATGAGGAAGTTCTCTTCCATCGTCAGCCTCGCCGAGGCGAGGAAGCCGATGGACTGCGGCCCGTGCTCCGCCTTCACCCGTTGGAGCCCCTCGGCGGCGACCTGGAGCGCGTGCTCCCAGGTCGTCGGATGGAGCTCGCCGTCCTCTCCGCGGACGAGGGGCTCCGTCAGACGATCCGGGTGATGCACGAAGTTGAAGGCGAAGCGGCCCTTGACGCAGAGGTTGCCCTCGTTGGAGACGTAGCTCGGGTCCGAGGTGATCTTCTCGATCCGGTTCGTCTTCGGATCGACGTTGATGTCGATCTGGCAGCCGACGCCGCAGAATGTGCAGGTCGTCTTGACCTTCTCGAGCTTGCGCTCCGGCCGCTCGGTGCCCTCCTCGAACTTCTCGTAGATCGCGCCCGTCGGGCAGACGCCGAGGCAGCCGCCGCAGAGCTCGCACTCCGTGTCGAGCCAGGAGCGGCCCCACGTGGGGACGACGCGCGCCTCCGGCCCACGGCCCTCGAGAGACAGCGCCGAGCACTGCATCACCTCCTGCGTGTAGCGGACGCAGCGCGCGCAGAGGATGCAGGCGTCGGGGTCGTACCCCATGAACGTGTTGCGGTCGTCGTAGGGCTCTCGCTTCGCGTCGGGGAGGATGAACGGGGCCTCGGCGTCGAGCTCCTGCGCGAGATCGGTCAGCTCGTTGGGGCGTCCGCCGGGCTCCGGGTTCAGGTGCTCGGTCAGGAGCATCTCCGTCAGCGTGCGCTGGTACTGGGGGACCGAGGAGTTGGTCGAGACGACCATCCCTTCGGCCACCCGGGTCGCGCACGCGGGGAGCGGACGAGGGGAGCCCTCGACTCCGACCACGCACATGCGGCAGCCGCCGTACGGATCGAGCTTGTCGTCGTGACAGAGGGTGGGGATGAAGACGCCGTGCCGCGCGGCCGCGTGCACGAGGAGCTCCCCCTCGGGCGCGCTGACCTCGCGTCCGTCGAGCGTGAAGCGGATCACTGGGCACTCATGCTAGTCGGCTCGCCGAGCGGCGCAAACACCTCCGGCCAGTGGCGGAAGGCGTTCCGCATCGGGAAGGGCGCGCCCTGTCCCAGCCCGCAGATCGAGGTCGCCACCATGGCGTCGAGCCACTCCTCCACCTGCGCTCGCGGCATCGCCGCCTCGCCGCGCTCGAGCTCCTCGACCAGGTGGTGCATCCCGCGATTGCCGATCCGGCACGGAGTGCACTTCTGGCACGACTCCTCGGCGAAGAAACGCATCGTCTCTGCGAGCAGTCGTAGAGGCGTGTAGCTCTCTGGAAACACCTGGAGGCCGGCCGACCCGGGGCCGGCGCCCCATTCCCGCAGCGAATCGCGCGACAGGGACACGTCGAGCGCGGCGGGCGGGAGGATCCCGCTCGCCGCGCCTCCGGGGACGATCGCCGAGATCGCGCCCGTCGCTCCGCCCGCATGCTCGTCGATCAGCTGCCGCGGCGTCGCGTCGAGCGGGGCTTCGTAGCAGCCCGGCTCCGAGACGGCTCCCGAGACGGACCAGAGCCGCACGCGAGGCCAGGCCTCGCCGCCGTCCCGCAGGATCGCCGGGATGTGCGCCAGCGTCTCGACGTTGTTGATGAGCGTCGGCCGCCCCAGGTAGCCCACCTGGCTCGGGAACGGGGGCTTCAGGCGTGGCATCCCGCGCCGCCCTTCCATCGACTCGAGCATCGCGGTCTCTTCCCCGCAGATGTACGCGCCCGCGCCGACGACGAGCTCGAGCGACCGGCCGTCGAGGAGGCCGGCGATCCGAAGCTCTTCGATCGCGTCCGAGAGCCGCTGCCTCGCAGTTGCGTACTCCTCGCGGAGGTAGATGAACCCCTCGCTCGCGTCGGCGAAGTCCATCGCGATGAGCGTGCCTTCGAGCATGAGATGGGGCCGGAGCTCCATCACGTACCGATCCTTGATCGTGCCCGGCTCACCCTCGTCTGCGTTGACGACGACGAAGCGGGGCGCAGGCTCCTTGGCGACCGCCTCCCACTTGACCCCGGTGGGGAAGCCGGCGCCGCCGTAGCCCGTCAGACCTGAGGCCTTGAGCTCCTCGACGATCTTCTCCTTGGATGGAAGATCGCGCAGGACCGACAGCCCGCCTCGTGCCTCGTAGTCCGCCAGCGTCCCGTCCCGCGTCGCCAGGCCCGTCGAGGGGCCGTCATTCGCCCGATGGACGACCTCCGGCTCGATCCGGTCTCCGCGCGCGAGCACGGGCGCGAGGTCGCAGTGACCGAGACACTCCACACCCACGCTTTCGCGTCCAGTCACATGCGCGTGCTCCTGCTCCCTCGCCAGGAGCTCCCTCGCGCCTAGGCAGTCGCAGACCGGGCCGATGCAGACACGGACTGCGTCCTGCGGCACCTCGAGGAACGAGTAGAAGGAGATGACCTCGTGCACTTCGCCTCGGCGGATGTTCATGTGGTCGGCGAGCGCGTCGGAGAGCTCGGGCGTGAGCGGGCCAACCTCGCGCCGGATCCGGCCGAGGTTGTCGAGCAGCCGCGTGCGCTCCTGGGGCAGCTCCGGCAGGAGCTCGGTGAGCCGAAGCACGTCGATGCGCCGATCATATTCCGTGCGCCTATTGCCTTTTGACAGAAACTCGCCCACAGTGAGACGTGCCCGTGATTGCCCAACACGGCGATAGGGGATAGCGATGGCGGCCAATCCGACGCTGGCCGGTGAGCTGCCTGCCCCGGAGCTGGCCGAGTCGGCAGCCGACGGAGCTGCCCTTCTCTACGAGCGCTATTACGACCGCGTCTTCGGCTACTGCCTCTACCAGCTCGGAAGCCGCGAGGAGGCCGAGGACGTCACCCAGACGACCTTCATGTGGGCCTTTCGGGGCCTGCGCCGCGGCGTCGTCCCTCGAGCCGAGGCGAGCTGGCTCTTCACCATCGCCCAGAACGCTTGCCGGGCCCGGCACCGGACTCGTGGGAGAAAGCGCGACCGGGAGGTGCTGAGCGACCCCGTCGTGCTCGCCGACATTTGGCCGGCGCACATCGCCGACGCGGATGAGCTGATCGGACTCGAGGATGCGCTCGCGCGCATGCCCGAGCTGCAGCGACGCGCGATCCTCCTCCGTGAGTGGCGCGGTCTCTCCTACAAGGAGATCGCCGCCGAGCTCGAGCTCTCGGACGCCGCGGTGGAGACTCTCATCTTCCGCGCGCGCCGCTCGCTGGCTGAGTTGCTCGCGGGCAAGCCGGCGCCCAAGCGAGCGCAGCGGTTCGCATTCTTCCCGGGCGCGATCGCGGCGGCAGGCAAGGGCCTGCTCGGCAGCGGAACTGCGGCGAAAATCGCCGCCGGCCTGGCCGCCGCAGTGGTCGCCGCGACGGTGGCGGGCTCGAGGGAGCAGGCTTCGCATCCCTCCAAGCCTGCGACTGAACCATCCGTCGCCTCGGTGGAGCCTGGAGCGCGCACGAAGAGCAAGACCAAGGCCCTCCGGCCGCGTTCACACGAACCGAAGAAGGATTCGGCCTCCAGGCCCGCTCCGGAGTCCACGGAACCCGCCCCTCGGGCGCTTCCGCTTCCCGCGCCGAAGGCCGTCGTGGACGACCCTGTCGCGACCGCGACGGAGTCCGTGAACGGCACGCTCGAGACGCTCGACGAAGTAGTTGCGCCGGTCACCGACGCGTTCGCTCCGCTCGGCGTCGAGCTCCCCTAGAAAAGACTGCAAGATTTCGCTCCAGAGAGCTTCCTCTAGAGCATGCACCTCCGTGTACTCGTCGCCGACGACAACCTCCTCTTTGCCGAAGCGCTGGCGCAACTGCTCGAGTCCGACGAGCGAATCGAGGTGGTCGGCTGCGCCTCGAACGGCGCCGAAGCCGTCGATTTCGCGCGCAAGCTGGAGCCGGACGTCGTCCTCAGCGACATCAAGATGCCCCTCATGACCGGAATCGAGGCGACACAGCGGATCCTCGCGTGGCGGCCCGACACCACGGTCGTGCTCGTGAGCGGTCACAGCTCGCCGAGCGAGATGGAGCAGGGGCTCCTCGCCGGCGCGGCCGGATGCCTGGCGAAGGACGATGTGGGCCTCTCGCTCGTCGAGACAGTGCTTCGCTACGCGGGTTTGGAAGCGCCCCAATTCGCTGCAAGTTTCTCCGCCGCGTGACTTCCTTCTCTACAGGAAGGCTTGCAGCTTCCGCATAGAGGTACGGCGGCCACCTCCCGCCGTTCCTCCCTCTCCCTGGAGGCGGTCGACCAGCGCGGCCGCCTCCACTCCCTTTCTGGAGCCTTAGGGCAGGGAGACGGTCAGAGTCGGCAGGGAGACGGTCGGGGCCTCGGGGAGAATGTCGTCGGTATCGGGCAGGTCCGGCAGGCCGAGGCCCGACGTGTCCGGGACCTCGGGCTCGTCGACCGTGACGGTCCCGACTCCCGGGATCGTGGCCTCGACGAGCGGAGGCTCGGTGTTGCCGTCTCCCGGCTGGTTCACGTCGTCGCCGGGACGCGAACCACGCGAGCCGCCGTCGTCGCCGTTCTGGTGATCGTGGCCGCCGCCACCGCTCTGTTTCGTCCCTGCGGTGTTGTCGCCCGGCGTCCTCGAGCCGGGCGCGACGGCGTCCTGGCGATCCGGCGAGAGGGTGGTTCTGAAGACGTCGCTTGCGCTCGCGGGAGCGGCCGGCGAGGCGGAATGGAACGACAGGCTGTCGCTGCCGCGGAGCGCGAGCCAGACCGCGACCGCGACCGCCGCCAGCGCCACGAGGTCGCGAGGCTGAACCCGCCAGCCCGACTTCGTCGCGGCCGGTTCCGGCGCCGGTGCCTCGGTCAAAGCCCAGTCGTGCGAGGCGGGAGGCTCGAAGCTCACGGGGGCCGGGCGAGCGGGGCGCTCGAGCCAGCCGAGCAGCTGTTCCTCCGAAGGCCATCCCATCCAGCGGAGCTCTTTGGAGCCTTGCATCGTCCGGGGGCTTTCCATCACGCGCTCCTCATAGGTGCTCCTTGGTACAGATCTAGGTCGGCGCTGACAGGGGGCAACCTGAGCGCAGGGCCTAACTCGTTCGGGTGATTCGCGGCTAGGCTTGCCGCGATGCGGGTTCCACCGCAATCCGCGGCACGGGTCGACGT
>JBKPFG010000225.1:0-10986 GCA_046728735.1 Actinomycetota bacterium
AGCGCGAAGGCTTCCTCACGCGCGACGCCCGCATCGTCGAGCGCAAGAAGGCAGGCCTGCACAAGGCGCGCAAGGCGCCGCAGTTCTCCAAGCGCTGAGACGCTACTTCGGCACGGACGGCGTCAGAGGCGTCGTCGGCGAGGATCTCACCGAGGAGCTCGTCGAGCGTCTGGGTCGCGCGTTCGCGCGGTGGGGCGCGCGCCAGGTGCTCGTGGGGCGCGACACGCGCGCGTCGGGGCCTGCCCTGGAAGAGGCGCTCATCCGCGGGCTCTACCAGGCCGGTGCGGACGCTGTCTCCGGCGGTGTGCTGCCGACGCCCGCCGTCGCTCTGCTCGGCCGCGACGACTCCGGCGCCGTGATCTCGGCCTCGCACAATCCGCCCCGGTACAACGGGGTCAAATTCTTCGCGCAGGGCGGCCGCAAGCTCGTGGACGAAGAGGAGGAGGCCATCGAGGAGCTGCTCGACGAACCGGGCGAGGGCGGCGGCCAGGTCTACGCGGGCCTGGACGTCGACCGAGAGTACGTGGACCTCGTCTGCGACCGCTTCGGCTCGCCGCTCGCGGGACTGCGCCTGGTCGCCGATTGCGCCAACGGCGCGATGTTCGAGGTTGCTCCTGCGGCGCTCGAACGTTTGGACAGTCATGTTGTCACTATAGGCAACAAACCGGACGGCACGAACATCAACGTCGGGTGCGGCGCCACCGACCTCACACTCCTGCGCGAGGCCGTGCGCGGCGGGGACTTCGATCTCGGCGTGGCGTTCGACGGGGACGGTGACCGCATGCTCGCCGTCGACGCCGACGGCAACGAGGTCGACGGCGACCAGATCCTCGCGGTCGTCGCGCTTCACCTCGGAGTCGACCTCGTGGCGGTCACCCAGATGACGAATCTCGGGTTCCACCGGCTCATGGAGGAGCGGGGCGTCCGGGTCGTCACCACCGACGTCGGCGACCGCTATGTCGCCGAGGCCCTTCGGCGCGAGGGGGGCATTCTCGGCGGCGAGCAGTCGGGTCATCTCATCTACCTCCGCGGGCATACGACCGGGGACGGGCTGGTCGCGGCTCTGCTGCTCTGCCGCGCGATCGTCGAGAGCGGACGGACGCTCGCGGATCTCGTCGCCGACATGCCCAGCTTTCCGCAGGCGAAGACCAATGTGCCCGTGCGTTCGAATGAGATCTCACCCGCTCTGCGAAGAGAGATAGACGAGCTTGTAGGCGCCGGCCGGGTGGTCGTCAGGCCCTCCGGAACAGAGCCTGTGGTGCGGGTTCTCGCAGAGGCCGAGACCGAAAAAGAAGCCTCGGATCTCTGTGCTAGGATCGCGGCTCTCGTCTCGCGAGAGCTCGGCTCCTAGCCGGGGTTTTGGGTGTGTTAGAACCCTCTTCCAGTCAAACAGGGGAGCTGACGTGTGCGGGATCGTCGGATACGTGGGCGCAAGACCCGCGAGGGAGCTCCTTCTCCATGGGCTGGAGCGCCTCGAGTACCGAGGCTATGACTCGGCCGGGCTCGCGCTCATCGAGGACGAGGGGATCGTGTACGTCCGCGCGGTCGGCAATCTCGATCAGCTGAAGGCCGAGACGGGCCTCGAGGGCTCCGAATCGACCACCGGCGTCGGCCACACGCGCTGGGCGACGCACGGCAAGGTCTCGTACGAGAACGCGCACCCTCTCACGGGATGCGTCGACGACGAAATCGCCATCGTCCTCAACGGCATCGTCGAGAACTTTCGCGAGCTGAAGGAGTCGCTCGAGGCCGACAACCATCACTTCTCGTCCGAGACGGACGCGGAAGTCGTGGTGCACCTGATCGAGCGCCACTACTCGGGTGATCTCGTCGACGCCGTCAGCGAGGCGTACAGGGAGCTCGAGGGCCATTTCGCCTTCGTCGTCATCCACCGCGAACATCCGGAGATGCTCGTGGGTGCGCGCCTCCAGTGCCCGCTCGTCGTCGGGATCGGCGAGCGCGAGATGTTCCTCGCCTCGTCGATCGCGGCGTTCCTGCGCGAGACGCGGCGCGTCCAGCTGATCGAAGACGGCGAGGTCGTCGCGATCACGAAGGAGGGCGCCAGATTCTACTCGGTCGAGGACGGCCCCAGAGAGCGCGAATCCTTCGAGGTGGACTGGGACGACGAGGCCGCCGAGAAGCACGGCTACGAGACCTTCATGCTCAAGGAGATCTACGAGCAGCCGCAGGCAGTAGGGGACACGATCGGCGACCGGATTCGCGGGGGGCGCCTGGAGCTCGAGGAGATTGGGCTGACCGATCTCGAGATCCAGAATCTTCGCCGCATGGTCGTGCTTGCGACCGGCACGGCCTACCACGCGGGGGTGATCGGCCGCTACGTGATCGAGGAATGGGCCCGCCTCCCGTGTGAGCCCGACATCGCGAGCGAGTGGCGCTATCGCAACCCGGTCCTGACGAAGGACACGCTCGTCGTCGGGATCTCCCAGTCGGGCGAGACCCGGGACACCATCCACGCCATTCGCCTCGCGCGCGAGAGCGGCGCCCGCACGATCGCGATCACGAACATGATGGGGACGCAGATCACGCAGGAGGTGGAGCGGGTCCTCTACACCCGCGCCGGCATCGAGATGGCCGTGGCGGCCACGAAGACGTTCACGGCCCAGGTGACGCTCCTCTACCTGCTCGCTCTCAAGCTGGCGGAGATCCGGAACACCCTGCCGCCCGGGGAGATCGCGAGCCTGCTCGCCGAAGTCGACTCGCTGCCCCGGAAGATCGCGACCTATCTCGACGGCGACCATCCCATCGAGGAGATCGCGCAGCGCCACCATCAGGCGCCCTTCTTCCTCTACCTCGGCCGCCACATCGGGCTGCCCGTCTCCCTCGAGGGGGCGCTCAAGCTGAAGGAGATCTCCTACATCCCGACGGAGGCGTATTCGGCCGGCGAGATGAAGCACGGGCCGATCGCCCTCCTCGACCCGGACACGCCGGTCGTCTGCGTGGCGACCGACTCGCATGTCTACGACAAGGTCGTCTCCAACATCCAGGAAGTGCGAGCGCGGGGGGCAGAGGTGATTGCGATCGCGACGGACGGCAACGAGGACATCCAGCACCACGCTGACGACGTCGTCTACGTGCCGCGCACGCATCCGTTCCTGCAGGCCGCACTCTCGGTCATCCCCTTGCAGCTGCTCGCATACCGGATCGCCAGGCTGCGCGGTCTGAACGTCGATCAGCCGCGCAACCTCGCCAAGACCGTCACGGTCGAGTAGGGGCTCGTGCGGCTTGCAACGAACCACGCGGGGGTGTAGGACCGCTCCGTCGTCGCAGTCCGCGAGGGAGGGAGGAAGGGACGATGACGAAGCTTGTTGCCGCGGGGCAACCTGGCGGGACTGGGCCGCTTCGGTGAGCATTTCACGGGAAGCGTGAACCCCGGGGTCCACCAGGGCACGCCCGGCGAGGAAGAGTTTCTGCAGGAACTCGGCTTCACCGACCTCGCCGTTCTCTGCAGCCAGTTCGGCTAGCGCCCGCCGTCAGTCTTCAGCCGGCGCCCGCCGGCGCGGCCCGTTGCGATACTCGTTCCCGTCTCCGAGACGAGAGGACACGCCATGCCCTTCGCCCAGAGCGGAACGTCGCTCTTGCTGCTCGCGCTCGCAGTGGCCGCGCTCACCGCGTGCGACGCCCAGAAGGCCGCCGTCAAGACGACCCGGACAGCCGCCGCGTCGACGACGGCCACCGAAGCTGCCCCGACGACGACGGCTTCGAAGCCCAATCGTCCCCCGCGCGTGCCTTTGCGGGTCGTCTCCGGCGACTACGGCGTCTTCGCATTCGCGCGCGTCTTCATCGGGGGCAGGGGGCCCTTCACGTTCACCGTCGACACGGGCGCCTCGCACTCCGTCGTCGACTACGACCTGGTGCGCCGCCTCCACCTGCATACGATCGGCGAGCCGCTGACGGTGACGGGCATCACCTGCCGCGGGCAAGCCGCCCGCCTGCGCATGGGCAAGTGGCGGGTCGGATCGGTGCGCCTGCCGTCAGCGGAGATCCAGACGATCGACATGCCGGACCCGGGCGGCGGGGTGGACGGGCTGCTCGGCTCGGACATCCTCAGCAGGTTCGGCACGATCTCCGTCGACTACAGGAAGGAGCTGCTCGTCCTCGGCTCGAGCGCCTGACGCGGCCACCGGGCCCGGTCAGCCCGTGTCCTTCGGAGCGCGGCGAAGCTCCTTGGTCGCGCCTCTGCGCTTCTTCTCCTCGAGCCGCCGCTCGCGCGCGGCGGCCGTCGGCTTCGTCGGGCGCCGTTTCCTCTCGACGCGCAGGCCGGACCTGATCGCCCGCGCCAGCCGCTCGAGCGCCAGCTCCCGGTTCCTCGACTGGCTGCGCTCGTCCTGCGCGACGGCGCGGACGAAGGGGCCGACGCGCGAGAGGAGGCGCTCTCGCTGGGCCTCCGAGAGGGCTCGAGAGCTTGCGACGTCGAACACGGCCTCCACCCGCGTTTCCGTCTTTTGCGCATGCTGGCCGCCCGGACCGCTCGAGCGCGAGTAGCGGAGCTCGACCTCCTCGAGCGGGATCGCCAGCCTCGAGGTCACCTGAATAGACTCGCGCGGGATGACCGCCATTCTGCTCGACATCGACGGCGTCCTGCACGTCTCCGGCGAGGTCATCCCCGGGGCGCCGGAAGCCGTTCGCGCGCTGCGCGAGGCCGGTCACGGAGTCCGGTTCGTCACGAACAACACGACCCGGGCACGGGCGCGGCTGGCAGAGGAGCTCCGCGCGCTCGGCATCGAGCTCGACGAGCGGGAGGTGACGACGACGCCGATCGCCGCGGGCAAGCTCCTCCAGGGCCTGAGAGTCCTGCCCCTGACGATGTCTTCGGTCCACGCGGACCTCGAGGATCACGTCATTCTCGTCGAGGACGGCGCGGAGGCCGTTCTCGTCGGCGGCGCCGATGAGACCGAGGAGACCGGGGAGGTTTTTGCCTACCCGAACCTCAACCGGGCTTTCGGCGCGCTCCGGGAGGGCGCGAGGCTCGTATGCCTGCACAAGAACCGCTGGTGGCAGACCTCCCGCGGAGCGATGCTCGACGCGGGAGCGTTCGTCGCGGGGCTCGAGTACGCGGCGGAAGCCGAGGCGGAGATGGTCGGCAAGCCGACCGCGGCTTACTTCGAGTCTGCGCTCGCCGAGCTCGGCGCCGTCCCTGCGGAGGCCGTGATGGTCGGCGACGACATCGAGGCGGACATCGGCGGCGCCAAGCGGATCGGGATGCGCGCGGTGCTCGTGCGGACCGGCAAGTTTCGGCCGGCCGCCCTGGAGAGCGCCGACCCCCAGCCGGACGCGGTCATCGACTCCATCGCGGATTTGCCCGCCCTCGCCGACAAGGGCTTCGGTTTTTCCGGCCACCATTGAGTAGGCTCTTGCGAATCGTGCCGCTGTGTGGGGTCCACTTCTCGTGAGTACCGAGCCGTCGCCGAGTCCACCGGTCGTAGGGGGGCAGGGGCCGTATCCTGCGCCCGCATTTCGGGCAGGCCGCATCTGCGAGCACGCCCACGGGATAACGGCGGCGCCCCGCTATCGCCAATGGGAATACGAGCTTGTCGCCCCTCACCTCGGGGGCTCCGTGCTCGAGATCGGTGCGGGTGTGGGTCACTTCTCCGAGAAGCTGCTCGAGAGCCGGCGTGATCGGGTGGTTCTGAGCGACGCCGACGGGCACTCACTCGGGCAGCTACGGCAGAGATTCGCGGGTCGCCCCGACGTCGAGATAGCCGAGATCACGCTGCCCGGACGCGTCGACATCGGGCAGCCCGTCGATTCGGTTGTCGCCATGAACGTTCTGGAACACATCGAAGACGACATCCAGGCACTACGCGACCTCGCCGTGGTTGTCCGACCCGGTGGCCGGATCATCCTCTGGGTACCGGCCTACATGCAGCTCTACGGTGATTTCGACCAAATGGTCGGTCACTTCCGCCGCTATACGCCGGCGACCATGCGCGTCGCCATCGAGTCCGCCGAGCTTCGCCTCCAGGAAATTCGTCGTGTCAACATGTTGGGCGCCATCGCCTGGTGGCTTGCGGTCCGCGCTGGAGGCACACGCCGCGCCGACTCGCGCCTCGTGTGGCTCTACGACAATCTGTTGATCCCGGCGTCCAGGACAATCGAAGCCGTCGTTCCCCCACCGTTCGGTCAATCCTTGCTCTGCGTCGCTCAGGTGGGGCGTTCGTGACGACAGCGGCGAGCATTCAGCCTTGTGGGTTTGCCGTCGTCTCGTCGACGGGCGTTCTGGAGGTCAGGGTCGTTCCCGTGACAACGAGCAGGACCGCGAGCTCGGCGATGGTCGTGAGACCACGCAGGATGAGCGCCGCTGCCGCCGCCTCCGCCGTCGGCAAAGCGCTGGAGAGCAGCCCCACGTAGACCACCTCCCGGACGCCGACACCGCTCGGGACAATGACGACGACGAACCCCGCACTCCACGCGATGGCCGCGGCGCCGGCAACTGCAAGCGGATCCTGCAGACCGGACACGGCTGTCTGCACCAGCACGGCGGCGAGCGAATACACGGCAAATGCGATCAGGTAGTTCCACGTCGCGCGAAAGGTGCGGCTAGAGCTCATGCGAGCGCGCTGTGCAGCCAACCGCGACACGAGGGTTGGCACGCCGATGACGGCGACCAGTGGCAGCCAGCGTAAGCCCCCCGTCGCCGCGAACGACGCGCCCCCGATCGCGAGCGCGGCGCAAAGCGCGATCGCGTTGTCCGTCGCGACGATGGAAACTCTGTCCACGACGCCGCCCGGAATCGCGACGGCGCGTGCCGCAGGCGCCCAGATGCCGCCTGGTAGATAGCGGAATGCCTGCGTCCTGCACCAGATGCTTATGTCCTGCCGGCTGGTTCGACCGGCGACGAGAATCGCCCAGCTGCGGGCGCCGAGCAGCCACCAAGCCGCCGTGCCCACAAACGCGAGCGGCAAGGGCCACCAGGTGATGTCGTGTAGGTCGAGGGTCCGCGCAGCACGGATCGCCATGAAGACGAGGATTCCGATCGCCCCAACGGATCCAATCACTCGGATCGTCGGTACGAACAGCTTCACGCGCGATTGCCTCACGGAAGTTCCCGGCCTCTGTGTCCCCAGACCCGGGAACGCGCGTGAGCCGGCTCGCATGGCCCACAAGGTACCGGCGTCGCGTTGGCGCTCGTGCTGGGCGATATCGCCGGTCGCTTGACGTGACGAGCATCGTCATCGTCGGCGCACTCCTCGTCGTGCCGGGCATCGGTGCAGCGTTGGCCTTTGCCCCACCGGACGGCACCCCGATCGAGACGAGGCTGGCGCTCGTCGTGGGCCTTGGCTACGCGCTGGTAGCGGGTCTTGCGATGACCCTGGCGCTCGCACACGTCCTCTCGCGTGCGACCTTCATCATCGGCGTGATCCTCGTCACGCTTGCCGTCTGGGCTCTCGCGTTCCGGCGAGCGTCGCCTCGTGCGTACGCCTCCGCGATCCGGGCGCAGGCGCTGGAGGCGCCGTTCACGCTCGCTTCGGGGCTCATCGTTCTCAGCGCGTTCGCGCTGACGTGGCCGCTCTATCCGGCGCAGAACAATCTCGCCAAGCACGCGCCCTGGCGCTACTGGGCCGACGGCCTCGAGGTTGCAGCGGCCGGTCACGTACCACCGACTACGAACCAATGGGGCGCTGAGCTCCCTACCGCGGTCGACAAGGTTGTGTTGGACGCGTTTGAAGGCGGTGTCTCCTTCCTGATCGGGCCAAGCCCCCTGGCGGCCATGCGGGCAATTCTCACTCTGACTGCGATCGGCCTCGCGGCGGCCCTTCTCGGGCTGGGTCGTGAGCTTGGGCTGCGAGCTTTCGCACCACTTGTTCCGGCTTTCGTCCTGCTGTTTCCCGGGAGACTGCCAATCGCGGAGGAGGTCGCCGGGGACCTAAGCGCATACAAGGCGGAGAACGTCGGACGACTTGTCGCCTTGACGGCGCTTCTCGTTGGGATATATGCCGTAGCGAAAGCACGCTCGAGCGTGCTCGCCGTGCTCGCGGGTGGGATCTTTGCCTTGGGCGCGCTGACACACGGCATTTCGGCGGTGGTTGCACTCGCCACTCTCGGTCTCTACGTGATCGGCGCCCTGCTGGTCGACCGCACGTATTGGCGGCGAACGGTGGCGATGGGGGTGGTCATCTTCTTGGTCGCGGGGGTCGGCTATGGGGCCATGCTGGGGTTGAGCGGCGGCGACTTGGGATTCCAAAGGGTCACGAGTGGACCCGCTGTCGCCGGCTTCCCTTCCGACATCGACCCGGCACGCTCGTTCGACCGCGCGGAGGTAGTTCGCAAGCGACCGAAGGAAGGGCGCTTCCTCATTCCGCCGAGCACAGTCGCAAAACGGTATGCGAAGACGACTATCGGCTCCGGTGCCAACGCGTCCGATACTGACGCCGCACACGGGGGGCTTACACTCCTGCTGCTGGCGGTTGCGACGGTCGTGGTCGTGCTCGTTGCGAGTTGGTTGCTTCCGCTTGCGGTCGTCGCATGGGGCCTGAGCGCGACATTGGTTTGCGGCGCGCTCTTCTTCAGCTATCGGTACGACACGAAGATTCCGGGCGACTTCGGTGTACGTCGCCTTTATGACTACGCAGTTCTTCCACCGGCGCTCATCGTGCCGGCGGTAATCGAGGTGTTCGCGCTCTGGGTCTCACGCCGAAGGCCTTTTCTCCTCGCGGCGCTGTCGCTCGTGACGGCCGCGCTCGCCTTCGTGGCTGCGTTTGATCGAATCCCGGGCCAGGACCCGGGGGGGCGTCCGGCCAAGGGCCTGGCCGCGATCGATCGGGTCGCCGAGACAGTCCCGTGCGGAGCCCGCATGTTGCCAAACGCGCGTTCGGCCGGAGCGTGGGAGGCGATGACGGGAAGGAGAAGTATCATCGAGGGCTTGGCTCCTTACCTCCGTCCGGAAGTCACGAAGCGCGTCCTTCCGACCGTAATTGGAGCGAAGCAGTTCTTTCACGACCCGAAGGCGCATCGGAACTTTCTCGCTCGCGAGCAGGTTGACTACATCGTCGTGCTCAGACCCGGGCGCAAAACGGGCAGCCTTCATCCGTTCCCGACCGACGTCGATGCGATTGCTTCGCTTCGCGGCGTCCACGAGATCTCGGAGTCCGGGGGTGTCGAAATCTTCGCAGTAGGGCCGACTGGTACGACAGCCACAGCCGCACAGCCCCGCCGCTGCCCAATCTGACGGGGATTGAGCTCTGCCGGCATCATCGGAGTAGCCCGCTTCATCGACTCGATCGCCGATCTCCCCGGCCGGTTCGAGGGTGCGGCGTGAAGGTCGGTCTCGACGTGATCGAGATCGAGCGCATCTCCGTCGCGCTCGGCCGCTATACGTCTTTTCGGGAGCGCTGCTTCACCGAGGCAGAGCGCGACTACTGCGAGTCGCGACCCAATCCGGCCCAGCACTACGCGGCCCGCTTCGCCGGCAAGGAAGCGGTCGGCAAGGCTCTCGGCTTCGGAGTCGCCCGCGCGTTCGCGTGGAAGGACGTCGAGATCGCCGGCCGGCCCAAGCCAGACGTGCGGCTCTCCGGGCGGGTCGCCGAGTGGGCGAAGGGGGTCGAAGCCGGCCCCATCGATCTCTCGCTGACTCACTCGCGGGAGCTCGCTGCCGCCGTCTGCGTCGTCTCCGATGGTCGCTGAGCCGCTCTACACCGCGGAGGAGATGCGCGCCGCGGAGGAGGCCTTCGAAGGGGAGACCCTCGAGCTGATGGAGCGCGCCGGGACGGCGACGGCCGAGACGATCCTCGCCCGCTATCCGGAGGCACGTTCCGTCGCGGTCTGGTGCGGAACTGGCTCGAACGGGGGCGACGGGCTCGTCGTCGCGCGCAGGCTCCGCGAGGCGAAGCGAGAGGTGCACGCCCGCCTGGTCGGAGACGAGCAGAAGGTGGCCGGGGACACGGCGGAGAACCTCCGAAGGGCGCGCGAAGCGGGCATCGCCTTCGTCGAGGAAGGCGCGGACGCCGATCTGATCGTGGACGCGCTCTTCGGCACCGGATTCGCGGGCAAGCCGAGGAAGGAAGCGGCCTCGGCGATCGAGGAGCTCAACGGCCTCGGCTCGCCGGTCGTCTCGGTCGACGTCCCGAGCGGTGTCGACGCCTCGACCGGCGAGGTCGCGGGCCCTGCCGTGCGAGCCGACCTCACGGTCACCTTCCATGAGCGGAAGGTGGGCATCGTCGTCGCACCGGGGCGTTTCCACGCCGGCGAGGTCGTGGTCGCGGACATCGGCCTTCGTGCCTCGGACACTCGGCACAGCCGGGTTTCGTCGGAGATCTTGGGCCTCGTGCCGCGACGGCGAGAGGAGGACAACAAGTACACGGCCGGGTCGGTCGTCGTCGTGGGCGGCTCGGCCGGCAAGACGGGGGCGGCGTGCCTCGCGGCCGAAGCCTGCCTTCGCGCAGGGGCCGGAATCTGCACGGCCTGTGTCCCGGCCTCGCTGAGCCTCGTCTTCGAGCAGTGTCTGCTCGAGGTGATGACGCTCGCGTGCCCGGACGAGGACGGCGTGCTGACGCTCGATGCCGCCGACGCAATCCTCGAAGCGGCGGAGCGGGCGGGCGCGGTCGCGCTCGGGCCGGGCCTCGGACGTACCGATGGGACCCGCGCCCTCGTCGGCTACCTCCTCGATCGCCTCGACAAGCCGATCGTTCTCGACGCCGACGGGCTCTGGGCGCTCGTCGGCCATCTCGACTGGGTGTTCTCGCGCGACGCGCCGACCGTGCTCACGCCCCACGAGGGGGAGCTCGCCCACCTGCTGGACAGGAAGTCGGAGTGGGTGCGGGCCCGGCGTCTGCATGCAGTCCAGGCCGGCGCGGACGACGTCGGCGCGGTCGTCCTTCTCAAAGGGGCCGACACGCTCGTCGCCGCGCCGGGACGAGGCGTGATCGTCTCGGACCTCGGCACGCCGGGACTGGCCACCGCAGGCGCGGGCGACGTCCTCACCGGCATCGTCGCCGCCTTCCTGTCCAAGCGGATGGAGGGGCGTATGGC
>JBKPFG010000267.1:0-4115 GCA_046728735.1 Actinomycetota bacterium
TCGACGAAGCGCAACGGCTGCACGAGACGATCGATCGCCCCAACCTCTTCGTGAAGATCCCCGCGACCGAACCGGGACTCCCCGCGATCGAGGAGATGATCTCCCGCGGCCGCCCGATCAACGTCACCCTCATCTTCTCGCTCAAGCGCTACAGCGAGGTCGCCGAGGCCTATATCCGCGGCCTCGAGCGCCTCGTGGAGGGGGGCGGCGATCCGAGCAAGGTCGCTTCGGTGGCGAGCTTTTTCGTCTCGCGCGTCGACACGGAGGCCGACCGGCGGCTGGACGAGCTCGGCGGGCACGACGAGCTGAAGGGGAAGCTCGCGATCGCCAACGCGAAGCTCGCCTATCAGCGCTACAAGGAGATCTTCGCCGGCGAGCGTTGGCAGGCGCTCGAGGCGAAGGGCGCGACCCCTCAGCGTTGTCTCTGGGCGTCCACTTCGACCAAGAACCCCGAGTACCGCGACGTCATGTACGTCGAGGAGCTCATCGGGCCCAACACCGTCAACACGATGCCCGAGGAGACGATCGAGGCCTTCCAGGACCATGGGGAGGTCGCTCCGACCCTCGAGCAGGGCATCGACGAGGCGAAGCGCGTGTTCGAGGAGCTCGAGCGGGCCGGCGTCGACTACGACGACGTCACGGCCACGCTCGAGCGCGAAGGCGTCGAGAAGTTCTCCGACTCCTTCACCGAACTGCTCGACGGCATCCGGGCCAAGTCGGGCCAGCTCGCAACGGCGTAGCGGGCCGCCATGCCGCCCGTGGACACCGCGGAGCTCGTCGAGCGCATCTGGGCGCGCGACGCGACGCTCTGGACCGGCCGGGACGAGAACCACTGGCTCGGGTGGCTCGACGAGCCGCTCCGGATGCGCGAGCGAGCCCTCGAGCTCGAGGAGCTCGCCGCCGGAACCGCCGAGTTCACGGACGTCGTCCTCCTCGGCATGGGGGGCTCGAGCCTCGCGCCCGAGGTCATTCGCCGCACGTTCGGGAACGAGCGGCTGCACGTCCTCGACACGACCCACCCCGCCGCCGTGCGGCGAATCGCGGACGGGTTCGACCTCGAGCGCACGCTCTTCGTCGCCGCCTCGAAGTCGGGCACCACTCTGGAGACCCGCTCGCACCTCGACTTCTTCTGGGAGCGGGTCGGCAACGGGAACTCTTTCGTGGCCATCACCGACCCCGGCTCCGAGCTCGAACGGGTCGCCGGTGAGCGGGGCTTTCGGGCGGTGGTGTCGGGCGAGCCGACCATCGGGGGCCGCTATTCGGCCCTGTCGGTGTTCGGCCTGGTTCCCGCCGCCCTCATGGACGTCGACCTCTCGCGGTTCCTCCTTCGCGTCGAGGAGATGGTGGAGGCCTGCCGCCTCGCCGAGGGGAACCCCGGGCTCGAGCTCGGCGAGGCGCTCGGCCGCGGGTGGGAACAAGGGCGCGACAAGATCCTGATCAACCCCGATCCCGGCGGGTTCGGCCTGTGGGCCGAGCAGCTCCTCGCGGAGTCCACGGGCAAGGAGGGCAAGGGCCTCGTTCCCGTCCCGGGAGAGACGCGAGAGGGCGAGGACCGCCAGGGCGCGGAGGTGCGCGTCTCCGACCCGTATGAGCTGGGGCAGGAGTTCTACCGCTGGGAGTTCGCGACAGCGGTCGCCGGATCGATTCTCGGCATCAACCCCTTCGACCAGCCGAATGTCCAGGAGGCGAAGGACCGCACGAACGACGTCCTCGCGGGCGGCGAGCTCACATTGACGCCGGAGGGCTCGGTGGACGAGCTGCTCGCCGGGCCTGAGCCCCCCGCCTATGTGTGCATTCAGGCCTTCATCGACCCTGCGCGCGAGGGCGAGCTGGAACCCCTCATCGCCCGTGCGAAGGAGACCGGCTGCGTCGTCACCCACGGCCTCGGCCCGCGCTATCTCCATTCCACGGGCCAGCTGCACAAGGGAGGCCCACCGAGCGGCCACTTCATCCAGGTTTTCGACGACCCTGGTTCGGAGCTCCCCATTCCGGGCCCCGACTTAGGCTTCGCGCGCCTCGTCCATGCCCAGGCCGCGGGAGACTTCGAGTCGCTCCGGGAACGCGGGAGGCCTATCGTTCGCGTTCGACTGGAGGATCTATGAAGCTCGCAATGGTCGGACTGGGCCGCATGGGCGGGAACATGACGAAGCGCCTCGAGGCCGATGGGCACGAGGTGGCGACCTACGCGCGGAGCGGCGGGGGCACCGCCACGTCGCTTGAGGAGCTCGTCGGGCAGCTCGAGCCGAGGCGGGCCGTCTGGCTGATGATCCCGGCCGGAGATCCGACCGAGCAGGCCGTCGAGAGCCTCATCGACCTGCTCGAGCCCGGTGACGTCATCATCGACGGGGGCAACTCGAACTTCCGCGACTCCCAGCGGCGGGCCGCCCTCGCGCGGGAGCACGAGCTCGGGTACGTCGACGCCGGCGTCTCGGGCGGCATCTGGGGGCTCGCGAACGGCTACTGCCTGATGGTCGGAGGCGAACGGGACGCCGTCCAGTTCATGGAGCCGGCCTTCAAGACTCTCGCCCCCGAGGACGGGTACGCCCACGTGGGCCCGTCGGGCGCCGGCCACTTCGTGAAGATGGTGCACAACGGGATCGAATACGGCTTGATGCAGTCCTATGCCGAAGGGTTCGAGATCCTCAACTCCTCGGAGTTCGAGCTCGACCTCAAGGACATCGCCGGCATCTGGCGCTACGGCTCCGTCGTCCGCAGCTGGCTCCTGGAGCTCCTCTACGACGCCTTCGAGCAGGAGGGCAACGACCTGGAAGGCATCGCGGGATACGTCGAGGACTCCGGCGAGGGCCGCTGGACCGTCTTCGAAGCGATCAACGAAAGCGTCCCCGCGCCCGTGATCGCCTCCTCGCTCTTCGCCCGCTTCGCCTCCAGGCAGGACGAATCCTTCAGCGCGAAGATCAGCGCCGCCCTGCGCAAGCAGTTCGGCGGCCACGCGGTCAAGACGGAGTGAGATGACCCAAGCGCCCGTCGCCACACAGGAAAACCCGCTCCTCGAAGGGCTGCGGAAGCGGCGGACGCCCGAGCCGTGCGCGCTCACCATCTTCGGGGCTTCGGGCGACCTCACGCAGAGGAAGCTCATCCCCGCGCTCTACTCCCTCGCGTTCCGCAACCTGCTCCCGGCGCAGTTCGGCGTCGTCGGCATCGCCCGCACGGAGATGAGCGACGACGAGTTCCGGGAGAAGATGCGCCAGGCGGTCGTCGACCACGCACGCGACGAGTTCCGGCAGGACGTCTGGGACGAGCTCGCCGAAGGGATGCGCTACGTGGCCGCCGACTTCGCCGACGACGGGGGCGAGGAGGACGTCGTCCGGTGCCTCAACGCGCTCGACGAGGAGCGCGGAACCGCCGGCAACAGGGTCTACTACCTCGCGGTTCCGCCCTCGGCGATCGAGACGATCGTGGTCGCGATGGGGAAGCGGCGCGCCTCGACGGGCTGGACGCGGCTGATCGTCGAGAAGCCCTTCGGTCACGACCTCGAGAGCGCCCAGCACCTCAACGAAATCGTCCGCGAGTACTTCACCGAGGAGGAGATCTTCCGGATCGACCACTATCTGGGCAAGGAGACGGTCCAGAACATGCTGGTCCTGCGGTTCGCCAACGGCATCTTCGAGCCGATCTGGAACCGCCAGTTCGTCGACCACGTCCAGATCACGGTGGCCGAGTCACTCGGGATCGAGGGGCGCGCCGCCTTCTACGAGCAGGCGGGAGCGGTCCGAGACATCGTCCAGAACCACATGCTGCAGCTTGTCGCGCTGACCGCGATGGAGCCGCCGATCGACTTCTCGGCCGACTCGGTGCGAAACGAGAAGGTCAAGGTACTGAAGGCGATCCACACGCCCGGGCCCAAGCACGTCGTCCGCGGCCAGTACGGGCTGGGCTACATCGAGGGCCAGGAGGTCCCCGGCTACCGCGAGGAACCGGGCGTCGCGTCCGACTCGATGACGGAGACGTACGTCGCCGCCAAGCTCTTCGTCGACAACTGGCGCTGGGCGGACACCCCGTTCTACGTCCGCACCGGCAAGCGGCTGCCGCGGCGCGAGACGACGATCGCCATCCAGTTCAAGCGCGCTCCGCACCCGCCCTTCGAGCTCGAGGAC
>JBKPFG010000040.1:0-4073 GCA_046728735.1 Actinomycetota bacterium
GAGGACGTCGAGACCGTCATCGAGGAGACGGATCGTTTCCACGTCGTGGAGAAGCATCCGCGCGAGGCCGCATTAGCGGAGGCGACCGACCCGAACGCCTGACTTACTGTCTCGCAGGCACCTCCAGGCTCGTACCCCTTCGAATACCACAAGCTTTCTGTTTTAGGCCATC
The DNA here is from genome assembly GCA_046728735.1 of Actinomycetota bacterium. Taxonomy (GTDB): domain Bacteria; phylum Actinomycetota; class Thermoleophilia; order Gaiellales; family Gaiellaceae; genus JAIBJP01. Next base: position 173 of record JBKPFG010000040.1, read on the forward strand.
CCTTCGGGGCATCCTCACGCTGAAACCGAGGAAAGGGGTCTATGGCTACTCGTGACGCAACGGAAAGGACGGTCGGCCAGCGGGCCGAGCGAACCGGCGTGCGCTTGACTGGACGGCGGTTCGAAACGAAGTGGGCTCCGCTGACAACGGAGTTTTGGGCCATGGTCGGTGTGATCGTCGCAACGCTCATTGCTGCGGCTGTCGCCGACAACTTCGATGCGCCTCGCGCGTGGGTGATTGTTGGATTCGTCGCCGCCGCCTACATCGTCAGTCGCGGGTTGGCGAAGGCCGGCACCGCATACCGCGACGCTGACGCCGTGCGCGACTAGCGATTCATCATCTTGGGAACCGGGTGCGCTGCGTCCCTGCGGCAGGCGCAGCGGCGCTCGGTTTCCCAAGCCATCACACCACGAAAGGGAGGACTCATGAGGGTTGCGCTGTTCTTGAAGAAGCTCGGTTTCAACAGCACGATCATGCACAGCTTTGGGCTCGCCTCGATTGGCCTTGCTCTCTCGCTGTGGGGCCGTTCTGCGGCGCGAGCGGATCGAGATGCGAAGGCGAGGAGCCAACGACTGGCAACGTTCATCGGCCTATGGCCGCCGACGTTCTTCTTGCTCGGCAAGGTTCTGCAGGATCTCGAGGCAACCCCGGATGAGCAGGTTGAGCAAGCGCGCGTGAAGGCGGCCGCCTGAGGTCCGTTGTCCAAAATCGAGCGAGTCCACGCCTCCCCGCTCCCACGCGAAAGGAACTAGGGACGCTCCAGCGAGTTTGGAGCAGTCCCGATTGGGAACGGGGACAAAGCAGGGCCGCAACCGAGGAGGGGTTACAGATGGGTGCTATCTCCAAGTTCTCTGAGCGAGTAATTGACCTGGCAGAGCGACTGGAAGATGTGGCTGATGCCGCAGAGGGGAAAGGCCGCCGGAGAAGCGGATCGGGAGCACGTTGGTTGATCCTGCCGGCCGCGGGGGCTGGCCTCTATGCGTTAGCGACGAACGGTTCCTTCGCACGTCAGGCCAAGGACGTGGTGGTTCAAGCCAAGACGCGTGCTACTGAGTTGCCGGACGACTTGATGGGCCGTATCCGGCAGAGCTCGTCGACATCGGCGAGCAGGAGCGGGGGCCAGAGCGGTCGCAGGAAGCCGAGTTCCGCCCGTAAGACCAGCTCTACTCGCTGAAAAGCACAGTCGGGCGGCTATGCGTGCTCGCGGGGCTCTCTCCTCGCCAGGAAGGGAGCCCTCGCATTTCGAGGCCGGGTCATCCGCGAAGTGATAGGCGCCGGCGAACAAGAGCCTCGGCGCAGGTGGTCTCCCCCGGGCGGCCGAGCCCGGGCCTTCAGCGCCGCCGCCGCCCGCGTTGCCGCGGAAAACTGATCCGAGCAAAGACGACCTTTACCGTGAAGCTACTCGGCTGGGTGTGTCGGGGCGTTCGAAAATGGCCAAGGAGCGGCTCCGCGCGGCGATCAAGCGCGCGAAAGAGAAGTGAGCGCTAGACGAGCCACGGTTGTGACAAGCGGTTCCCGATGGCACGTTAGGGTGCGTCGCATGCCGGAGCCCCGCCGGTCACCAGATCGATACCGAGTCTCAACCAGGTGGACACCATGAGCTCTGACATTTCTGCTCGTCTAGAAGAGACGAACGACGAAGGGACGAGCACATGAGGAAGCAAGGAAGTGGAAGCGAAGGGAATCCACCGAGCGCGACAGACGTTTCGGGACGTATGGCTGAACGCCGGGCAGCCCACGAGCGCCTCGCGACCGGAGGGCTGGCGCGCTGGACCCGCGCGTGCGCCACTCACCCCTGGCGCGTCGTTTTTGCGTGGATCGGGATTCTCGTCGCCCTCGTGCTTGCAGTGATGACCTTCGGTGGGAGCCTGCGCGACGAGTTCGAGATCCCCGGTTCCGACACGCAGAAGGCCACCGACCTGATCGAGTCGGAGTTCGCCTCCGAGCAGGGCGGGGTCCTCAATCTCGTCTTCGCGGCGCCCCCCGGCCAGCGGCTGGACACGCCCGAGCGGAAAGCCGCGATCGAGGACGCGATTGCAAAGTTGAAGACCGCCCAGTTCAAAGCGACCGAGGACAAGGCAGGCATCGAGAGCGTCGGGGATCCGTTCAAGGACGACACGATCTCCGGCGACGGCCGGATCGCCTACACGGAGGCCCAGTTCGACCGCATCATCTACGACAAGGATCGCGACGCGGTCCTGGCCGTCGAGGACGCCGTCAGGAAGACCGTCGCCCCCGCGGGCATCACGGCCGAGTTCAACGGCGACGCGGAGTTCCCGCCCATCGAGCAGGGCCCCCAGGAGCTGCTCGGGCTGCTCGCGGCCCTCATCGTCCTGCTCGTCGTCTTCCGCACTTTCGTCGCGACGATGATCCCGATCGCCCTCGCGCTCACCGCGCTCTTCACCGCATTCCTCCTCCTCTTCATCCTCGCCGGCCTGACCGACATCAACACGATCACGCCGCTGCTCGTCTCGATGATCGGTCTCGGGGTCGGCATCGACTACTCGCTCTTCATCGTCACCCGGTTTAGACAGCTCCTCCACGAGGGGATCGCTCCCGCCGAGGCCGCCGCCCAGGCGGGCGCGTCGGCGGGGCGGGCGGTGCTCTTCGCCGGCGTAACGGTCGCCATCTCCGTTACGGGCCTCGCGTTCTTCGGCCTCGACTTCGTCACCAAGCTCGGCATCGGCTCTGCGCTTGGCGTCCTCACCACCGTGCTCATCGCGAACTCGCTCCTGCTCGCCGTGCTGGCCAAGCTCGGTCACAAGGTCGACCGCTTGAAGGTTCCCTTCCTGCGCCCGATCGACGATTCGGAGGCCGCCCGCGAGAAGACGCCGATCGCTCGCTGGGGCCGGTTCGTGACCTCGCATGCGAAGGTCGTCTTCGTCGTCGTCCTCCTCGCCTGCCTTGGCCTCGCGGCGACGTCGACACTCGTCCGCCTCGGGGCCTCCGACCAGGGCACTCAACCCAAGAAGCAAACCGCTCGGCGCGCCTACGATCTGCTCGCCGAGGGTTTTGGGCCCGGCTTCAACGGACCCATTCCCATCGTCGTCGACGTCAACGACGACCCCCAGGCGCCGCAGCGGATCTACAACGACGTCCGCGGTCTCGAAGGCGTCGCCTCGGTCGACAAGCCTCAGTTCAACGACCCCAAGACCGTCGCCATCGTGTTCGTCAAGCCCAACTCGGCCCCCCAGGACGAGGCGACGGACGAGCTCGTCGATCGCCTGCGCGACGATGTCGTGCCCAAGGCGACCGCCGGCGGTGACGCGATCGTCTACGTCTCGGGTCTGACCGCCGCGTTCAAGGACATCGCCGACAGGATCATGGAACGACTGCCGCTCTTCCTGCTCTACGTCATCGGCGTCACCTTCATCGTGCTCGCGATGGCGTTCCGCTCGATCGTCATCTCACTCACGGCCGCCATCACGACCATCCTCTCCGCGTTCATCGGCTTCGGCGTCCTCACGCTGGTCGTCCAGGAGGGGCATCTGCTCGGCTTGACCGGCCTCGACCGGACCGGGCCGATCGAGACCTTCGTCCCGCCGATCGCCTTCGCGATCCTCTTCGGGCTCTCGATGGACTACATGGTCTTTCTGATGAGCCGGGTCCGCGAGGAGCACGTGAACGGGCTCCGGTGCCGCTATGCGGTCGAGCACGGGATCGCAGCGATCGGCCGGGTGGTTGTCGCCGCAGCCCTGATCATGGGGACGGTCTTCGCGGCCTTCATCCTCACTCCGGACCGAATCTCGAAGGAGTTCGGACTGCTGCTCTCCGTGGCGATCCTCACCGACGCGCTCGTGGTGCGGATGACGCTCGTGCCCGCGTTCCTCACCCTCATGGGCGAAAGGGCGTGGTACATCCCGCGCTGGCTCGACCGCCTGCTTCCCAACCTCACGATCGA
>JBKPFG010000019.1:0-1989 GCA_046728735.1 Actinomycetota bacterium
GCAGAGCGCGAGATGATGTACGACGAGTACGTCGACCGCGTCACCGAGGTCGTCACGGGCATCGTCCAGCAGGCGGGAGACCGCAACAACGTCCTCGTCGACCTCGGCAAGGTGGAGGCCCTGTTGCCGCGTTCCGAGCAGGTGGACGGTGAGCGCTACGAGCAGGGAAGCCGCATCAAGGCGGTCATCACCGAGGTGCGCTCTGGAACGAAGGGGCCGCAGGTGATCCTCTCCAGGCGCGATCCCGAGCTGATCAAGACCCTCTTCGAGCTCGAGGTTCCCGAGATCGCCGACGGTCTCGTCGAGATCCGCGGCGTCGCCCGCGAGCCCGGCTATCGCTCGAAGATCGCCGTGGAGTCACACGTCCAGGGAGTCGACCCGGTCGGCGCCTGCGTCGGCCCGCGAGGGTCGCGGGTGCGCATGGTCGTGTCCGAGCTCCGAGGCGAGAAGATCGACATCATCCCGTGGAATCCGGAGCCGGCCCGGTTCGTCGCAAAGGCGCTTTCGCCGGCACGCGTGCGCGAGGTGCTCGTCGACGACGAGACGAAGGAGGCGACGGTCGTCGTCCCCGACGACCAGCTTTCGCTCGCCATCGGCAAGGAGGGTCTGAACGCCCGGCTCGCCGCGCGGCTGACGGGCTGGAAGATCGACATCGTCTCCGAGACGGAGTTCGCCCGCAGCGAGGCCGAGGCCGCCTTCGGCGGCGCCGAGGAGGAGTTCTCGGGCCGCTGCGCAGCCATCCTCTCGAACGGCAAGCGGTGTCCGAACACCGCGCTCCCCGGCTCCAAGTACTGCGGCATTCCCGCTCACCGCGAGATCGCAGAGCGCGAGGCCGCCGGCGAGGACGTCTCCGCGCAGGTCGTCCAGCCCGCGGCGGAGGAGGAAGACGAGCTCGCGCCCGAGGACGATTCCCAGGCCGTGGCCGAAGCTCAATCCAACGGTGAGGGACCCCCCGAGACGGGCGAGTCCGAGCCGGGAACGACCGCAGAGGGTGAGTCCGCTCCTGCGGCGTGAGCGAGGCGATCAGGACGTGCGTAGGCTGCGGACGCAAGGCGCCGCAGCGCGAGCTCGTGCGGTTCATCGCCCCGAGAGGAGTGCTGGAGCGGGACGAGAAGAGGCGCGCGCCGGGACGCGGCGCCTACACGTGCTCGAGACCGGCCTGCTTCGAACGGGCCGTCGCCGCACGCGCGTTCTCGCGCACACTGCGCAAGACCGTCAAAATTCCACCGGAGCTAACGACTGACCCATGGCTGACCGTCAAAGACCGCTGAGACCGCGAGGAGGATCGCCTTCCGGAAGGCGCAAGCGCCGCGTGGTCATCGACTCCCAGGCCGCCCGGCCGCGGCAGGACGCGCGCGCGCCGCGGGAGGCGCCCAAGCAGCGCACCGAGCAGCCGGCGCCCGCCACACCGAGCGGGCCCGCAACGGTCAACTCCGGCGCAACCGTCAAGGAGCTCTCCGCCGCGCTCGGCGTCCCCGTGCCGCAGATCATCAAGATCATGATGGACGTCGGCGAGATGGTCACGATCACCCAGTCGCTCGGCGACGACGCGATCGAGCTGATCGCGACGCAGCTCGAGCGCGAGATCGAGATCAAGCACGCCGACGAGGAGGAGCTCGAGCCGGAGGTCTACGAGGACAAGCCCGAGGATCTCGCCGCGCGGCCACCGGTGGTCACGATCATGGGTCACGTCGATCACGGCAAGACGACGCTGCTCGACGCCATCCGCAAGTCCGCGGTCGTGGAGACCGAGGCGGGCGGGATCACGCAGCACATCGGGGCCTACCAGGTCAAGCACGACGGCCGGGTGGTCACCTTCCTCGATACGCCCGGCCACGAGGCCTTCACCGCTCTGCGAGCGCGTGGTGCCAAGGTGACCGACATCGCGGTGCTCGTGGTGGCCGCCGACGACGGCGTCATGCCGCAGACCGTGGAGTCGATCAACCACGCGCGCGCGGCCGAGGTTCCGATCGTCGTGGCCGTGAACAA
>JBKPFG010000132.1:0-8663 GCA_046728735.1 Actinomycetota bacterium
GCGCCTCTTCGCCGGCGACCGGATCTACAAGATCATGGATCGCTTCAACCTCCCCGACGACGAGCCGATGGAGCGCAAGATCCTCTCGAACCAGATCGAGAACGCGCAGAAGAAGGTCGAGGAGCAGAACTTCGTCTCGCGCAAGAACGTGCTCAAGTACGACGACGTCATGAACGTCCAGCGCCAGGTCATCTACGACCAGCGGCGGCGCGTGCTCGAGGGTGAGGATCTCTCCGAGGACATCGGCGACTGGATCGACGAGCTGGTCGAGCGCATCGTCGTCCAGCACACCGCCTCCGAGTACCAGGAGGAGTGGGCTCTCCAGAGTCTCTTCAAGGAGATGGCCGACATCTACGAGCTCCAGGTCCAGCCGGACGAGCTCGACTCCTCGATGACCCCGCAGGACCTCGTGGGCGAGTTCCAGGACGACGCGCGCGACGCCTACGCGGCCAAGGAGGAAGAGCTCGGGCCCGAGCTCATGCGCGAGATCGAGCGCTTCCTCATCCTCCAGATCGTCGACGTTCGCTGGCGCGAGCACCTCGACGCGATGGAATACCTGCGGGACGGCATCCACCTGCGCGCGATGGCCCAGAAGGACCCGCTCGTCGAGTACCGCTCCGAGGGGCACGCGATGTTCGAGGAGCTCGGACAGATCATCCGCGAGGAGGTCGTCCGCTACCTCTTCCACGTCGAGCTCCAGGAGGAGCAGGCCGCACAGCTCACGCCCGCGGCCGCGCCCGAGGCGCTCTCCTACGAGCACGAGTCGCTCGCGGGCTCAGACGCGATCGCGGCGGCCGGCGGGAACGGCTCAGGCAACGGCGGCGCCGCCGGCTTCACGGCCGGCGCCGTCGGCGGAGGAGCCACCTCCGTCGCCACGGGCCAGCGCACAGTCCCTGAGCAGCAAAAGGTGGGCCGCAACGATCCCTGCTGGTGCGGCTCTGGCAAGAAGTTCAAGAAATGCCACGGCGCTTGATCGGCCGAAATCTTCTGCTGCGCTGCGATTTCGACCGACGAATCCGAGACGAAGAGGACGCGTAGGGCGGGGATGCCCCGCCCCGTTCGATTGGGCGGCGAAGTCGCTGAATTCGTGCTCGCCGAGCTTGCCCATCCGCCCGCTCGCGTGCTCGAGGTCGGCTGCGGCGACGGTGAGCTCGCTCGCGAGCTGGTGGCAGCCGGATACGACGTTCTCGCCATCGACCCCGACGCTCCTGCGGGGCCGCTCTTCCGGCGCACGACGATCGAGGATCTGGACGAGCCCGGGCCTTTCGATGCGGCTGTCGCAAGCCGCTCGTTACACCACGTCTCGGATCTCTCTCTGGCGCTCGACAAAGTCGCAGCGGTGCTCCGGCCCGGAGGGATCTTCATCGTCGACGACTTCGCGTGGGAGCGACTCGACGCTGACTCCGCCCGGCTGGTCGGCATCGATCTCCAAGAGTGGCGCGACGAGCACTGCGACTTGCACACGTCCGAGGCGATGCTGCGCGGGCTCGAAGCGCGCTTCACCGCCCGCGGGCTGTCCCCCGGCCCTTACTTGTACCGCGAGACAAACCAGGCAATCGACGAAGCGAGGGAGCGCGAACTGATCGAGGCGGAGCGACTCAGCGCGATCGGTTTCCGCTACGTCGGCGTCTGCTGAGGCTACGATCCTTGAAATGGCCGACCGCGCCGCGCTCGAGCGAGAGATGGAGGAGATCAGGGCCCAGCTCGACTGGGTCCGTGATTACCTTTGACCCGGACGCCCTGAGCGCCCTCGTCAGAGAGCTCGAGGAGTCCATGGGGGAGCCTGGCTTCTGGGACGACCAGCAGCGGGCGGCCAGGATCTCGGCCGAGCACGCGCGGCTGACACGTCGCCGCGAGCGCTACGACGCTCTCACGGGCGAAGCCGCCGACCTGGCGGAGCTCGCCGCGCTCGCGTCCGAGGACGGGGAGCTGGACGAGGTCGCCGAGAGCGTGGCAATCCTCAAGCGAGAGCTCGACCGCCTGCAGGAAGAGGCCCTGTTCTCGGGCGAGTACGACTCCGGCGATGCCGTCGTCTCGATCCACGCGGGCGAGGGAGGCACGGACGCGCAGGACTGGGCCGAGATGCTCCTGCGGATGTACCTGCGCTGGTCGGAGTCGCGCGGCTTCAAGACCGAGGTCCTCGAAGCCTCCCCCGGAGAAGAGGCGGGGCTCAAGTCGGCCACGTTCACCGTGGCCGGGGAGAACGCCTACGGCGTCCTCAAGGCGGAGCGCGGCGTGCACCGTCTCGTCCGTCTCTCGCCCTTCGACGCCGCCCACCGGCGGCACACGTCTTTCGCCCAGGTGATCGTGAGCCCCCTGCTCTCCGACGATGCGGGCATGGAGGTGGACGAGTCCGACCTGCGGATCGACACCTACCGTGCCAGCGGAGCGGGCGGCCAGCACGTGAACAAGACCGACTCCGCGGTCCGGATCACGCACCTCCCCACCGGGATCGTCGTCAGTGTCCAGAACGAACGCTCGCAGCTTTCGAACAAGCAGACCGCCCTCAAGATCCTCAAGAGCCGGCTGGCCGAGCTCGAGCAAGAGCAGCGTGAGGAGGAGCTGGCCCGCGAGCGCGGCGACGTGATGACGACGGGCTTCGGGAGCCAGATCCGCAGCTACGTCCTGCACCCCTACCAGCTCGTCAAAGACCACCGGACGGAGGTGGAGGAGGGCAACGCGCAAGCCGTCCTCGACGGGCGCCTGGACGAGTTCATCCAGGCCTACCTGCTCAAGCAAGCCGCTGCAAGCGGGAACTAACCGTCGAAGTCGACCGGGGGATGCGCTAGACTCGGGCGCCTGTAGCAACCTAAGCCGGCGCGCCGAGCCCAGGCGGCCCCCTTTTTGAAACCGGTGCAGGAGACGGAACTCACACACGTCCAGACAGCCTCCGAGGCTTCGATCGAAGCGCAGGCGAACGGCCAGGCGTCCTCGGCGCCCGCGCCCGGAGCCTCGCCGATGATCGTCTTCGAGGACGTGACGAAGATCTACGACCCCCACGTGGTCGCGCTCCGGGACGCCTCGTTCATGATCGAGAAGGGCGAGTTCGTCTTCCTCGTTGGGCCCTCCGGCTCGGGGAAGTCGACGATCATGCGCCTCCTCCTCAAGGAGCTCGACCCCACGAGCGGGCGCATCATCGTCGGTGGTCGCGAGCTCGCGCGGCTGAAGAACTCCAAAGTGCCGATGCTGCGGCGCAACATCGGCTGCGTCTTCCAGGACTTCAAGCTCCTGCACAACCGGACCACGTCCGAGAACGTCGCGTACGCACTCAAGGTGCAGGGCCAGTCGAAGCGCGAGATCCGCTCGAAGGTTCCCGAGGTGCTCGCGCTCGTCGGCCTCTCGGGGAAGACCAACTCCCTGCCCGACGAGCTCTCAGGCGGCGAGCAGCAGCGCGTCTCGCTCGCGCGCGCGTTCGTCAACCACCCGCCGCTCCTCATCTGCGACGAGCCGACCGGGAACCTCGATCCCGACACGTCCGTCGGGATCATGCAGCTCCTCTACCGCATCAACAGGAGCGGCACGACCGTCGTCATGGCCACCCATGACCGCGAGATGGTCGACAAGATGCGCAAGCGCGTGATCGCGCTCGACAACGGCACGGTCATCCGCGACGAGCGCCGCGGGAGCTACGCGGAATAGATGCCTCGCCACGCGATGTCATCCGTACTCCTGCCGGCTGCAAAGCAACGCAAGGCGGCGTCCTCAGTCGCCCCCGTGTCTGATCTCGATACGCGGGCTCCCTGCGTCCTGGCCTTGTTGCGTGCTTTTCGTGCGGCAGGAGCGCGGCAACACCACGAGGCGAGGCATTGAGGACCAAGCTCTTCATCAGCGAGGCCGTCCGCTCCATCGGAGCCAACATCTCGACGACGGTCGCGGCGACGATGACGGTGCTGATCGGGATGTTCCTGCTCGGCCTCTTCATCGCGCTCTTCTCGTGGGTCAACTCGTGGACGGATCACGTGCGCAAGGACGTGCTCGTCAAGGTCTTCTTCGTCCAGGACGCCAACGAGACGCAGATCAACGCCGTGCGGGCGAAGCTCTTGACCTTTCCCGAGACCAAGACCGTGATCTTCATCACGAAGGAGGAAGCGCTCAAACGGATGAAGGCGAAGTATCCGGACCTGACCGAGAACCTCTCTTCCAACCCGCTGCCGGGCGCCTTCGAGGTCACGCCCAAGAGCGCCGATCAGGTGAAGGCGATCGCGGACAAGCTCCAGCCCCTCCCGGCCGGGGTGGACAAGATCGACTACGCGGAGAAGAAGACGGAGCGGATCCTCGCGGTCACGAACGTGATCAAGTACATCTTCCTGCTCGGGAGCGTCATCCTGCTCGCGGCCTCGATGATCCTGATCGCCAACACCATCCGCCTTTCGATCTTCTCGCGGCGGAGAGAGGTCGAGGTGATGAAGCTCGTCGGCGCCTCCAACTGGTTCATTCGCGGCCCCTTCATGCTGGAGGGCGTCATCTGCGGGCTGATAGGCGCGATCGTCGCCGTCCTGCTGCTGGTCCTCGCGAAGCAATTCGCCCTGCCGGTGATCGAAGGGCACAGCTCCACCTTCCGAGAGGACGACGTCCATGCGCTCAGCTTCCCGCTGATCGCGCTGATCCTCGTCGGAGTCAGCCTGCTCGTCGGCGCCGCCGGATCGGGCATCACGCTTCGCCGTTTCTTGCAGATTTAGAGCTCGGTTCACGATGAGGACTGAGCCCTCGGAGCGCGCTGGGACGGCGCTACGCGTCGTCCTCGGTCGCGCGCCCGTATCTGATCTCGATACGAGCGCTCCCTGCGTCCTTGCGTCGCATCCGACCATCGCACCCCGAGGGCGAGTCCCATCCTGAACCGAGCTCTAGAGGCTCCGGCTCCTTCTATACTCACCCGGGCGCCCGATGAAAACTAGACGCGCGGCCGGAATCGCCCTCGTCACCCTGCTGCTCGCGGCGGCTTTCGGGCTAGGCCTGTTCTTGACGCGCTCGTCGGCCTTGGGCACCTCCACGGCCAGCCACGCAACCGCGAGCCGAGGCCCTTACCGCGTGATCGACGAGGTGCGCGATGCCCTGGCGACGTCCTACTACCGAGCCGTGCCGCGTGACGTCCTGCAGAAGCCGACCATCGACGGCGTTCTGCGGGAGCTCGGAGATCCCAATACGGACTTCCTCACCGCCGTCGAGTACGACTCGCTCAAGAGCCGCACCGCCCGGAGCTACTCGGGCGTCGGCCTGACCGTCGAGCCCTCGCGTGCGGGCCTGGTCGTCACCTCGGCGCTGAACGGGCCGGCGCGCAAGGCCGGAGTCCGGCGGGGGGACATCATCGTCCGGATCGACGGGCGGCCCGCCGGCAAGTTGACGTTCGATCAGGCCCTCAACCTGATCAAGGGCCAGCAGGGCACCGTCGTCCATCTGACGCTGAGCCGCTCGGGTGACCAGCGTCGAGTCACGGTCGTCCGTCAGGAGATCACCCTGCCGTCGCTACGAGCCCGGATCGTTCGCTTCCGAGGCACCAAGCTCGGCTACCTCAGGCTGCTCTCCTTCCCGGACGCGACCTCCGAGCGGATCGGCCAGGCAACGGAATCGCTCGTCCGACAGGGCGCGAAAGGCATCGTCCTCGACCTCCGCGACAACCCCGGCGGCCTCCTGACACAAGCCGTGCGCACGGTCTCGATCTTCCTCGACGACGGCGTCGTCTGCACCATCTCCGGCCTCCATCAGGACGAGACCACCTACGAGGTCACGGGCGACGCGGCGTACCCCAGGCTTCCCCTCGTCGTGGCCGTGAACCACGGGAGCGCGAGCGCCGCAGAGATCGTCGCGGCGGCGCTCCAGGATCACCAGCGCGCGGTCGTGATCGGGCACCGCACCTACGGAAAAGCCTCCGTCCAGTCGATCCGCCCGCTCGCCTACGGGGCGGCTCTCAAGCTCACGACTGCGATGTACCGCACTCCGGCCGGTCGCGACCTGACCGGCGAGGGCGTGCACCCGAAGATCCAGGTCGGCGACGATCCCCTCACCGACGTGGACGAGGTGCTCCGCTCGGCCGAGCGCGCGCTCCTCAGGCAGGTGGCGCCCGCCTAGGGTGGAAACTTCGGTCGTCGAGCTTGCCCGCCGCGGGAAGCTGCTGGTGGGCGAGCCCTACTTCGAGGGCGGTAGGCCGATCGTCGTCGATCGCAAGGGCGCCGGGGACGCCTCGACGGGCGACCTGGCGGTGATTCGTGTCGGCCGCGGGCGGGCGAAGCTCGAGCGCGTCCTCGGGCGTAGCGACCGCATCGAGGCGGTTCTGGAAGGTCTCCTCTGGCATGAAGGAGTGCGACGCGACGCGCCTTCGCTTCCCGAGGAGGCGCAGGGTGTCGAGCCTGAACGGGTCGACCTCCGTGACCTCGTTGCCCTCACGATCGACCCGGAGGAGGCCAAGGACTTCGACGACGCCCTCAGCTTCAGAGCCGAGGGAGGTGGGCTCCGAGCCTGGGTGCACATCGCCGACGTCTCTCGCTTCGTTCCCTCGGATTCCCCGCTCGACCGGGACGCGGCCGAGCGCGCGTTCTCCGTCTATGTCCCGGGACGTGTCGAGCCGATGCTTCCCGAGCGTCTCTCGGCCGACCTCTGCAGCCTTCGCCCTGCCCTCGACCGCCACTGCGTCACCGTGGAGATTCCGTTCGACGGCGACCTCGTCCCGGGGCAGCCCTCCTTCTACCGGAGCCTCATTCGCAGCCGCGCGCGGCTGACGTACACCCAGGCCGAACGGATCCTCGCCGGGCGAGAGAGCGCCGCCCCGGAGATCGCCGAGGCGCTCGCGCTCGCCGAACGGCTCGCCGGGGAGCTGCGGCGGCGCCGGTACGCCCGCGGCGCGCTCACGATCGAGACGGGGGAGACCGAGTTCGCCTTCGATGGGGAGGGCGGAGTGGAAGACGCCTGGATGCAGAGCGAGCCGCACGCGCACTCCCTCGTCGAGGAGCTGATGATCCTGGCGAACGAGGCCGTCGCCGGGCTCTTGGCCGGCCACGGGCGCCGGGCTCTCTACCGCGTCCACGAGGAGCCCGAGCCGCAGGCGGTCGAGCTCCTCGTCGGCAAGCTGGCCGCGCTCGAGGTGCCGACACCGCCGGTTCCCGAGCATCTCTCCCCTCCGGACGCGGCGCGGCTCGCCGCGAAGATCAGCGCGCGCGTGACCGAGTACACCGCGCAGTCCGGCCGCGGCCGAAACGCCTTTCCCGCGCTCGTGCTGCGCTCCCTGAAGCAGGCCCGGTATGACCCTCGCAACCTCGGGCACTCCGGGCTTGCCAGCCGCGCCTACTGCCACTTCACATCGCCGATCCGGCGCTATCCCGACCTGGTCGTCCACCGCGTGCTCCTGCGTGAGCTCGGACTGGCCGACGAGCCTGTGGCCGAGGAGCTCGACGAGCTGGGGGAGTGGACGTCGGAGCGGGAGCGGCGGGCGGCCGAGATCGAATACCGGGCGGACGAGATCTGCCTGGCCTGGCTCCTGGAGGGCCGGCTCTTCCACAGCGGCTGGGACGCCGTGCTCGAAGGAGAGATCGTCGGCGCGATCGGCTCGGGGCTCTTCGTTCGCTTCGACGAGGTCTTCGAGGGCTACCTGCCTGCGCGCAAGCTCAGCGGCGACTACTACGAGCTCGATCCGCTCGGCGTCGCGCTCGTGGGCAGGCGATCGGGCCACTCGTACCGGCTCGGCGAAGGCATCGGAGTCCGCGTGGAGCGCATCGAGAAGCCGACCGGCCGGGTCAGCGTCGAGCCCGCCTAGTCGGTCCGCAGGAGCGCGAAAAAGAAAAACCCGCACTTTGCGACATCGTGTTTTTGGACCGCCTTGCGAGGATCTGCCCGAGGCCATAGTGTCCCCTCTGCGCCGAGCACGGGGCGCGAGTAGGGCGAAGCCTCACCGGTAGACTCTAGGCGGAAGCCGAAGGTTCGTCGGAGAGGTGGACGAAAGCGACACCCGGCTCGGCGAGTTTTTGGTCCAATCCCTGACGTGGCGGGCGGGACCAAGCTCATCAGCGAGAACAGGCGCGCGCGCCACGACTACCACCTGCTCGAGCGCTACGAGGCGGGGCTGGTGCTCACCGGGACGGAGGTCAAGTCCCTGCGCGAGCGGCACGCGACGCTCCAGCGCGCCTTCGCGGACGTGCGCGACGGCGAGCTCTGGCTCGTGGGTGCGCACATCCCCGAGTACGCGCAGGGGAACCTCGCGAACCACGACCCCGATCGCGACCGCAAGCTCCTCCTGCGCCGCCGCGAGATCGATTCGCTGCTCGGCAAGGTGCAGCAGCGGGGCCTGACGCTCGTCCCGACGAAGCTCTACTTCAAGAACGGCCGCGTGAAGGTCGAGATCGCCCTTGCGCGAGGCAAGGAAGCACGTGACAAACGCCGTGACCTGGCGGAACGTGACGCGCAACGCCAGATGGACCGGGCCCTGAAGGAGCGGCGGCTATAATTCGGGGCATCTGGGGGGCGACCTGGTTTCGACGTGGTCGGTTCTCCGGAAGAGCTGCAAGCCGAGGTCCCCGGTCGGCCTCGTAAAACAACCGGGACAAACGCAAGTGCGAAGAACGATCTCGCACTCGCCGCCTAACCTAGTTAGGTAGCGACGTCGCTCCGTCTTGGGCCCGTGGGACGGAATCCGGCGCCAACCAACGGGCTCGCCGCCGAGGGAGAGCCAATCGCCC
>JBKPFG010000152.1:0-6168 GCA_046728735.1 Actinomycetota bacterium
GCGGGCTTCCCGATGGGACGAAAGCTCAGCCTCGTCCCGCCGGCAGATAAGCGCCCAGGCCCCGCTTATGTGGTCGCAAACGCTGACGAGTCCGAGCCCGGCGCATTCAAGGACCGCGAAATCCTCAGGCGCGTCCCGCACCGGTTCCTGGAGGGCTGCCTCATCGCCGCCCACGCGATTCAAGCCATGGCGGTCTTCATCTACATCCGCGGCGAATATCTGGCAGAGGCGCTCGTGCTCGAAGCCGCCATCGAGGAGGCACGGCGCGCCGACCTCTTCGGCGAGGTCAAGGTCGTCCTCCACCGCGGCGCCGGGGCCTACATCTGCGGAGAGGAATCAGCCCTGCTCGAGTCACTCGAGGGCAGTCGGGGCCAACCGAGGCCGCGGCCGCCCTTCCCGCCGGTTGCCGGCCTGTACATGCAACCGACGCTGATCAACAACGTGCAGACGATTGCGAGCGTCCCGGCGATCATGGAGCTCGGAGCGGAGCGCTACGCCGAGCTGGGCGTGGCCTCGGCTCCGGGCACTGTCCTCTACTCGCTCTCGGGCAACGTCAACAGGCCGGGGAACTACGAACTCCCGCTGGGCACGACGCTTCGCGAGCTCATCCTCGAGCACGGGCAAGGGGTTGCGGACGGCCGAGCCTTGAAGGCGATCATTCCCGGCGGCTCGTCGGTGCCCGTGTTCACCCCCGACCAGCTTGACGTGCCCCTCGACTTCGATTCCGTGCAGGCCGCGGGGTCGTTCCTCGGCTCGGCGGCGGTGATCGTCGTCGACGAGCGAGCCTGCATGGTGCAGCTCGCCCTGCGGGCCGAGAAGTTCTACATGCATGAGTCGTGCGGCAAATGCACGCCGTGCCGTGAGGGGACGCGCTGGCTCGTTGGGCTCCTCGAGAAGATCGAGGCGGGGGAGGGAACGCAGGCAGACCTCGACCTCGTCGTCGAGGTCTGCGACCGGATCGAGGGAAAGTCGCTCTGCGCACTCGGCGATTTCGCGGTCTGGTGCGTCGGCAGCTATGTGGAGAAGTTCCGCGACGAGTTCCAGCGGCACGTCGACGAAGGACGCTGCCCTTACGGCGGCGAGTCCTCAACGGATGGAGTGCTGGCGCCCAGCGACCAGCACACACACACCGCGATGGCACAGGTGCCGGCATGAGCTCCGTCGAGCAGGTCACGGTCACGATCGACGGCCGGGACGTCCAGGTGCCCAAGGGCACCGGGATGGTCGAGGCAGCCCTCGCGGCAGGCATCGAGATTCCCGTTTTCTGCTACGAGCCGCGCCTGGGGGCCGCCGTGGGCGCATGCCGCATGTGCCTCTGCGAGGTCGAGGGCATGCCCAAGCTCCAGGCCGCCTGCACCATGACCGCCCAGGACGGGCTCGTCCTCCGCACCGCCCAGACGAGCGACCAGGCCGCCGAGGGCCAAAACGCCGTCCTCGAGTTCATCCTGCTCAACCACCCGCTGGACTGCCCCGATTGCGACAAGGGCGGCGAGTGCCCGCTGCAGGATCTGACCTTCCGCTGGGGCCCCGGCAACACGCGCATGCACTTCCCCAAGCGCACCTTCGACAAGCCGATCCCGATTTCCCCGCTGATCGGGCTCGACCGCGAGCGCTGCATCCTCTGCTACCGCTGCACCCGCTTCTCGGAGCTCGTCGCCGAGGACGGTCAGCTCGTCGCCGTCAACCGCGGCGCCCAGTCCTTGATCGCCACCTTCGAGGACGAGCCCTATCGGGCGCACTTCTCGGGCAACGTGATCGAGCTCTGCCCCGTCGGCGCACTGACCTCCACCACGTACCGCTTCCGCGCGCGACCCTGGGAGATCCAGAACGTCCCCACGGTCTGCGGCCTCTGCCCGGTGGGATGCAACGTCTGGGCGACCACGCGCGAGGGGAAGGTGGCCCGCATCCTCTCTCGCAACCATCCTGAGGTGGACGACGGCTGGCTCTGCGACAAGGGCCGCTTCGCTTACGGGCACCTGCGAGCCGAGGATCGGATCCGC
This sequence comes from Actinomycetota bacterium, assembly GCA_046728735.1. Lineage (GTDB taxonomy): Bacteria > Actinomycetota > Thermoleophilia > Gaiellales > Gaiellaceae > JAIBJP01. The sequence goes on from JBKPFG010000152.1 coordinate 2,001, forward strand.
GAGCCGCGACGGCGCGTCCGGCGCCGTGGCTTCGAGCCCGTGTCGTTCGAGGCTGCCCTGGACGAGGCCGAGCGCGGCTTGCGCGCGGCCGAGGGCTCCGTCGTCGTGGCCTTCTCGGGCGGAGAATCGGTCGAGCAGGCGACCGCCCTCGCGCGACTCGTCCAGGACGGCCTCGGCTCGCGAACCGCGCTCCTGCCGGAGGCGTTCAACCCGTCCCTCGGGCGCTTTCGGGCGCCGCTCTCCGCCATCCGCGACGCGGACGTCTGTCTCGTCGTCGGGGACGAGCCCGTGGTCGAGCGCGCCCCGATCGTCGATCTCTGGCTCCGCCTCGCTCGCCGGGAAGGCGCCGAGATCGTGACCGTCCATCCGTCCGGAACCGTCCCCGTAGCCGCCGGGAGCGCCGCCGCGGTCTGCGCAGCCCTCGCGTCCGGCGATCCTCCGAAGGAGCTCCGCACGACCGCCCGAAGCCTCAAACGGGCCGCGAAGGTGTCCCTTGTCTGGTCGCAGGACGACCCCTCGGGTGGCGCACACATCGCCGCGCTGGCCGACAAGCTGGGCGAGAAGGCATCCGTCTACTACCTCCCGAGAACGGCCAACGGACGCGCGGTGGCGGAGGCCTGGGGGAGCGCGGACACTCCTGCTGCGGAGGGGGAGATCGGCGCCCTCATCGTCTCGGGAGACGAGGCTGCCTCGGACCCGCAGGTGCGCGAGCTCGCCGAGCGAGCGCGCTTCGTGCTCACGACAACGATGTTCGAAAACGAGCTGACGCTCTGGTCCCACGTCGTCCTGCCCGGGACGAGCTACCTCGAGCGCGACGGCACGTTCGTGAACCTCGAGGGTCGGCCGCAGCGCCTGCGGCGCGCGGTAAGCCCTCCGAACGAGGACGAGCTCGCCTTCTTCGCCGACCTGGCCGGCCGCTTCGGGATCCGAGTCGATCGCTGGCCCGGCGAGCTACCCGACGAGCATGCCCCACTCCCGCCCCGCGACCCGGAGGGCAGCTCCGTCAGAGCGCCCGCGGCCCGTCGCGGGAGGCAAAACGGACGGGGCCTCCAGCTCCTCCGCTACCGCGGTCTCTTCAACGGCCCCGCCGTCGAGCGCGTGCCGCAGCTGCAATTCCAGCGTCCCGTGGCAGAGGTGGAGATCTCCGCCGCCGACGCGCGAGAGCGAGGGATCTCGGCTGGAGATCCGGTCACGGTCAGCTCGAACGGCACCTCGAAAGCGCTCACGGCGCGCCTCAACCGGCGGCTCCTCGCCGGTGTCGTGCGCATCGAGGACGAGCACGCCGAGGGGCTCGCCTCCAGGGTCGAGGTGAGGAGTGCCTGAACAGCTGAACCAGCCCTGGTGGATCGATCTGATCAAGGCGTTCCTCGTCATCAACCTCGTGCTCGGAGCCTTCGCCTATCTCACCTGGGTCGAGCGCAAGCTCCTCGGCCGCATGCAGGCTCGGTACGGCCCCAACCGCGCCGGCCCGTTCGGGCTCCTCCAGCCGATCGCCGATCTCGTCAAGCTGCTCCGCAAGGAGAGCTTCTTCCCGGCAAGCGCGGTCGACGTGCTCTATATCGCCATGCCCGCCGTGGCCGCCTTCACGGCGCTCGCCGCCTTCAGCGTCATCCCGTTCGGCGGGGTATGGCACGTGGGCGACTACGTCATCACGGGCTGGATCGTCAACGTGTCGATCGGGCTCGTCCTGCTCTTCTCGCTCAGCGCGGTCGGGATCTACGCGTTCCTCGTCGGCGGCTGGGCGAGCGAATCGAAGTACTCGCTGCTCGGTTCGATGCGCACGGCCGCCCAGCTCGTCTCGTACGAGGTCTCGCTCGCGCTCTCCGTGCTGGGCGTCGTCATCATGGCCGGCTCCCTCTCGCTCGTCGACATCGCCGTCAAGCAGCAGGAGACGGTCTGGTTCGCCGGGCCTCAGTTCGTCGGCCTCCTCGTCTTCTTCATCTCGGGAGTCGCGGAGACGAACCGCCCGCCCTTCGACCTGCCGGAAGCCGAGACGGAGCTCGTGGCCGGCTACCACACGGAATACGGCGGCATGCGCTTCGGGCTCTTTTCGATGGCCGAGTACATCAACATGATCACGCTCTCCGGCCTCGCGGTGACGCTCTTCTTCGGCGGCTGGGGCGGGCCGGTGCTTCCCGGCCCCCTGTGGTTCATCCTCAAGCTGGGCGCCTTCCTCTTCCTCTTCATGTGGCTCCGGGCCACACTCCCGCGCCTTCGCTACGACCAGCTGATGCGCTTCGGATGGAAGGTCCTCCTCCCGGTCGCGACGATCAACGCCGTCGTGACGGCCGTCCTCGTGGTCGCCCTGTGAGCCCGCAGCCGTACGAGTCCCTCAAGGGCTTCGCCGTCACCTTCCGGCAGATCTTCAAGAAGCCGATCACGCAGCAGTACCCGGAGTTCAAGCGCCCGGTCTATCCGCGCTTCCGCGGGCGCCACCGGCTCTGGCGCCACGAGAACGGCCTCGAGAAGTGCGTGGGCTGCTCGCTCTGCGCCGCGGCCTGCCCCGCGGACTGCATCAGGGTCGTCGCGGCCGAGAACACCGCGGACAACCGAGTCTCCCCGGGAGAGCGCTACGCGCGCATCTACGAGATCAACCTCTCCCGCTGCATCTTCTGCGGCTACTGCGAGCTCGCGTGCCCCTTCGACGCCATCACGCTCGAGGCGGAATACGAGATCTCCGAGTACTCGCGTGACGACCTCATCTACACGAAGGACATGCTCCTGGCCGAGCCGGTGAAGCGAACTCCCGTCGCCGACCGTGACCTCTACGACACGCCGATTCCCGTCTGGAAAGCGGAGAGCTGAACTAGATGGAGGACTTCCTCGTCTGGCTCGTGTGGGTGCTGGCCGCCTCCGCGCTCCTCTCGTCGGGAATCGCCGTCGTCCTCTTCTCGAACCCGTTCTTCAGCGCCCTGGCCCTGATCGTCAACCTCGCCTCGCTGGCCGTGCTCTATCTCGTCCTCGCTGCCGAGTTCGTCGCCGCTGCGCAGGTGCTCGTCTATGCGGGAGCGATCGTCGTCATGTTCCTGTTCGTGATCGCGTACCTCGGAGGCAAGGCGGACGCGCCCTGGGCCGGTGGCCCGACGCTGCAGGCGCTCGCGGCGATCGTCGCAGCGGGGGCGATCGCGGTCGAGGTCGTCGTCGTCGTCGCCCTCAAGGCGGGTGACCGGCTCGCGCACTCGGCCGAGATCCCCTCGACGTTCGGATCGCCGAGCGAGATCGGGAAGCTCTTCCTCGGGCCCCACCTGCTCGCATTCGAGGTGACGTCCATCGTCCTCCTCGTCGCCGCGGTGGGCGGGGTCATCCTCGGCATGGCGGTTCCCAAGGAGAGCCGCGGCTAAGTGTGATGGCCGGGCCGAGCGTCGCCGCTTACCTCGTCGTCTCGGTGCTGCTCTTCGCCACGGGAGCCTTCGGCGTCCTCATCCGCCGCAGCCCGCTGATCGTCCTGCTGGCGCTCGAGATCATGCTCAACGCGGGCAACCTCGCGCTCCTCGCCTTCTCGCGTCACTCGGGCAACGGCGACGGCCAGATCTTCGCCCTCACGGTGATGGTGGTCGCCGCGGCGGAAGCCGTGGTCGGGCTAGGGCTGATCGTGGCCGTCTCCCGGCAGCGGGTGGAGCTCGACGTGGACAAGCTGACCTCGCTGAGAGGCTGACGTGATCGCGGCGGCCTGGATCGCGCTCTTCGCGCCGGCAGTGGGAGTCGTCCTCATCGCCCTGCTCGGGCAGAGGATCAGCCGCTTTCACGCCGGGCTCGTCGCGTCGGGCTCGACGCTCGTCTCTTTCGTCTGCTCGGTGATCGTCTTCGCCAGCCTCCTGGGTGAGAGCCCGGATGAGCGCGCCCACTACTCGACGCTCTGGACGTGGCTCTCGGCGGGCAACCTCAGGTTCGGCGCCCAGATCCTCGTCGACCCGCTCTCGGTCTTCATGATGCTCGTCGTCTCGGGAGTGGGCTTCCTGATCCTCGCCTACGCGGTCGGCTACATGCACGGCGACCCGGAGGAGCGCCGCTACCACGCCTACAAGGCGCTCTTCGTCTTCTCCATGCTGCTGCTCGTCCAGTCGGGGAACCTGCTGCTGATGCTCGCCGGCTGGGGCATGGTCGGGCTCTCGTCGTACCTGCTCATCAACTACTGGCACTTCCGCGCGAGCGCTGTCGCCGCGGGCAA
>JBKPFG010000045.1:0-4034 GCA_046728735.1 Actinomycetota bacterium
CACCGCCTCGCCCGCCTCGAGCGTGCTTACGCGCAGGACGTTGACGAGCTTGTGCATCTGCTTCTCGAGCTGCTCGAGGGACTCGCGGGAGCAATCGACGCGGAGAGTGATCCGAGAGACGTCCGGACGCTCGGTCGGCCCGACCGCGAGGCTCTCGATGTTGTAGCCGCGGCGGGCGAACATGTTCGAGACGCGGGCGAGCGCGCCGGGCTTGTTCTCGACGAGGAGGGAGACCGTGTGCATCAGGCTTCGACGGATTCTTGGAGGTCGGTGAACTCGATCACGTCGGTCGCGGCCGCGCCCGCCGGGATCATCGGGAAGCACTTCTCCTCGGGATCGCAGCGCGCGTCGACGACGGCCGTGCGGCCGCAGTTCAGCGCCTCGTCGAGCACGCCTTCGAGCTCGTCCTCGGTGGAGAGCGTGAAGCCGGCGCACCCGTAGGCCTCCGCCAGCTGCGCGTAGTCGGGGACCTGGTGGGTGAGGTGCGTCTCGGAGAAGCGGCTGTCATAGAACATCTCCTGCCACTGGCGCACCATGCCCAGCCAGCCGTTGTTGACGATCACGACGGTGACCGGCAGGCCCTCGAGCGCCGACGTCGCCAGCTCCTGGCAGGTCATCTGGAAGCAGCCGTCCCCGTCGATGCAGACGACGCTCGCGTCGGGCCGCGCCGCCTTGGCGCCGATCGCGGCTGGAAGGCCGTAGCCCATCGTTCCCAGGCCGCCCGACGTGATGAACGTGCGCGGCCGGTCGCAGACGAGGTACTGCATGGCCCACATCTGGTGCTGACCGACTCCCGTCGTCCAGACGACGTCGTCCCGTTCGGCGGCCAGGTCGCGGAGCGCCTCGATCACGGACTGCGGCTTGAGAAACTCGCCGTCGCGCTCGTACCGGTAGGGGAAGGCCGCGCGCCATTCCTCCACCTGGTGCCGCCAGGCGAGCGGGCCCACGTGGCCCGGCTCGATCAGCTGGAGCAGCTCTCGGGCCAGCTGGCCCATCGCCTCGGCGAGCGGCCCGACGACCGGGATGTCGGCGCGCCGGAGCTTGCCGATCTCCGCGGGGTCGATGTCGAAGTGGATCACCTTCGCGCCGGGGGCGAACGCGCTCAGCTTCCCGGTCACCCGGTCGTCGAAGCGGCTGCCGACCGCGATGATCAGGTCCGCCTTGTTCAGCGCCCAGTTCGCCCATTTGGAGCCGTGCATCCCCGGCGCTCCCAAGGCGAGCGGGTGCGAGTCGGGGAAGGCTCCCTTGGCCATCAGCGTCGTCACGACCGGGATCCCGCCCGTCTCGGCCAGCTCGAGGACCTCGTCGCAGGCGTCGGCGTTGATCGTCCCGCCGCCGACGTACAGGATCGGCCGCTGAGCCTGCTTGATCGCCTTCGCCGCCTCCGCGATCTGCAGGGGATGGACGCTCTGGGGCGGCCGCCACCCGGGGAGGTCGACGGAGCCGGGGTAGCGGAAGTCGAACTCGGTCTCCTGAACGTCCTTGGCGACATCGACGAGGACCGGCCCCGGGCGGCCGGAGCGCGCGACGTGGAAGGCCGCCTTGAGCACGTGCGGTAGCTCTTCGACCTCCTGCACGAGCCAGGAGTGCTTGACGATCGGGAGCGTGATCCCGGTTGCGTCGGTCTCCTGGAAGGCGTCCGTGCCGATCAGCGAGGAGCGCACCTGCCCCGTGATGCAGACGAGCGGCGTCGAGTCCATCCACGCGTCGGCGATCGGTGTGACGAGATTGGTGACCCCGGGGCCCGACGTGGCGATCGCCACGCCGACCCGCCCGGACGCCCGCGCGTAGCCCTCGGCCATGTGGCCGGCGCCCTGCTCGTGACGGCAGAGCACGTGACGGACCGCCGAGCCCCGGGCGAAGGCGTCGTACGTCGGCAGGATCGCGCCGCCGGGAATCCCGAAGGCGACATCGACGCCCTCCTCTTCGAGGGAGCGAAGAATCGCGTCGGAGCCAAGCATCTTCACGCCGCCACCCCCGCGAACTCCGTGTCGGTGCGGGCACCCGGAAGCGCCGCGAGGAGGACGTCCATGAACTCGCGTGTCGTGGCCCCCACTCCGGACGAGACGAGATCGGGAGTCCGGACACCTGTGCCCAGCGTCTCGGCCACGGCGTTCTCGAGCGTGCGGGCCGCGGTGCGCTCGCCGAGCCCTTCGAGCATGAGCGCGGAGGCCAGGAGCATTCCGCTCGGGTTGGCGACTCCCTGGCCGGCGATCTCCTCGGCCGAGCCGTGCGTGGGTCCGAAGATGCCGGCGGAGTGCTCGGAGAGCCGGCCCGAGGCGACCATGCGCGTCGTCCCGTGCGCATAGGCGGCCGTGTACGAAAGCGCTTCGGCGAAGGACTGCTCGCTGACGATCACGTCGAACGCGACCGGAGCGCGGAAGAGCGTCGGCACGACGGCCTCGAAGCTCATGTGGTCGACAATCACGCCCGGGCACGACTCGGCGGTGCGATCGACGAGCGCGCGCCAGCCGCCGGTCGCTCCCACGGAGGTCACCCGCGCCTGGCGGTTGCACGCGAGGGCGAAGGCTTGCTCGACGGCCAGGCCCTGCGCGTCCTCCGCAAGCGGGCTGACCACCGTCACGCGGCTCCCATTCAGCCGGACGCGGGTCATCCGCCAGGTGAGGTCCAGCTCGGCCTTGACTCCTTCGAGCGCCCGCTCGGTCGTGGTCGCGACGAGCACGGCGTCCGCATGACGGCAGGCCTCGCGGGTCGCCTGCGGAAGCGCATGCCCGAAGCGCCGAACGGCGTCGCCGCCGAAGGCGACGTGCTGCTCGTCGATGGAGAAGCCGTGGAGCTGGGAGACGTCCGCGAGCGCGCGGCTCGCCTCGGCCATCACCTCCGGCCCGATCCCGTCCCCGGAGAGACAGGCGACGGTGTAGCGCTTCTTCCTCACGCGAACACCACCTCTTCGAACACGTCCGAGAGCGTCACTGTCTTTCCTGAATCGGCAAGGTGCTTGAAGCGCCTGAATGCGTCTGCGAGCCCCGCCTCGTCGAGCTTGATCCCTGCCTCCGCGCAGGCGCGCGCAAACGCGTGACGTCCGGAGTGCTTGCCGAGCGGCAGGGTCATCTGGAGGCCCAGGGAGCTCGGATCCATGATCTGGTAGGTCTCGGCGTCCTTCAGCATCCCGTCCTGGTGGATGCCGGCCTCGTGAGCGAAAGCGTTCGCGCCCACGATCGCCTTGTTGCGCTGGACGGCGTAGCCGGTCAGCCGCTCGACGAGACGCGAGGAGGAGCCGATCTCGCGCGTGACCACGCCGCTTCTCAGGCCGAAGCTGGCGTGACGCACCTCGAGCGCCATGACGATCTCCTCGAGCGCGGCGTTCCCGGCTCGCTCGCCGATGCCGTTGATGGTGCACTCGGCCTGCGTGGCGCCCGCCTGCAGTCCTGCGAGGGTGTTCGCAACCGCCAGCCCGAGGTCGTTGTGGCAGTGCACGGAGAGCGTCGCGCTCCCGAGCTCGGGGCAGAGGCGGCGCACGTCGAGGATGAACTGCGCGTACTCCGCGGGCAGGCAGTAGCCGACGGTGTCGGGAAGGTTGATCGTCGTCGCTCCGGCGCGAACCGCCTCACAGCAGACGCGGGCGACGAAGCGCGGATCCGAGCGGGTGGCGTCCTCACAGGAGAACTCCACCTGGTCGACGCTGGCCCGGGCATAGCCGACCGCCCAGCGGGCCTGCTCGACGACCTCGTCGGGCTCCAGACGCAACTTCTTCTCCATGTGCACCGGGCTGGTCGCGATGAAAACGTGGATGCGTGAGCGATTGGCCCCGGCAAGAGCCTCGGCTGCGGCGTCGATGTCCTCCTTGCGGGTGCGGCAGAGCGAGGCGACGGTCGGTCGTTCGACGGCCTCTGCGACCGCCTTGACGCCTTCGAAGTCTCCCGGCGACGAGACAGCGAAGCCCGCCTCGATCACGTCGACTCCGAGCCGCTCCAGCTGCTCCGCGATCTCGGCTTTCTCCTCAGGGCGCAGCGCGATGCCCGGGGATTGCTCCCCGTCGCGCAGCGTCGTGTCGAAGATCGTGATGCGGCGTG
>JBKPFG010000151.1:0-9307 GCA_046728735.1 Actinomycetota bacterium
GAGGTGGACAAGGTCAAGCGCTCCGAGGCCGGGATGATCGTCGAGCCGGTCACCCTGCGCCCCCACGATCGGGTCGCCGACGCGCTCGCGCTGATGGAGACCTACCGGATCTCTGGCGTGCCCATCACGGACGAGGAAGGGCGGCTCGTCGGGATCCTCACCAACCGCGATCTCCGCTTCGAGGACGACACCGGCCGGCCCGTCTCCGAGCTCATGACGAGCGAGAGCCTGGTGACCGTGCCGGTCGGGACGACCCTCGAGAAGGCCCGGGCCGTCCTGCACCAGCACAAGGTCGAGAAACTGCCGGTCGTCGACCGAGAGGGCCACCTCAAGGGCCTGATCACCGTCAAGGACATCGCCAAGCGCGTCCAGTACCCCCACGCGACGAAGGACGAGCAGGGACGCCTCCGGGTCGGCGGGGCGGTAGGCACCGGAGCCGAGGGAATCGAGCGCGCCGAGGCGCTCGTCGCCGAGGAGGTCGACCACCTCGTCGTCGACACGTCGCACCGCCCTTCCCAGGGAGTGCTCGAGGCCGTCCGCGAGCTGAAAGCGCGCTTCGACGTCCCCGTCGTCGCCGGCAACGTCGCCACGCCGGAAGCGACCGAGGCGCTCATCGACGCGGGCGCCGACGCGATCAAGGTCGGGATGGGGCCGGGAGCGATCTGCACGACGCGCGTGGTCGCAGGCATCGGCGTCCCGCAGGTCACCGCCGTCTACGACTGCGCCCAGGTCGCCGCCCGCCACGAGATTCCGCTCATCGCCGACGGGGGCATCAACTTCTCCGGCGACATCGCCAAGGCGATCGCCGCGGGTGCGGACAGCGTCATGCTCGGCGGCCTGCTCGCCGGAACCGACGAGAGCCCGGGCGAGGTCGTCTTCCACCAGGGCGAGCAGTTCAAGGAGTATCGCGGCATGGGCTCGCTCGGCGCCATGCGCGAGCGCTATTCGAGCGACCGCTACTTCCAGGCCGACGTGGACGAGATCGCCAAGCTCGTCCCCGAGGGAATCGAGGGACGCGTCGCCTACAAGGGGCCGCTTCGGAACGTCGTGCACCAGCTGGTCGGCGGGCTGCGTCAGGCAATGGGCTACTGCGGCGCGGCGAGCGTCGAGGAGCTCAAGGCGGCTCGCTTCGTCCGCGTGACAGCCGCGGGGATGCGCGAGAGCCATCCGCACGACATCTCGATCACCCGGGAAGCCCCCAACTACCGGCCCGGAGCCTAGTGCCCGACCCGGCAACGTCCTCCAGGCCGCTGACCGGCCGCAAAGGGGTGCCAGCCGCCGTCCTCGGCTTCGTCCATGTTTCCGTCAATATGAACTCGGTCTGCCTCCTAGGCTGGCTTCCTTTTCAGGCGGCAGCAGCGCGGCAACGTCAGCGGGCCTGGCACTGATGGCGGAAGCCGAGGTCCTTCAGCTCCCCGAGCCGGCGCCCGAGGAGCGCCCCGTCCTGGTCGTCGACCTCGGCGGCCAGTACTCGCAGCTGATCGCGCGACGGGTGCGCGAGTGCCGCGTCTATTCGGAGCTCGTGCGCCACGACGCGCCGGCGCAGGCCCTGCGGGCACGGCGCCCGCGGGCGCTGATCCTCTCGGGAGGGCCGGCCTCCGTCTACGCGGAAGGCGCGCCGGGGGTCGATCCGGAGCTCTACGAGCTCGGCGTGCCCGTGCTCGGCATCTGCTACGGCATGCAGCTCATGGCCCAGGACCTGGGCGGTCGAGTCGAGCCGACGGGGGTCTCCGAGTTCGGACGCACGGAGGTTGAGGCGGCCGCAGGCGAGCTCTTCGCCGGCCTTCCTCCCTGCCAGGTGACCTGGATGAGCCACCGGGACTCCGTGACCGCGCCTCCGGCGGGCGCCCGTGTGGTCGCAGGCTCGCCGTCCACCCCGATCGCGGCCTTCGAGGACCCGGAGCACGGTCTCTTCGGGGTCCAGTTCCACCCCGAGGTCGTTCACACGGCGCACGGAACCGAGATCCTCAAGAACTTCCTCTACCGCGTCGCAGACGCCCCGCCCGTCTGGACGGCGGCCGCGGTGATCGAGGAGGAGACCGCCCGGATTCGCGCCCAGGTGGGGAGCGCACGGGTGCTCTGCGCCCTCTCCGGCGGCGTGGACTCGGCCGTCGCAGCCCTGCTCGTGCACAAGGCGGTCGGGGACCAGCTCACCTGTGTCTTCGTCGACCATGGATTGCTGCGGAAGGACGAGGCCGCGCACGTGGTCGAGACCTTCGGGCGCCACTTCCGCATCCCCCTCGTTCACGTGGATGCGCGCGACCGGTTCCTCGGCCGACTCACCGGAGTGGTCGACCCGGAGGAGAAGCGAAAGATCGTCGGAGAGGAGTTCATCCGCGTCTTCGAGGAGGAGGCGTCTCGCCTCGGGACCGTCCGGCACCTCGTTCAGGGGACGCTCTACTCGGACGTGATCGAGTCGGGAGGCACCGAGGGGGTCGCCGAGACGATCAAGTCGCACCACAACGTGGGTGGGCTTCCTGAGCGCATGGACCTCGAGCTCGTCGAGCCGCTGCGAATGCTCTTCAAGGACGAGGTGCGGCGCGTCGGTGAGGAGCTCGGCCTCCCCGAGGACAGGGTCTGGCGGCACCCCTTCCCCGGGCCCGGGCTGGCCATCCGCATCATCGGCGAGGTCACCGAGGAGCGGCTCGAGATCCTGCGCGAGGCCGACGCCATCCTGCTCGAGGAAGTCCGCAGGGCCGGGCTCTACCGGGAGCTCTGGCAGTGCTTCGCGGTTCTGCCCGCGATCCGCTCGGTCGGCGTCCAGGGCGACTCGCGCACCTACGCCTACCCGATCGTCATCCGGGCCGTGACCTCAGAGGACGCGATGACCGCGGACTGGGCGAGGCTGCCCTACGACCTGCTGGAGACCGTCTCGAGCCGGATCATCAACGAGATTCCCGGCGTGAACCGGGTTGCGCTCGACCTTTCCTCCAAGCCTCCCGCCACGATCGAATGGGAGTAGCGAGGGAGAAAGAGGAGCCGCCTCCCTGCCCTCGTTGCGGCACGGAGATGATCTGGACGAAGGCGAGCTGGCACTGCCTTACATGCAGATACAAGGAAGGCTGCTGCGGCTAAACGCGTAACGGCTCCCGACGGCGGCGCTGGAAAGTGCGGCGGCTCTGGCTGCCGAGGATCCGCGATGAGCTGTCGCTTGGCGGTGCTGCCGACTTCGTCGGGCCGCTCGGCGATATGAGCCTGACCGGGATTCTCGTGGTGCTGATCGCTGCGTTGGTGCTCATCTTTTCTCCGCTTGTCTTCTTCGCCCTCGAGCTGTTGGTGATCCCGCTCGTCTTCGCGTATCGAATCGTCTTCCGTAGGCCGTGGACGGTTGAAGCTGCGGCCAAGAACGAGCGACTCAGGTGGCAGGCGCGCGGGTGGCGGCGATCAGGCGCCGCCGTCGAGGCGATCGCAGCGGTTGTCGCTCGCGGAGAAGATCCACGCCAGATCGGGGTCACTCTCCGAGGATCGGAAACGAGTCTGACCTAGGGGCGCCCGTAGGGGAGACCCTTTTGCGCGCCCTCGAGGCCGCGCTGGTCCTCCGTCTTGCGCTGCTCGGCCTGCCTGAGCTCCTGCTGCGCTCGAAGTCGGTTCTCCTCGTCCGCGCGCATCTGATCCGAGTCGCGGTTCCGCTTGAAGAGTCGGCTGAGTCTTCCGAGCATGGCCCCAGGATAGGCTCGCGCGCCGTGAGCCGCTACCGCTGGACGATCCTTGCGCTCGGGACCGGGGCTCAGGCCGCGTATTCGGCGGTTTTCCTCGGGATCCCGGTGCTCGCGCCCGCCCTGCGGGTCGAGTACGACCTCTCGCTACCCGAAGTCGGCCTCGTGATCGCCGCTGTCAACGTGGGCTCGATCGTGACGCTGCTTCCCTGGGGACTGCTCGCCGACCGGGTGGGGGAGCGTTCCGTCCTCGCCACCGGCCTCGCGGGAGCCAGTCTCGCGCTCGTCGCGGCCGCGTTCGCCCCCTCCTTCGGTGTCTTCGTCACCGCGATCGTCTTTGCGGGAGCTCTGGGCGCCAGCGTCAACGCTGCGAGCGGCCGGGCAGTCATGGGCTGGTTCGATGAGCGCCAGCGCGGCTTCGCGCTCGGCATCCGCCAGACGGCGGTACCCCTTGGAGGCATGGTGGTGGCGCTCGCGCTGCCCCCCATCGCCGCGGAGTCGGGAGTGCGCGGCGGCCTGGTCGCCCTCGCGTGCGGCTGCTTCGCGGCCGCGGCCGCAGGCCTCGTCGGCATCCGGGAGGCGCCCCTCGACGAAGAGCAGCTGGGAGACGTGACTCACCCCTTGAAGGACGCTCGCATCTGGCGGCTGTCGGTGGGCAGCGGACTCATCCTCGGCGCCCAGATCTGCGTTCTCGGCTTCGTCGTCCTCTTCCTGCACGGGGAGCGCGGGCTCTCGACGGCGGAGGCGGCCGGCGTCCTGGCCCTCACGCAGCTCCTGGGAGCGGCCATGCGCGTCCTCGCCGGCCGCTGGTCCGACCACGTGCAGGCGAGGATGCGCCCGCTGAGGCAGCTCGCCACGGCCCTCGCCGCCTCGCTCGTCCTGACCGCGGCTCTGCTCGACGCACCGCTGGGCCTGCTGCTCCCCAGCCTTGTCGCGGCGGGGGCGCTCTCGCTCTCCTGGAACGGTCTCGCCTTCACGGCGACGGCGGAGGTCGCGGGACGGGCGAGAAGCGGCGCAGCCCTCGGCTTTCAGCAGACGGCGCTGTCAGTGGCGAGCACGAGTGCAGCCCCGCTCTTCGCCACGGTCGTCGACGCGACCTCGTGGGGCGTCGGATTCGGGCTAGCGGCCCTGTTCCCGCTTGCGGGGCTCGCGGTCATGCGCGGGCTCTCCGGTTAGCCTGCCCGGCCCGCCAAGCCGGGCCTGACGACGCCGCGTGATCTTGAACGCGAATGCGTACTCGCGGCCCCGTGTGACTAGACGCGCGGTCAGCGCGTTGGCTCGGGCCCGCTCGTTGTGCCTCCTTGCGAGCGCCGCCCCAGGCAAACCGGGTGGATTTAGGAGTCCAGCTCCTCCTCGGCCTGCTCACCGTGCTCGACGATGTTTCCCTCCTTGAAGAGAACGTCCTGGAGCACGGTGCGCCACTTCTCGTTGCGGCGGCTCAGGAACTCGAGGTTCATGGCGAAGTGCTTGAACTCCTCCTGCTGCGCGTTCGCCATGATCGCGTGCGCCTCGGAGTCCTGCTCGAGGGCGAGACGCTGCTCGTACCAGCTGATCGCCTCGGCCTCCTCGATGAGGGAGGTGCAGACGCGAGCGAACGTTCGTACATCTGCGGACAGCTCGCTCGGAGGTTCGTGGTACTGGTCGGTGGGCACGGTCTACCTTGTTCCGGATCGATAACGGGGCCAAACACCCAGCAGCTAGCCTCTCACGCGTGAGCTCGGTCGAGACAGTTCGCGCGCGGCTTGCCAACCCCAGCACTCAGCGGCTCCTGCGCTGGGGCGGCCCGCTCGTTTGGGCGGTGGCGCTCATCGTCGTCTGGACGCGGGACGGGCTCCCGCTCTCGCGAGACTGGCTCATGATGTGGATCCTTCTCGGGCTGCTCGCCTTCTCGCTCACGAACGTGCGCGGTTGGCTCAGGAGCGTCGTCCTCGAGTGGCTTCCATTCCTCGCGATCCTCTGGGCCTACGACCTCCTGCGAGGGCAGGCGGACGGCCTCTTGTTCCAAGCGCACGTCCTCCCGCAACTGCGCGCGGACGAGTTCCTCGGGGCAGGGGTCGCGCCGACCGTTCGCCTACAGGACTGGCTCTGGGACGGTTTCTCCGAGATCCACTGGTACGACTACTTCGTCTGGCTCGTGTACGTGAGCTACTTCCTCGGGACTTACGTGCTCGCCGCTTTCCTCTGGTGGGTGAACCGGCCACTCTTCCGCCGGTACGTGGTGACGGTCTCGCTTCTCGCAATGATGGGCTTCGCCACCTACGCCCTCTTCCCGGCGGCGCCTCCGTGGATGGCGAGCGATCTCGGTGCGCTCGAGCCGACGACGCGCTCCATCGGCGTCATCTGGGGTCACATTCCGATCGGCAACTTCAACACGCTGTACGAGAAAGGCGCGAACTACTCGAACCAGGTCGCCGCCGTGCCCTCCCTGCATGGCGCTTACACGCTGCTCATCACGCTCACTCTCTGGCCGCTCGTGCGGGCATGGTGGGCCCGTGTGCTCCTCGCGCTCTATCCGCTCGCCATGCTGTTCGCGCTGGTGTACACAGCGGAGCACTACGCCGTGGACATCTTCCTCGGCTGGATCTACTGCGTCATCGCCGTTTTGGCCGTGAACTGGGGCGCGGACCGTCTCGCCGAGAGGCGCGAGCGCAGGCGGGAGCCCGAGCCCGCGCCGGCTACCTGATCTCGAAGCTGCGCAGGCCTTCCGGCTCTTCGTCCTGCACGTCGACGCCCTCGACGTAAGCGCCTTCCGGGCCACCGTGCGCGAATTCGACGACGCGTGCCACGGAGCCCTCGTCGCCCTCGAGCACCGTCTCGACAGTGCCCTCCGGCGTGTTGCGCGCCCAGCCGGCAACGCGGTTGTTCTCTGCCACCCGCCGGAGAGTGTCCCGGAAGAAGACGCCTTGCACCCTGCCGCGGATGACGAGCCTGCGCCTGACCACGGGGATAGGCTATTTGCGGTGCCGACGGAGCCCGCCTCCTTCGTGGACCGCCTCGCGGAAGCGCGCATCGGCACGACCTTCAACTTCTACCGCGAAGGAACCGATGCGGCGCTCGGCGGGCCCGCGTGAGCGCGTATCTCGCCTCGCGGCGAGAAGCCTCACTACTGCTCGTGGGCGAGGCGGCCGGCTACCGCGGGGCACGGATCAGCGGTGTGCCTTTCACGTCCGAGCGGCAGCTGAGCGGCTCCGGGCCACGCGAGGCGAGCGCGACGATCGTTCACCGCGTCCTCAGGGAGCTCGGGCTCGAGCACGCGGTCCTCTGCTGGAACCTCGTGCCCACGCATCCCCACCGGCCGAGCCTCCCGGCCACGAACCGGCCGCCTACCCGGGACGAGATCGCCGGGGGCCGAGCGTTTCTGGACCTGCTGGCGGCGGGCCGGCGAGTGATCGCGGTGGGCCGCCTGGCCGAGCGCGAGCTCGGCGCGCAGTTGTTCGCCATCCCTCGCACGGAGGGGCCTCGGCGTTCCGAACGGGTTTAATCGAGGCGCTGCGTGACTGAGGCCGCTCCCCCCATCCGACGCAACACGATCCTGCTCGCGGCCTCGCTGGCGGCCAACTCGGCCATGCTGCAGCTATCGGCCGCGGTTGCGACGCTCACGGTCGTCCTCGTCGTCGGCGTCCACGGCCTGGTCGGCCTCGGGCCGGCCATCGTGCTCGGAACCGGTGCGCTCTTCGCGCTTCCGGCCGGGCGCGCGATGGATCGTTTTGGCCGCATTCCGGTGCTCGTCGCCGGCTTCGCGCTCGGAGTCGCGGGCGGCATCCTCGCCGCCGTGGGCGCGGGCTACGACCTGGCGGCCCCGGTGCTGATCGGGCTCGTGTTCGTCGGCGCGGCCAGCGCGACGGCCCTCCTCGCGCGTACGGCCGCGGGCGACATGTATCCGGCCTCGCGCCGGGCGCGCGGCATCTCGTTCGTCCTCTTCGGGGCAGTGTTCGGAGCGATTCTCGGGCCCGCCGTCTTCAGCCCTCTCCTGGCCGACAAGGAACTCGACGCCGACGCTCTCGTCCTCCCCTGGCTCGCGGCGGCAGCTTTCATGTTCATCGGCCTCGTCCTCGTCGGCTCCGTGCGTCCGGACCCACGGCGAATCGCGCGGATGATCGGCGCCTCCGAGGGCGCTCAGGAAGCGGGAACCGCGGCACCGCTAGGCGAGATCATTCGCCGGCCCGGCGTCTTGCCGGCCTTGGTGGCCGCCCTCGCGAGCTTCGCCGTCATGGTCGGGATCATGACCCTGACCGGGGTCGTCGTCGTCGAGCAGGGACACGAGGCCCGTGTCGTCTTTCCGATCATCGGGGCCCACGTGATCGGCATGTACGCCCTCGTGATCGTCGTCGGCGGCCTCATCGACCGGGTCGGGAGGACACGTGCCCTCGTCGGTGGGCTCCTGCTGATGGCGGTCTCGGCCATCAGCCTGCTCTGGGTGACGAGCGTCGCGGCCTTCGCGTTCACACTCTTCGCGCTCGGCCTCGGCTGGAGCTTCTCGTTCGTGGCCGCGACCGCTCAGCTGGCCGACTGCACCAGGCCCGTCGAAAGAGGACGGCTGCTCGGCTTCAACGACCTGCTCGCGGGCCTCACCGGGGCGAGCCTCTCTCTGCTCGGCGGCTACGCGCTCGACGCGATCGGAGTGGCGGCCCTTGGCGTCGGCGGCCTGCTGCTCGTCCTGGCCCCTGCGGGCTGGATCGTGCGCTATTCCCTTCGCGTCCGCGCGCTCGGGCTCGCCCCGTCGAGCGCCGAGTGACGCTGCTAGAATCGGGCCTCGGCGGACATCCGGTCCGCCGCTTTTCTGTCTCATGAAGACGTATTCCGCCAAGCCGAAGGAGCTCGAGCAGCGCTGGTACCTCGTGGACGCCGAGGGGCAGACTCTCGGTCGTCTGGCGACCCGAATCGCGAACACGCTTCGGGGCAAGCGCAAGCCCGAGTACACCCCGCACATCGACACGGGCGACTTCGTCGTCGTCGTGAACGCCGAGAAGATCGCGGTGACTGGCAAGAAGCGCGAGGACAAGATCTACTACCGCCATTCCGGGTATCCCGGCGGGTTGCGACAGCGAACGCTCGGCGAGGAGCTCGAGCGCCGACCGACCGAGGTGATCCGCAAGGCCGTCAAGGGCATGCTCCCGCGCAACCGCCTGGCGCGGCGGCAGCTGACGAAGCTGAAGGTCTACGCGGGCCCCGAGCATCCTCACGAAGCCCAGAATCCGAGCCCTCTTCCCGAATGAACCAGATCGCCCAATATCGCGGCACCGGCAAGCGCAAGACCTCGGTTGCGCGCGTGATCCTGCGGCCCGGCGACGGAGCCACCTGGGTCAACGGACGCACGATCGAGGAGTACTTCCCTCGCCAGGCCTTGCGGACCATGGCAACAGCCCCCCTGCGGGTCGCAGGGGTCGAGGGACGCTTCGACATCCGAGCGCGCCTTCAGGGCGGCGGACCGACCGGCCAGGCCGGCGCGCTTCGCCACGGCATTGCCCGCGCCCTCGTCGAGGCCGATCCGGAGCTGCGCACCGCGCTCAAGCGCGAAGGCTTCCTCACGCGCGACGCCCGCATCGTCGAGCGCAAGAAGGCAGGCCTGCACAAGGCGCGCAAGGCGCCGCAGTTCTCCAAGCGCTGAGACGCTACTTCGGCACGGACGGCGTCAGAGGCGTCGTCGGCGA
>JBKPFG010000025.1:0-3386 GCA_046728735.1 Actinomycetota bacterium
GCGCCGGACGCGCCGGGGTACGGCGAGTCGCCGCCGCTCGAGCTCCCGCGGTATCGAGCGTCCAGCATCGCGGAGATCGGCGTGGGCCTGATCGATGAGCTCTCGATTTCGCCCGCGATCTGGGTCGGGTTCTCGTGGGGCGCCAACATCGGCGTCCACGTGGCCGCGCGGCATCCCGAAAGCCTGAAAGCGCTCGTCCTCCTCGACGGGGGCTACCTCGATCCCTCGGACGACCCAGAAGACGACCCGTCACTCGACTTCGCCGGACGGATGGACAGATGGAGGGCCGAGCTCGATGCGACGGACGATGAATCGGAAGCGCCGCGCGATATCGTGGCGGCCGCGATGGCAGGGTCGAACGTCGAGCCGGCGCTGCCGCTCTTGCCGCGGGTCGAGGCCCGAGAGCTACCGGTGCTCCTCGTCGCAGGCGGTGCTGCGGGCGAGTATCAGGGGGTCCGAAGCCGCGCTCGCGCACGTTTTCGGGCGGCATCGCCTTCCGCCGATGTCCTCACGGTCGACGCCGGGCACGGCCTCCTGCAGGAAGCCGGCGACGAGGTGTGCCGGATCGTCCTCGACTGGCTAGGCCGGAAAGCCTAGGCGGGCGCGGACGTGGGCGCCCGAGTCAGCGCTTCCTCGGCGAGGCGTGTGCCCTGCACCATGTTGGCGAGCTTCTCGTAGACCACGTCCCAGCTCCGCGTGCGCAGGCCGCAGTCCGGGTTGACCTGAATTCGGGCGGGGTCGCCGAGGACCTCGGCGGCGTAGAGGATCCGGTCGCGCACGAGCTCGGCCGGCTCGACGAAGTCGGAATGGATGTCCAGCACGCCGAGCCCGACATTCGGATACCCGTGCGCTTTGAAGAGGCGCAGGGTCTCGGCGTACCCCGGCCGCGCCTCGTCACTCGTGCCGAGCTCGCGTGAGTCGCGGTTGGCGAACTCGAGCTGGAGCTCGAGGCAGTCGTCGAGCTCGAGCACATGAGGCCAGAGCGCGGAGTAGTCCGAGAAGCAGATGTGCATGGATTTCTTCGCCTCGACTCCCTTTGTGGACTCGTTGAAGCCCTCGACGACCAGTGGCACCTCGTCCGGCTTCGTCGTCGCCGCCGGCTCGTCGACCTGGATCCACTCGGCCCCAGCCGCCACTAGGCCCTGCACGTTGGGGAGGATGACGTTGGTGGCCACGTCCGAGACGAAGCGCCGCCGCGCGTCGTAGCGACGCTCTTTCGAGCCGCCCAGCGTCCCTTCGCGCGCGTAGTGCTCGTCGTAGGACCAGTCCTCCATCGTGTAGGCGCCCGTGAGCGGAACCTTGACCGCGCGGTCGGTATGGACGCGCACGAACTCGAACTCGTCCACGTCCTGCGGCCCGCCCACGGACGGGGCCTCCACCACCGCGGCTTTCGCGTAGTACTTGTTGTCGAAGGAGCGCACGGTGCCGCGCGGCTCGAAGCCGTGAGCGAAGGCCGCCACGTGGTCGTACATCTCGGTGCGCCTCTGCTCGCCGTCGTAGACGACGTCCAGCCCGACCTTCTCGAGCAGGCGGATCGCGTAGATCGCCGCCCAACCGTCGACCTGGTCGCGCGACAGACTCCCGGACCGCAGCCCTTCGAGGAGCTCGTCGTGGCCCTCGACTTCGAGCCGGGATCCCCAGCGCTCGGCTTCGGCGATATCGACTTCCTCGAGCGGGCGTCCGGCGAACGTCTTCACGCGCCAGGACGGCTTGGCCAGGCTGCCGATCTCGCGTGTGAGGAGGCGGACGTCGCTCATGCGGCCTGCTCGAGCGCGGTCCGAGAGCGCCCGAGGCGCGCGATCTTCTCACTCGCGATGGGCTCGGGGACGAACTGCAGGTCGCCGTTCACGCTCAGCGAAAGCCCTGCGGGCTTTCGCTGACGGAGCTCTCCGACGAAAGCTCGAATCTGGCCGAGGTCTTCCAGCGCGGAGCTCCTCGAATCGATCACCCCGGCCATGATCTCCTTCGGATAGCCCTCCGGCACGGAGTCGAGGCTCGTCGCATAGAAATCGACGCCGATCGCCTCGACCGGGGCCTCGGACAGGCCGTCCAGGACCGGGCCCACATCGCCGAAGGGAAGTTGGAGGACGAAGGGCGTCCCGCTGGGCAGCTCGCCCAGGGAAGCGACTGCCGTCCGGACATCGCCGCCCCGCGCAAGGAAGGGATCGGTGAGAACGACCAGCGCACAGCCGGCCCGTGAGTACGCCTCGATCTGCGGCGCCAGGACGTCGGCCGCCAAGGCTTCGGCCGAGACCTCTTCCCCGGCGGCCCGCGAGAACGCGTACGGAGAAGGCAGGGTGCAGAGCCAGCGCCCCGCGGGAAGCTCCGGCGGCGGTACCGGCTCGCGCAGGCGAGGCTTTCCCTCGACGAGCAACGCCCGGAAGAACGTGTTGGTGTCCAGGAAGCGCGTCAGGGGGCGCGCGACGAGGCCGTCGGTGCGCTCGGCGAGCGGCCTGAACTGGTCCTGCCAGCGCAGGAGACCGTCGGAGGCGAGCGTGAGCCCGGCACGTTCCTGCACGGAAACGAGCTCGCGGAAGTCACGCTCGACCTGCTGTTCGACGGCCTCCTCGGTCGTGCGCCCGCGATCGAGGTCCCGCGTCGCCTGCACGAGCGCGTCGGAGCGCGGGTAGATCCCGGGCGCATATGCCTTCAGCTCCAAGCAGCTCCTCCCTTAAGAACGAACTCCCGCCTCGCGAGACGGGAGCTTATCCAGGAGGGCGCCGCCGACTCGCTAGAAGCGGCAGGAGGGGCACACTCCCTCGCTGACACCGAAGAGATCGTGCGGCGAGATGGAGGCCCCGCAGCGGCGGCAATAGCGGCCGCTTTCGAGCTTCACGAGCGAACGGATGAGCGTGTAGAACATCTGCCTCCTTCGGATCGGATTACACGATCCACGCTACCGCGACCGAGAGCGCGCGCAAGGCTCAGCGGCCGATGTCTTAAACGTTCTTAAGACCCGGGTAACCGGCTCGTTACCTGCCGGCGACTGTGACCTTGTTTTCAGCGTGACGGAGACGCTGCTCGGCCTGCCAGCGGTCGATGCCTTCCTCGCCGGCGTCGATCCGTTCGAGCTCGGCGCGTGCTTCCTCGACCTCGCGCCGAGCCTCCTCGACGTCGATGTCCTCTGCCCGGACCGCGTCGTCCACGAGGACGATGGCGCGATCCTGATGCACCTTGAAGTACCCCGGCCCGGAGGCGAACGAATGCCATTCGCCCTGGGCAAGCACCCGCGTCTCCCCGGCCTTCAGCATCGCAACCAGCGGTGCGTGGCGCGCCAGCACACCGATTTCCCCTGCGGCGCCGGGGACGATCAGCATCCGGGCCTCGCCTTCGAACGCCGTGCCCTCGGGCGTCACGAGGGAGAGGTCGAACGTGCGGTGGCCGTT
>JBKPFG010000028.1:0-4619 GCA_046728735.1 Actinomycetota bacterium
TTTCGTCTTTCTTCGCTTAAAGGGACCCCTGCAAGGTAGCGGCGGGAGGACTCGAACCTCCGACACGCGGATTATGATTCCGCTGCTCTAACCAACTGAGCTACGCCGCCCCGCGCGGACGGAGTGTAGCAAGGCGATTCCGCGCTCCCCCTCTACTTCCCTTTCACGAGCGGGATTCCCTCCTCTTTCAGATCGCTGACGCCGCCGTCGGCGACGTGGATCAGGTCCTCGAGGCCGGATCGCTCGAGCAGCGATACCGCGATCGAGCTCCGGTTTCCGACAGAACAAACCACTGCCAATGGCTTGCCGTCTTTCCTGCCGTTCGGCAGGCCGTCGCGGAGCTCGTGGTAGGGGATGTGGATGGAGCCCTCGACGTGGCCGTCCTCCCACTCGTCGTCCTCCCGCACGTCGAGCAGGGCGATATCGCCGCGCTTCCAGCGCCTGGCCAGCTCGGGAACGTCGATCACCTGCGTCGAGGAGGTCTCGAGACCCGCTTCCCGCCAGGCCGGGACCCCGCCCGCGAGGAAGCCGGGGAGCTTTCTGAAGCCGACCGCCTCGAGGAGCCTCGCCATCCTCGCGGCCTGCTCCTCCGAGGCCGCCGTGACGAGGACCTCGCTCTCCGGATCGACGATCCAAGCAGCCCTCGTTCCCACCGCAGAGCGCGTCATGGTCACGTTGATCGAGCGTGGGACGTGGACGGCGTCGAACTCGCGGGGTGCGCGTCCGTCCAGCAGAGTCGCTCCCGGCTCGAGCATCGCCTTTGCACGCGCCGGCGCGAGAGGCTGAAGCTCCGCCGCCTGGGTGAGCAGGGGGCCGCGGTTCAGCTCGACGATGCGCTTGAAGTTCGGGGGCTGCGGCGCGAGGTCGCTCGTGAGCTCCCGGACGAACGCGTCCTCCCCGTCGAGCTTGAGCAGCCGGTTGTAGCGGCGCTCGAACCCGATCGTCGTCCCCGGCTTCTCGCTCATGCCCGCGCCCCCGCAGAGCGAGCCGCCGATATGCCCCGGCCACACCTCGGCGAAGTCGTCGAGGCCGAGCAGTCGCTGCATCGACCTGCGCAGGTCGCGGGCGCCCTCCTCGGGCTCGACCGCGAGATCCGGACGGGCCACGTCGCCCACGAACAGTGAGTCCCCGCTGACGACGAGCCAGGGCTCCTCGCCGCGGGTCGAGTCGGCGATCGTGTAGGCGGTGTGCTCCGGCCGGTGGCCCGGCGTCGAGACAGCGGTAATCGAGATCTGGCCGACGCCGACTACGTCACCATCGGCCAATGAAGCATGCTCGAAGGCGACGTCTGCACCCGCGGGTACATAGATCGCGGCCCCGGTGGCGCTTGCGAGACGACCCTTGCCGGAAACGTGATCGGCATGGTTGTGCGTCTCGAGGATGTGGCGGATCTGGAAGCCGTGCTCGGCCGCGAGCGCGAGATAGTCCTCGACGTCCCACTTCGGGTCGATGACGGCGGCCTCCCCTCCATCGGCCACGACATAGGAGGCGCAGCCCAGATCCTCGTGCAGCACCTGCCGGAAGAACATCGCGGTCATGATAGGGCGGTGCAGTTCGACCGACGGGAGCTCGCCGGCGCCGTGGCCGATCTCGGCGTCTTCGTGCCGATCGCGGTCGCGCTCATCGTCAGCAACGGGCTCTCGGCCACCGCGGTGCTGCTCCCCGCCGGCTTGCTGTACGTCGCCGCCGCTCTGATCTATCGGCTCCCCGTGCCCGTCCAGCCGTTGAAGGCCTTCGGCGCCATCGCAATCGCCAAGGGCCTCGGCTCGGACGAGATCGCGGCGGGCGCTCTGCTCCTCGGAGCGATGTTCCTGCTGGCCGGCCGGCTCGGGATCCTCGACCTCCTGGCGAAGGCCTTCCCGCGTTCGCTCGTGCGCGGGGTGCAGCTGACCGTCGGCCTCCTCTTTCTCAAGATCTCCTGGGGGCTCGTCACCGATACGCCCAAGGCCTTCGCCGAGCACGCGCTTCCGTCCAGCTGGGCGCTGCCCCTGGGCATGCTCGTCCTCGTGCTCGCGCTCACGCTCCGTCGCTATGCGATCTCGATCGTGCTCGTCGGGAGCGGCATCGTCGTCGCCCTCGTCCTCGCAGGCGGGCAGCTCGCGCTCGGGCCCTCGCCGCTGACCGTGCCTTCGCTCTCCGGGGCGGTGTTGTTGACGGCGCTCACCGTGCTCGTACTACCCCAGGCGCCGCTCTCGTTCGCCAACTCGTGCCTCGCGACCGCGGATGCGGCTCGCGTCTACTTCGGCGAGGACGGCACGCGCGTGCGCCCAGGGCGTCTCGCGACCACGTTCGGGACGGCGAACCTGCTCGCGGGAGCGATCTCCGGAATGCCCATCTGCCACGGAGCGGGCGGAATGACCGCCCACTACAAGTTCGGCGCACGAACGGGAGCCGCGCCGCTCGTCATGGGAGGCGCTCTTCTCGTCCTGGCTGTCGGCTTCGGCGCCGGGCTCGCGGCGGTGCTGCCGGCGTTCCCCCTGCCCGTTCTGGCGGGGCTCCTCGCGACCGCGGGCCTCCTTCACATCGCGCTCCTCCGGGATCTCCGCGGCGCGCGTGACTGGGCTCTCGCGCTGCTCGTCGGAGGAATCGGCTTCGAAGTGAATCTGCTCTGGGCGCTCGCAGCCGGCCTCGCCGCGTGGTGGATCCCCTACGGCGTCGGCCGGCTGCAGGCCCGCATGGCCACCGCTTAGCCCGCCTAAACCTCGGCGGTCTCCTTCTTCTCCTCCTTGAGGCGGCGGATGAGGTCGGCGACATCGGCCACCTCCTGTTCCAGATCCTTCTGGTACTCCTCCAGGTGGCTGAGCCACTCTTCGCGGTTGGGAACGCGGCGCCGGCCGAACCCCGGCCCGCACCCGTGCCTGTGTCCATGGCGACGGTGCATCTTCACCTCCCTTCGCCTTGCTCGTAGCGCTCCAGAAACGACGACAGCACACCTTGGGCCTCCCGTAGCGACTCGGCCCAGCGGTCGAGAAGCGCTCGACCCTCGTCCGTGAGCTCGTACGTCCGCTTGGCCGGGCCTGGCAGGTCCGCGCTCCACTCGGAGGTGACGACGCCCTCGTCCTCGAGCCCGCGGAGAAGTCGGTAGAGGTTGCCCACGTCGACTCGGCTTTCCGCACCCGCAACCTCGGGCAGCCGTTCGATCAGCTCGTAGCCGTGCATCGGCCGCTCCCGCAGCAGGAGGAGCAGCGACGGCTCGGCGAAGCGCTCCACACGTGCGTGGCGGCGGCGATGCCCGCGCCGATGCCGGTGTCGGTTCCCTCTCACGGCCACCTATCAGTCAAATACATATGTAAGAGACTAACAGAAGCTCTTACTTGGGGGCGGCCGCTGCCTGGCCGGGAAGAGACCAACGCGTCCCACGCTGGTGGCAAGCTCGAGAGCGGCGAGCAGCGCCAGCGTCTCGAGCGCGAGCCAGTACCACGAGTAGACGGTCGGATCGAGCAGGATCCGCACCGCGACGACGCCGAGCGGGACGGCCCACAGGGCGCGATCCGTCCGGCGCAGCGCGAGCGCCACCGCGGCCCCGACCGCCAGCGCGGCAGCTCCCTGCAGCAGGCGTAGGCTCCAGGGGAACTCGCTCCCGGCGGGCACGACGAAGCGAACGAGCGTCCAGCCTTCCACCCGCCAGGCGTGCTCGAACATGCGGAACTCGCCGAAGAGCGCGAACGGGAGGAAGAGAGCGCCTGTGACGGCGGCCTGCGCGGCCAGGCCGCGGAGCGCTGTCCGCAAGCCGGGTGCGAGCAGCAGAACCGGGAGGCCGAGGACGCCCCAGACCTCGAAGCCGGCCGAGAGGCCGAGCAGAGCGCCGGCCCGAATCGTCTTCCCTTCCCGTGCGTCGACGGCTGCCAGCACCCAGAGAAGGGGGATCGCGACCTGAGCGGGGTGTCCGTACGTGTACGCCGCGTCCGTGATGCCCAGCACGACGACGGCCAGGCCGGCGACCGTCTGGACGGCCGCCCGATGAGGCCGTCCCTGGAGCAAGCGGCCGACCGTGAAGACGGTCAGCGCGACGAGGCCGAGCTCGAGCAGGAAGGCGAGGAGCCCGAGCCCGCCGAGCCGGTCCGCGACGCCGACGACGAACAGCTGCAGCGGCCCCACCTGGAGCGAGGGGTCGGCGAAGGTGTCCGCCCAGTGCGCCGAGAAGAGCGTGCGTGCCGCGTGGGCGAAGTAGGGCAGGTCGGCCGGATCACTGGTCGCGAAGGCAGCCACGAGCGCCGCGGCCGCGAGCGGGAGGGCCCACGCCACAAGGCCGAAGCGCTTGGCCATCTTCTCTCCCCGCCTAGTTGCGCCGATGAGTTTTCCTCTACCGATCACGGTTTTCATATCGGCCGGGACCGCCAGTTGCATGACGCGCCCCTCAGCTACAGGCCCTGGCACCCGCGCGTCGTGCAACTAAGTGGCGAGCTGGGTTTCATGCGGGATCTTGGAGGGCATCCGGTCAGCCGTTCTACGGTGGGCGTCATGCCACTTTCGATCCCACACCGTTGCCGCCTGGGGACAGGCGCTTCACTGATTCGGCCGCGGACCCTGTCTACGCGGCGATCAAGTCGCTCGACCTGGGGAGCCAGCAAGAGGTGCTGCGTGCCCTGCAGGTCAAGCTGCACGCGGAGGACGTCTCC